>NZ_FUYT01000005.1:0-267978 GCF_900167995.1 Luteibacter sp. 22Crub2.1
TCGTCCTCGACCCGCCTTGCCCGGTCAAGGCGGGTGATCTACTGGGGTTTCTCGGAGAAAATCCGGGCAAGCATCAGGCCGAACCGCAGGGCGGGGTGCCTCGCCTGAAAGCGCGTGTGGCGATCGAGGTCTTTGCCGGTGCGGAATTCCCTGATTATCTGGCTGAAGCACGACGGCGAGTGGCGGCGCTTCCCGAAGCCGAGAAGCCCATGTTGATTGTCGAAAAGGGTGCGAAGCTGTGTCGGGGTCCGCGAGCTGCCGAGATGACGCTTACCCCGGGTTATGTCCTGGTTCCCCCGGCCGGCGTATCGACGACGGGGAGCTTCGTTTACGGCTCCATCCACCGCATCGAGCGGGTGCCGGTGCACTCGACCCTTCCGCGAGGCGCGATTGCCCGGGACTATGCGAAAGGGGACGGCACGCCGTGCATCGACAGCGCCCACTACAGCCGACTGAATCGGACAAACAAGGCGCTGTACACGCAGCGCGAGATCCTGATACCCGACGGCGATAGCGCGCCGCGCTGGGCCTATAGGGACCAGCCCCCCGATGCCAACATCCCGCTGTGGGATGCACCGCCGCTGCGAACGGAAGATGCCGACCTCGTCGCGGACTTTGAGCTTTCACTCAACCGTGGGCAGCTGAACGACCTGGAGGCTTCACGACGTTTCGTCGACATCGATGGGACGCATTGGTGGCAGATTGCAATAGGCGACGACGGAAACGAATGTCTGCTTGGCTGGGTGTGTTCAAAGGATCACCCGGGGACGCGCTGGGAGAGTCCGCATGCGTGGCCTGCGTTTCATCTTTCCGACGCGACCATGTTCGAACCGATGGCGGCACTTCAGCGGAGCGTCTGTCTGATGGGCGACGTGCGCGACGAGCACAGGGATGCCTTTGAAGCGGTTACGACCGAACTGGGCGCCAGTTACTTCATTACGAACCTGGAGCACATCATCGGCCTCGTCGGTACTCGCCGAGGGAGTGTCGTGTCGTCCGATATTGGCGAGGCTCAGCAACGTCCGTGGATCGCTCATCGCGTCAGCCGTCAGATCGTACGCTTCGAGAGTCACTGGAGCAGCAATATCGATCGATGGACGCAGTTGAATCCGTATATGAACGCCGACTGGCATGTGGACATGGAGCGGCAGGAGAAGAGTGGTTGGTGGAATGAGGTGGCGGGGAAGCTGGCAGGGTTTCCCTCGGACGCGAAGGTGCACCACATACATCCGTTTGGGTGGGTTGATAACTTCCGTGTCCCTGCTCAGCGTTTCCCAAGGATGACGATAGCCGGTCAAAAGGTGGATTTGCCATTCCTAGAAATTTTTTCGGGTCACGAGCTTTCCGAAGAAGACTTTGTTGAAGCTGCGAACGATCTCCAATGCGAAGCCGAAGTTATTAAAGCTATTGCCAAGGTTGAAACTGGCTACCCTGGACCATTTTTTCGCCCTGGGGAAATCTTGGACGAAGGCGACGATATCGTGCCGACCATACTCTACGAGCGGCATATCTTTCACCGCCGAACTGGCGGTGCCTATGACCTCACACACCAAGAGATTAGTGATTCGGCTCATTACGTGCGAAAGCTGGTACATGGTGAGCGTGAGACACCAAAAAAGATACTTTACGGAGACAGTGTAAAGCAGTACGAGCGCCTTCTTAAGGCTTACGCGATCTCTCCTCATGAAGCACTAATGTCTGCCTCCTGGGGAGCCTTTCAGATCATGGGGTTTAATTATGAGGCCTGCGGACACTCGTCAGTGGACGCTTTCGTCCGTGCGTTGAGCGAAAGCGAGTCAAATCATTTGAAGGCGCTAGTGTCTTTTATGAAAAAAAATCCTCGGCTTCTTACTGCGATTCGCCAGAAGGATTGGACGGCAATTGCCAAAAATTACAACGGGCCGCAATATGATGATTACGATGTTCGGATGTCAAGGGCATATGGTGCGATCAAAGAAAATGACTAGATCGCTAGTCATTCTTGTGGCGGCGACCTTGACTGTGGGTGAGGCACGTGCGGCCAGTAACTCATGCGTCAACGACGAATCGGAAATCTTTTCGTGCAGGCTACAGAATAGGAAGATGGTTTCACTTTGTACGCGAGCTATCGCAGAAGGTAATTTTCTCGTCTATCGATATGGAAAGCCTTCGCAGATTGAGCTTGAGTTCGCTGGTGATGCGTCGAAGACCGGCCCGTTCTTCTATGCTGGTTTGCGACAGCGCTTCGCATCCTATTTCGAAATAGGCTTCAAAAATGGAGGGTATCAATATTTACTGGTGCGAAAGTGGGGCGACGGAGAGTCGCTCTCATATCACCTGCTTGTTGACGAGGTCGAAAACGAGAACGGCAGGCATTTGGACCTTCGGTGCGTTAGCGACATCGTCGACAATGGACTTAGCGACGAAACCAACGGTTCGTGCGACCCGCGAGCAGTCGTAGGCTGTAACTACGCTGATCGGAGGTAATAACTAGCGGCGCGCCGACTATAAATCGGCGCGGAGTGCCGGATTTGCGATAAATGATGAATGATAATCTAATTAATCTCAAAGTTGACATGACAGTCACATCTTTGTCGCTCGTCGCATCGATTGCAGTCAACGGTGGACAAGACTACGTCGATGCGTGGTCGGGTATTCGATCTGCGGGCCCTAGGCATCGTCCGTCAACAAAAAAGATGAGGTCATGGTATTCGGGCATTCAAGAACAAAAAAATGGACCATTCGCATATAGCAAAAATCAAGGAAGGTCATGATTGCAAAAAGAAGTCGCGCTATTAGGCTTGCCGTGACAGGATGCCTTACTCCGAGCGTTCCGGCATTCTCAGGTGACCTGTGCAAGCCAGGCGAATCGCTTCATTTCTCCTGCGCAGTAGGTACCACAAAATTCATTTCGATCTGCAGGTCCGCAGACCGCGGGAGCCTGACCTATCGTTTCGGTCGCGTCGGTTGACCGAACTGCAACATACGGACATCGTAGGAAAGGACAGCTCGTTCAACTATGGAGTGCTGCATGGCCGCCTGACCGGCATATTTGAAGTAGGCTTCTCACGCTTGGGATACGACTACACGGTGTATCGCCAGACTGACATGCAGAGCGGTACGACGGCTCGTGGCGTTCGTGTGCACGCCAAGGGTTCCGATTCACTACACGATATCCCGTGTGACGGGGAGTTCAACGACACGAATTTCAACGCAGTCACCGACGTTCCGTGCGATTCGAATAAGGTGGTCGGATGCTCGTTTGAAAAGAACGAATATCACCGATATCTACTTTGAGAGTATAGGCGAAGACATGATATCTATGGCAATTGCGTTCGCCTTGCTCGCCGCAAATACAAGTTCGAACCCGGATGCCAGTGTCTTCGCGAGCGACGAGTCTCTCGTGTTTTCGTGTCGGTTCAAAAGCAGGAAGACGGTTTCTATCAGTAGATCGTCTGCGAACAACGATGATTACACAACGTTTAGGTACGGGTCGCCGGGCCAGCCGGAGATCACGCATCATGCGAAAAATAACAAGAAGAGCGATTTCTACTATGCGATGTTGGCCGATATGCAAGCGATCTTCTTCGAGTTCGGATTTGTCAACGATGGATCGAAATACAGCTTAATTCGCGATTGGTACGAAGGCGTAGGAGAGCCCTCGTATCTCTTGCGCGTGGTTGGCATGGAGCCACGCGAAGGATACGGCCTTCAGTTGCGCTGCGCTGACGACATTGTCGACAACGGCCTGACTGATCAAAGAAGCGTTCGGTGCGATGTCGACATGAAGCCGGGCTGTGACGACGAGGACAATGAGAAGGCTGGCTATCCCATGAAAGCGCCAGCGTCAGCGCAGCATTGATCTTTCGTAGAGGTATGGCGAAAGTGGTCCAGACCCCTCGTTGCTCGTTGCAACGAGGGATCGCTTCTACGCGTTATGTTTGAGAAGAACCCGCCGGTTCAATCAATGCCACGCTGACCGAGCCATCCGCGATGGAGACAAGGGCCGAGACATCACCGGCTTGTCGTGATGCCGCTACCGCTAACGCCATCGTTGTTGGATCTGCGCTGCTGCCAAGGCTGCCGGTGATTTCCTGGACGTTCGACAACTGAGCCAGATACCGCTTGTGCTCGGCATTGCTCAAGGTGAGAAGTTCGCGCAGTGCGTCTTGAAAGCGTTCGTCGGCTGCTTCACCCAAAACGGCTCGTTGAGGAGCCGGTGTGTCCGGATGGTTCGTGAGTACTGCTTTCCAGGCGGAGGACAGCGCGTCCGCGCGGTCTTTCGAAAGGTCAACCGCCCTGTGGGAGACTGATACCGGGCGATGAAGCGTTGCCACAGATGGCACTTTATCGAATTGGTTGAACCACGCCCTCATCCATGGTGAAGGCAGGTGAATGCCTGCCGACGAGTACCCGGGGGTGGGATGATTCTTTATGAATGCTTGCGCGTGGACGCGCCAACATTCCATGTCCATCCAGTACTTACTTCTTCCATGGTGCGGATCGCTTGCGACTTGGTCTCGGTAAATGCGGATCAGGTCTCGCTGCGCGTTGGGTGGCGTTGCTCTCCCGGGGATGTCTTCGATAAGGAACGGCTTGACCAACGTTTCGATGCGCTCCCGGTGTACAAGCACCATCAGGCTGGCATTCGACGTTACGCCGCTATCGGCGCCTACACGGAAGTTCTTCCCGTCCGCTGCCATGACCACTAGTATGGGTAGGGCGGGGTTGTCGTCGAACATGGAAAAGATGGTGTCGGCGAGATGCTCGCTCTTTCGCTTTTCGGCAGGGTGTTCTTCGACAAAGAAGAAGCCGTGGCGAATGGAGTCGGTAAACGCGTCGAGGGGATCGAACGCTAAGCGATCGCTATCGGATGGGGGCCATACCAGCAAAGGAATGGGCCAGGCACCAGGAAGCGCCGGTACGATCGCATCGAAAAGCTCAGCGATGGCGTCGGCCGGGTAGGCTTTGGCGCCCTTATAGGACCTCCCGCTGCGGCCTCCTGCGATCTTGTTCTGCCAGCCTTCCTTACCATGGCGAACGGCGTTCCACGCATCGACCTGCGAGCGTGGTCCGACAATGACATGGATACACCTGATCTCCAGCTTGCTCGTTCCATGCTCAACGGCGGTAAGGCGCTCGTGCCGTTTCTCCTCTTCGGACATCATCACCAGTTTTGTCGCAAAACTTCCGATAGCAACGAGCAGCATCACCAGCTCGCCTTTAAACGCCAACGTGCGCCATGATCTAAAGGTCAACCATTCGAAGTGGGGTGCTGCCCAATGAAGCAATGCGATGACAGCGCACCACGCAATGGTGAGAAAACATACCAGCATGGTATGAGAAAATGCGGAGTCGACGACAGGCTTGCTGGGGGACTTCCATGTCCAAAGGGGGCTGGTGCGGCGCAGCTTATCCATTCGCCACCTCATGGTCGAAACTTGATTCGAACGGGCAGTAATCCTTCATTGGCGCTCCTTCGTGAGTTGATGCTTCTGAGCGCGGCATACGCACGCGCAGGAAATGACCTGCGGCATGAAGTGCGCGGTCTTAGCAAAGAAATGTCAGTTTTTCAGAATCTTTCTCTGCCTAATGCCCGGCGATTCGCCGGCTTCGGTGTCAAGGTGATGCCGATGTATGCCCTTAGCACGAGTGTGTGGGGATCTGGGCCTTTCTGACCGAGCAACACGGCGCGGGAGTCTCGCCCGAATTCATCAATCGGAGACCGACGAGGTCATGGGAAAAGTCGTAGTACGGCGACAATAGCCGCTCAATGCCACGTACCCAGTCGTTCTCTCTGCCTCTCGACTAGATCGTCAGAAACAGGCAGACCCAAGGTGGCCTTTCTACCATTTGTGCCAGCGCTCTCAGAACGCAGAATGAGGCCGATAACAAACGCCGCAATGCTCACGATCATGCTGGCCACGCTGCCCTTTATTGGAAGGTTAGTCCAACCCATATAGGCAGCATCCCATTCGATGTGGGCCGTCATCCAACGCAAGACGAAAACGACGACGCCCCATACGATCGTCAAACACAGCCCTATGCTGCCCATCGTTCGAGCTGCCTGAGTCACCTTCGCCCCGGGATTCAAGATGCCTTCCAAAGCGGTACGAAGGACTTGCTTAGACACACTGCACCTCCATAGCACGCGTCTCTCCCAGTTCGCAGCACAGGAAGTCGTCACCGTTAACCGTCAGTTTCAGCGCTGCCCCGGGCACACCTTTCTCGTCCCGCCCCATAACGACGCGTGCGATCGTCCCCGCAACCTTTCCGTCAACCACCCGTATGGCATCACGCGCCCCCGCATCGATCTCCCGGCATTGCGACATCACCCAGTCCACGACCGACTGGTCGTAGACGAGGTCCTGCCCGGCTCGCTGTTTCAAGCGATCTCCCAGCTTATCGATCCGTCCACGGATGATGGCTTCGAAAGCGTCGTCGGTCAGGGGAAAATAAGGAACAGCGGTCAACCTGCCCAGAAAGGCCGCGTTAAACGCTTTGTAGAGGAACGGAAGCATGACCTCGAGGAGCGCGCCCGATGTCGGCCACCCTCCCTCTTCCGCCTGGAAGCAAGCTTGCATCGCGGCCCTGGAGCCCACATTGCTCGTCAATACGATTGTCGTCTGCCGGAAGTCGATCTCGCGTCCCTCAGCATCGGCCATGTAGCCTCGGTCGAACACCTGATAGAAGAGTTCGAGCACATCGGGATGGGCTTTCTCGACCTCGTCCAGCAGTAGGACGCTATACGGCTGCCGACGAATCGCTTCGGTCAGCGTGCCACCCTCTCCATAACCGACATACCCCGCGGGTGCCCCTTTCAGACTGGAGACGGAATGTGCCTCCTGGTACTCGCTCATGTTCACGGCGATCAGCTTCCGCTCGCTGCCGTGCAGCACTTCGGCGAGAGCGAGCGCGGTTTCGGTCTTGCCGACTCCCGACGGACCGACAAACAGGAACACCCCCTGCGGACCGTCCGGATCGCAGAGGCCGGAACGCGCCACGCGCACGCGATTCGCCACCTGAGAAAGCGCGTCTTCCTGACCGAGCACGCGCTCGGCCAGGCGAGCTTCGAGGTGATTAAGCACGGAAGTCTCTGACTGCGTCATCTTTCCGGCCGGGATGCCCGTCCAGTCGGACAGTACCGCGGCGACAACGCCGGCATCGACCACCCGTGGCACGAGGGGAGCGTCACCCTGAAGTTCTGCAAGGCGACGAGTTGCCGCGAGTCGTGACGCGACGACGTCGACATATTCAAGGGCGTGGCTATCGGAGGACTGGATCTGCTCGATCAGCGCCTTCTCGCCAGCGATGGCCGCCCTTCTGTCCTCGATACCTCGGGCAAGTTGTACGACCCGTTCCTGCGCCTCGTCCATGCTTTCTGGCGCCAGGTCACCGTCACCCTCATCCCGCGCCAACGCTTCAACACGAGTCAGTGCCCGGGTAAGGAAGGCTTCATCCATGGTCACGACCGGATGCGGATCGCAGCGACTCAGCATGACACGTGCGACCGCCGAATCGAGCAAGGCGATCGCCTTGTCCGGCAGCTGCCTGTCCGCGATGTATCGGGCGGATAGTGCGACCGCTGCCTTCACCGCATCATCCATGATTCGCACACCAGCGTGCGCCTCCAGCGTTGGAACCAAAACACGAAGCATGTCCTCCGCCGTTTCCTGGTCAGGCTCATCTACTTTCACTGGCTGAAAGCGCCGCGTCAGGGCTGCGTCTTTCTCGACATGGCGTTTGTATTCGGCCCAGGTGGTTGCGGCAATGGTGCGGAGCTCGCCACGCGCAAGGGCGGGCTTCAACAAGTTGGCTGCGTCGTTTTGACCAGCAACGCCTCCGGCGCCGATAAGGGTGTGCGCCTCGTCGACAAAAAGGATGACCGGGTTCGGACTGGCCTG
Source organism: Luteibacter sp. 22Crub2.1 (assembly GCF_900167995.1). Classification (NCBI taxonomy): domain Bacteria; kingdom Pseudomonadati; phylum Pseudomonadota; class Gammaproteobacteria; order Lysobacterales; family Rhodanobacteraceae; genus Luteibacter; species Luteibacter sp. 22Crub2.1. Next base: position 7,884 of record NZ_FUYT01000005.1, read on the forward strand.
AATTTCCGCCAGAAGGTCGCGCAAGCGGCTTTCGAACTCGCCCTTCACGCTGGCGCCAGCCTGTAACAGCGCCATGTCCAGTGACCGGATCTCCGCCTCCTTGAGAAGGGGCGGGACTGCACCTCGGGCGATCGCCAATGCGAGGCCCTCCACGACGGCGGTCTTTCCGACGCCCGCCTCACCGACTAGGATCGGATTGTTCTGGCGGCGGCGACACAAGATGGTGATCAGCTGGAGCGTCTCTTTCTCCCGGCCCACGACGGGATCCAGCCGCCCTGCCCGTGCGCGCTCCGTCAGGTCGATCGTAAACCGCTCCAACGCCAAGGCAGGACCGTTCGCGTTTAGAGGACGGGTGTCGCTACCTGGATCCCTTGCATCCGCGCCTGCGCCCTCGCCCGGGTGTTCCGACGCGCCGATGCCAAGCGACGCCATACACTGCCTCACCGCGGTCAAATCCAATGCCGCTAGATGCGGCGACACGCGGGCCAGCATCGGTCTCCAGTCGCCACGGCCCAGCAATCCCAGCAGCAGGTGGCCCGTTCGGATGGGCTGGTCCATGAGCTCATGCTTCGCGACCGCATCGGCCTCCTCAAAGAGCGACGGGATGAATCCCGCGAATACCGGCGTGCGCGCGTTGCCGCTACGAAAGACTTGTAAGCGACTTTCCAGATCTGCCCGAACCAGCGGCGAAACATTCCCTAGCCGCTCCAGAATCAGGTCGAGGTCGCAGCCACGCGTGTCGAGCGCTGCGAGCAGCACATGCTCGATATCGACTTCGTGATGCCCGTGGGCGACGCACAGATTGGCGGCTCGAGCGGTCGCACCGCGCAGGGCCTGAGTCATGGAGCTTATCAATTCGGACAGGTGATCAGACATGGAAAGTCCCTTTCATAGTTTTAGGATGTACCGGCCATCGCCGCGATGCACCTGGGCAGGGCCTGAAGACAAAAAGGCGTCGCGACCAAGCTGGCCAAAGCCCGATGGACCGAGGCGGATACCCTGCACATCGTCGCGGTGAAGCATGGGAATCACTTCGAATTCGCAGGCGCTGCCCACTGTATTCGCGAGCCACACCCGTAGCGAAGCTGCCGCCTCGCCCTTTGGCAGAAACGCCCGGTAGCGCTCAAGTCGTAGAGGTCCGATATGAATGCGCACGCGAACGTCGCGCCGCCAGCTGCGACTCCCGAGGATCATGTCGGCGCCCAGGCGCATGTTGGCGTTGCCAAGGCTGGCACGAAGCGGCCCAGGCAGGTCATACCACGCGCCGACGAAGTCTTCGACGCGGATGGTCTCGCCCAACGCAACGGACAAGATCCGGCTGAGGTACGGTGCCGACATGGGCGTCTGACGAAGGCCGGCGCAAATGCTGGCCACCTGATTATCGGGAATAGCCGCCAAGGGCCGGGCATGTCGTACTACGTCGCTGCTAAGCACCTGACCGGCCAGCGACGCCAGGCTGCGAGCCAGCGGATTCGCGTCCGACTCTTCATAGGCGACAACGGGGTGGCGGTAGCGCCACGCCTCGCAGTACTGCTCCATCGCCCGCCGGGTGAGCAGGTCGATGAAGGGATGCACCATCCCGCCCTGACGATCCATTTCTAGCGAGGACAGCCACTCGGTGTAAGCGAGCGGAAGCCCGCCGAACGTCCCGAACAGCCCCATGAAGGCCGGCGTCACTTCTACGTCGACTTCGGCGGCTGGGTCGGTCAGTGCTGCCAACGCCTCTTCGTGCCCGTCGATCGCTCGGCCGTCGCGGACGATCCGAATGGACTCGATGTCGCCTGCCGGATACGAGAGCGACACACTGTTGCGAAACCGGATCTTTGCCCGAACACCTTCTCCCTTCGTGCGGACCAGAACGCGACGGAGCAAACGTATGGCCTGATGAAACTCGAAGACCTGCGGTGTGGTGAGCAGCCGAAGCGTCAGATCAGCGGGCCGGTACCGGTACGCATGGCGCATCGATGCAACTCCTTTCCGGTGTGGGAAGACAAGACGGCCAGCTCCGTAAAGCTGTTCATCTGAGCGTATTGCGAGAAAAAGACGTCAAGCACTCGCAACAGCGCGTGCAGCCCAAGCCCTACCAGACAGGTCTCGTCGATAGAAATCGCGATCTCTGTTCCCCTCGCCAGCGTCGGCGGGAAGGCTCCGGGAAGCCAGCGGGTAACTGCCTCGTGCCGGACCGACACGAGCGCACTGACCATTTGCCGGCCCCATCGCGACGTGGGTGGAACGTATAGTTCGATGACCTGCTTTAGAACGCTGCAACTTGGCTCAAGAAGCGACACTTGCGTGAATGCCAGCTGCGATACCAGGCGCCACGTGGCCTGTTTTCCCAGTTGGAAGCGCGAGGCCCTTGTCGGGCGTGTAATCAATTGCCCGGTCGCGCTGGATGTTTCCGACCGGGAGGAGATCTTAGCCTCAGGTGTACCGCATGCGATTCGAGATGGCCTATCGCCATCGCAGCACCGGAGTTCGAGGCTAACACCGTAATCGAGATCGACAGGCTCACACACCCGGTCGACAAACATGATCGATTCGGCACCCGTGCGTTCATTCCGGTCGCCCTCCATCCAAAATGGCCCCACGTCTCCCGCACCGGCTCTCCGCAGGGCATAGAAGTGCGGAATTTCGCGGCGAACATCGACGTCGCCCGCGGACTGAGCAAAAACAGAGTCGACGGCTATGAGCCCGCCAGGCAAGATATCCAGGGCCGGTGCGTCTATTTCGAAAGACGTTCCAGCGTGCCTGTTAGCCGGGAGGCCAACTGTCCTTCGATAGATGTTGGCAACCGCTACGCAGCGCGTAAGAAGGTTTGCCGACCCCATCCTTTCGAGCGCATGTCCATCGCCGGTCACACCTGGATCGAGCACGACAATCAACCGACCCGAAGACGCCCCTACCATTTGCTGCGGATGAACGAGGTCGAAAAATCCGAATTTATCCGGAAACGCGAAGAGCTCGCGGAGCAAGCGCAAGCCCGGGTGAGCCGTACCGGGATCGTCCAGAACGCGAAAGTCATCGTCGAACCCCAGCGCGCGCACCGAGCCGCCATCCATGTAGCGCCCATCTTGGGAGGGATCGGGTATCAGCAATGCTTTCACGCCCAGCCCAAGGGCATCGCGCAGTGACGCCACCACGGAGGGGTCGCCGTCGACAAAGACCCGCAGCCGTTCGGTCGCATGTCCGTGCCAGGTCAGTTCCACGTAAGGGCCTGAATATGAAGCGCCACTCGTGCAGTGAAACGTGCCCGCGGTATGAAAGGCCGCGTCGGTGACCTCCGGATCACGCGTGCTTACCGCCATCAGCGTCGTAAAGGAGATCCGACTCGCGGCACCCGCCCCGGCGCGCACGGCTTTGCCCACCGGCCATTCCTCGGCGGCGCTGCCCGGCGTAAGGCGGGCAACGGCGCAAGCTGGGAAAGGTCGCCTGTAAACGGGATAAATGGCCTCGAGAAGTTTCTCGGCGAACCCGGCGTATTCATCATCGAGCCGCATGGAGATCCGCGCCGTCAGCAATGCAACCGACTGAAGCAGGTTGTTGACTTCGGGATCGCCGCCACCTTCATCAAACATGTGAAGCCCAGCGGCGAGCCGTGGGTAGCGGTCGGATAACTCGCGCGCACCTTCCCGCAGCGCGGCTATTTCGCGCTCGTAGTAAGAGAGCAATGTATTCATCGATGTCTGTCGTCGGCGTGAGTGTTATCTCATCCCCGACGACCGCCCTCCGGCTTTACTGAGAACTGCAATCTCGCCGATTCGAAGCACGCTTCGAAGCCGACGACGGATGCGACACCGGCCATGTGAAAACGCGCATGAATGGCGAAGTGCAGGGAGGCTCCGGCACTGGCCTCTGCCGGGAGCGTCACCTCGACCTGACTGAAGCGCCGGTCGTGCGTTTTTATGGCCTTCGCGACTTCCTGGGTCAGCCGCTGCCTGTCATTGCCGTTTGACAGGCTCAGCGCGGAGAAATCGGGCACCCCGTACATGACGATCGAGCTGTCGATTACGCTCACCGGCTCCGCCGCACCCTCGGTTCGCTCGCCTTTCCGCGTCACCGATGTGAGGTTTTTGCGTGCGTTCCGGGTGTTGAGCAACCGCTCTATATCGCGGGCGGCCATACCCACATAGGTGGCCTCGCTGACGTGCCCCGGAAGAAACGCGCCGGACGGATCTTCAACACCCAGCAAGCGGTCGATCAGCCCCGCCTTGATTCCCTGCTTTGTCATATTCCCTCGATGAGACGGGCGGTAGCCCGCCCACCTCCTTTCCAATCAGACCGTAAAGGTCTTGTCATTCTTCGTCAGGCTCCACGCACCCTGCGTGACGCCACCCTGCCCGCCATCGATGTTCTGCTTCTGGTACTTCCACTGAATCGCGGCATATTTAAGACAGAAAGACTCCGACGGAAGCGCCTTCCCATCGTTCGTCGGCGCAATGTGGGAAATCAGGACGTTCTTCATCTGGATATCGAGGTACTTGACGCGCTTGCCGTCGCCCGCATCACGGAAGAACTCTATCTGCGCCGTCTGGAACGTCGTACCACTGGACACCGCCTGATAGAGCAGCGGGCTGGCCGAGTCGAGATCCTTCACCAGCACCATGTCGCCGTGCTCGGTGCGCTCAGCGGTGTGGCCGCCCGAAGTGGACGCCGAGCCCGACTTCGGCTGCGTGATCGAGTGGTTCCAGGCGGTGATCTCGATCCACTGGTCGTGGTCTTTGTCGGCCGATTCGCCCTTCAGGTCGGGGCCGGTCAATTTCAGATAGATACTCTTCATGGGAAGTTTCCTTTCGGGGGTTGGGGAACGTGGGGTCAGCCGCCTGTAGCGGCAGGGAGCTCCGTGACCAGGCGCAGGGACACGGAGAGCTCGTCGAGCTGAAAATGCGGGCGAAGGAACGCCACCGCGCGGTACACGCCTGGCTTGCCTGCCACCTCGGACACCTGGATCGACGCTTCGCGTAGCGGAAAATTCGACTTCGCCTCGTGCGTTGCGTTGTCGTCAAGAAGCACGTACTGGCTGATCCAGTCGTTGAGAAAGGTCTGGACGCTGGAGGGCGAGGCAAAGCTACCGACCTTGTCGCGCATCATCGCCTTGAGGTAATGCGCAATGCGGGACACGGCCATGATGTACTGCAGCTGCGTCGACAGGATCGCATTGGCATTCGCCGAATCCGTGTTGTAGCGGGCGGCCTTCTGAATCGACTGAGCACCGAAAAACGCGGCGTAGTCGGTGTTCTTGCAATGAACCAGCGAGATGAAGCCCAGATCGCTGAGTTCCTTCTCGCGCCGATCGGTAATCGAAACCTCCGTCGGACATTTCAGGGCCAGCTCACCATCGCCCGTCTTGAAGGTGTGGGTCGGAAGATCCTCGACCAGACCGCCACCTTCGACGCCGCGGATCGCAGCACACCATCCGTAATCGACGAACGCCGATGCCAGACGGGAGGCAAACGCATAAGCGGCATTGCACCAGAGGTATTTCTCATGGTCGGTACCGTCGACATCCTCGCGGAACGCGAATCCTTCGGTGGGCAGCCCTTCCTGAGGGTCATACGGCAGGCGACCCAGGTATCTCGGCAACGTGAGCCCCACATAGCGACCGTCCTCCGATGCACGTAGCGAGCGCCATTTGACGTACTCCACCGTATCGAAAACCTTAGCCATGTCCCTTGGCTTGCTCAGGTCAGCGTAAGACGAAAGACCAAACATCGAAGGTGATGCCGCCGAGAGAAAAGGCGCATGTGCCGCCGCAGCCACATGCGACACCTGTTCGAGGAGGTAGAGGTCTTCAGGTTGACGCCCAAACTCGAAGTCACCCACGAGCGCGCCGAACGGCGCCCCGCCGAAAGAACCGAACTCCTCTTCATAGACCTTCTTGAACAAGGCGCTCTGGTCGAACTCCACGGCCGCACGGAAATCCTTGGCCAGTTCCTGGGTGCTCGCGTTGAGCAGCTTGACCTTCACCGAAGCGCCTCCCGCAGCGGTGGTGCATAGGTAATGCAGGCCTCTCCAGCTCGCTTCGAGTTTCTTGAACTCTGGGGCGTGCATTACCTCGCTCAGCTGGGCGGAGATGAGTTCATCGATCTGCGCAATGCGACTGTCGATGGACCGCCCCAGGGAGTCGGCCACAACGATCGTGCCATCCATCACTTCGCGGACCAGCTCGCCGATCACGTCCGCCGCCCTCTCCCGTTCCGCCGACGTCTGCGCGATATGAGTCCGTGAAATGATCTCAGCCAGGTCATCTTCCAGCACGATCGGGTGGCCGACCACCGGAGCACTCGATGCCGCTGCGCTCATGCGCCCACCTCCAGCCCATCCTCAGACACCGCGCCACTTCGGGTCTTCGCAAGCACATCGACAAGAAGGTCCTCCAGAAGGTCACTTCCGTTCATCTTGTTGCGCAAATCGGCCAGCCGCCCCCGCGCCTCGAGCAGCCGCCGCAGCGGCTCAACCTGCCCGACAACGGATTCCGGCCGAAAATCATCGATCGCCTTGAAGCTGAGGTTCACGGCGAAGGAGCCTTCACCCTCAAGCGCGTTCGGAACCGTGAAGCTCGCGGACGGCGTCATCCCCGCCATCACATCGTCGAAGTTGTCGACATCGACCTGCACGAACTGACGATCTCTGAGTTTAGCTTTGGAAGGGCTCTGCCCGGCGAAATCACCGAGCACACCGACAACGAAAGGAAGTTCCTTGGCCTCGATGGCGTCGCCCCTCTCTACTTCGTAGGTGAGGTGAACGCGCGGCTTTCGGACCTTCTGGAGTTTCTTCTGCGAACTGATTTGTTTCGACATGGCTCGATGCTCGGGTAAAGGGATCAGTTGTCTGCACGCAACGCCGAAAAAGGGTCACTGGAGTCGTGGATGCCGCGGGTCACCGCTGCTCCACGAGCCTGTTCCGCGGCGGTCGTAGCGGCCGACTTCGCAGGACGACGCTTCTTCTTGGGAGGCAGCAGCAAGTCCTGGCCAAGTGTTTCGCGCAATTTCTGTGCAACCTTGGCGGCTTCCAGATGCGCAGGACCCTTCGGGTCCGACTCACTGTGAATCAAACCGAGCGCATCGAGAGCGACGCGCAGACCGGAGACCGTCAACACGCTCTGCGCCGTCGTATCCATGGGGTCGCGCTTGAGAACTTCCTGAGCCTCCGTGATCGCCGGACCGTAGTCCTGCGCATTGAAATCAAGCTCAGCCATGCGTCGCCACGGTGCTTTGGACGTTGAATCGACCTCAGCAGCCTTACGAAAACTCGCCTTCGCGGAGGCAACGTCCTGAGCACGAATACTAGCCTCCGCCCGCGCCATCCAAAGGTCATAAGGCGGCAAAGGCGGCTTTGTCGGCGTCTTCTGGCACGCGGAAAGCGAAGCGATAAGGACTGGCACCGTGGCCAGTCGGAAGAGACTCTTCAATGGGATTCCTTTCTGTTACGTCGTCGATGACTTCTGCGCGGACCATGTAGGCGCAGGCGGACGCTTTATATAGATGTCTGACGACATATGTTTGAGAATTTGAGCCGACGTCGATCTTCGTACGGCATTCGTTCATGTGCACATCGTCAACTGAAGTGCACGAGATATCTATTGGATGTCGCCCAAGATGAAACGTAGGACTACGCCTATACACATCTGCATTCGTCATGGGATACGATGCGCGCCCCATTGAATGGACGTCCGTCGAGCGATCGACGTCGACACCGAGCGAGAGGATCGCATGACACTTCCATCCAAAGTCCTTTGGTCCGAGGGACTGTTCCTTCAGCCACAACACCTGCAGGCACATGACCGCCATCTGGAGGATCGTCTGTTGGCGACGTCCAGGGCGATTCACCCGTTTCCCTGGGGTATACGGCAAGTGGTTCCCGCGCAGGTAAACGGCCACATCGAGAGCCTGTCCCTGCTCAGGATCGACGTCGTGCTTCCCACCGGCGAGCACCTCGACACGCCGCTTACGTCGCGGCTTCCCGCGCCACTCTCGCTCCATGACATCCCGTCGACGTGTCAATCTTTCATCGCCAGCGTGGCGCTCCCTGTCGCCCGCCTGGACGCAAACAACGTCGCGCTCAATGACGAGAGCGGTCGCCGTTACGTCAACGAGGCTTTCGATGTCGCCGACATTTTTGGCGATGCCGCGACGGCGTCCGTACACTTCGCCGTCTACACGCCCCGCCTCATCATCGATGACAAAGCGACGCCAGACGTGAGCAAGGTTCCGGTTCTCCGCCTGCATCGCGGGACGGCCGGCAAGTTCGAAATCGATCCGACATTCATACCCCCCTCATTGACGATAGGGTCGTCGGTACCGCTCTTCCAGCGCCTGGTGGCGCTGCTTGAGAATCTGCGCACCAAAGCGGCCGCACTGATGGCCGAGAACGCGGAGCCGATTCATCAGGCGGTTGCCTTCCGTGCGGGAGACCACGCGTCGTTCTGGCTTTTGCATACGGTCAGCAGCGCCGCCGCGTCACTTCAGCACCTCGAGAAAGTTCCGGACGCTTCGCCGGAGAGGCTTCATCACGAGCTGCTTCGCCTGGCTGGCGGCCTGATGGCCTTTTCCCGTGCATACCGTATCGCCGACTTGCCTGCTTACGAGCACCACGCACCGCACGACGGTTTTCATTTACTTTTCAAGATGATCGACAAGCTCGTCGACACGGTGATCCCGACCCGCTTCATCCCTATCCCTCTTGAGAAAGCGGGGAAATCGTATTTCACCGGAACCATCGACGCCGCCAAGATCGATGCCTCCGCATCCATCTATCTGGGCGTATCCGCTGGAACTTCCGGTCAGGACCTCGCGACGTCGGTGTCATCACGATTCAAGATCGGCGCGTCGGATGACGTTGAGAAAGCGGTGACCTCCGCGCTTCCCTGCGTCAAGCTGATCCACATCCCGATTCCACCGCCGACGATTCCGGTCAAGCCGGGATATGCGTACTTCTTGCTCGAGGCCCATGGTGGCGCCTATGAGCGCATGCTCAAGACAGGCGCAGTGCGCGTCTTTGCGCCGGCTGGCCTCGAAGACCTTCCGCTTGAAATGTTCGCGGTGGTCGCGTGAATCCCGACATGGGATCGCCTCCGTTGAAATCGATCCACCGACCAGCGGACGCTGGCGGTGATTTCTCGCTCGTAGACGAGTACGCCGAAGCGTTTCAGTTGCTTCATATGTTACGTGCCGGTCCTGTCCCGATGGATAGGGAACGACTGGCTAATGAAGTCAGGATGCTCATCGGCGACGTACGAAAGCGTGCGCTTGCCGCGGGCATCGAGGTGACATCGGCCGACGACGCGGGCTACGCGATCTGTGCGGCAATCGACGAGGCCGTACTCGCGTCGGTCTGTGACTTTCGGAAATCATGGGAGTCGGCGCCACTACAGCTGGCGCTGTACGGCGATCAGTTGGCGGGGGAGCACTTCTTCGACCGACTTGAACGCCTGCGCGAACGCGGTCGGAGCCAACTACCCGCTATCGAAGTCTTCCATATGTGCCTGACACTCGGTTTCCGAGGCCGCTACCACCTGGATGACGAGGACAAACTTCGTTACCTGATGGCTCGAGTGGCCGACGAGATCTCCCAGGCAAGGCAAGGCTCCACCGGCCTCGCGCCGAATTGGGCCCGACCCGACGCTCCCGCCTTCCGGTTGCGCCGCATCGTATCCGCTTTTGCCGTGGGCGGTCTGCTGGCCGGCATCGGCATCACCTGCTGGCTCGCTTTACACGCCGGACTGAGGCGGGAGGCGCTCGGTGCAGTGTCTGGCCAAGATGACATCGTGCAGCTCCCCGCGCAGGTCGCTCGCGTGTCGATTACGCTCCCCTAGCGTCGCCGCCCTCACACCGGACTCTGCCGATCATTCTCCGCAGCGATCTCCTGCAGATCCAGATCCCGCTCCAGATAATGCAGCAGATCGTCATGAATCCGCCCTGCGCGGTGCAGCTTGAGCAGTTCAACACGCCCCGCTGCGATCGCCGCCAGGATCACGTCGTAATGTGACTCCCGCCCGCCGGTGAAGTCCTGCGGCGCGGCGGCGAAACGCTCCGCAATCGTCGCCCGATACGTGTACTGCTCCAGCAGACGCGGATGAATCAACGATCCATCCGCGCCATAGGCACGCGCCTTAACCGCTTCGAGCTGCGCGGCATCGATCAACGCACCTGCCTGCCCTTCGGTCAGATGCGCCATGTCGACATGCACCACACGGTCCAGCCCGAGCCAGCGAATCACCGGCCCCATTGTGCCGCCCTGCAACACCACGGTGACGAGAATCACCGCGAAGGCAGCGGCCAGGGTCAGGTCGCGCCCGGGCATTTCCTCAGGCAACGACAGTGCGATGGCCAGCGTCACCACCCCACGCATCCCCGCCCAGCTCAGCAAAAATGACTCCCGTGGCGACGGCGGCGCGGCTCCACGTCCGATCAGATGCGCGAGCGGCCGACGCAGATAATCCGTGGCATACACCCATACGAACCGCGAAAGGATCACCGCGGCCACCACCGCGAGGATGGGAAGGCCCAGCGCCTGCAGCGCATCGCCGAGGCCGCCCAGCCGCTCCACGACACCGCGCAGCGAAAAGCCGATCAGGATGAAGACGAGTGCTTCGAGCAGGAAGATCATCACCGCCCAGAAGGTCGTGGCGCGCACGCGGATGTTCGCCGAGAACACCTCGTGCTGGTACCAGCCGAAAATGATGCCGGTCGTCACCACCGCCATCACGCCGGACACGTGCACGGCCTCACCGCCGATGTACGCGGCCCATGGCGAGAGGCACGACGCGGTGATGGCGAGAAATACCTGATCCATCCGGCGCAGCACCAGGACGACGACCGCACCGATCAGCGCACCCACCGCGATGCCACCCAGCGCCAGGCCGGCGAAGCTCATCACCGCGCCCTGAGCGCTGAAGGCACCGGTCAGGGCGGCGGCCACCGCGAAGCGGAAAAGAACCAGCCCGGTCGCGTCGTTGAGGAGGCTCTCGCCTTCCAGCAACACCATCGGCCGACGCGGCAGCTTCACCTTGCCCAGCACCGCTTTCGCGGCGACAGCATCCGGCGGCGAAACGACGGCGCCGAGTGCGAAACATGCCGCCCATGGCAGCGACGGCAACACGGCATGCACCGTGACACCGACGGCGAAGGTGGTGAACACGACCGCCCCCACCGCCAGCCAGAGGATGCCGCCGAGGTAGCGGCGGAAGTCCGACCAGACCGTGTAGAACGCTCCGTCCATCAGCAGCGGCGGCAGGAAAACGATCAGCACCAGCTCGGGATCGAAGCTCACCGCCGGTATGCCAGGCAGAAAGGCGATGCCGATGCCACCGGCCAGCAACGCCGCCGCGGTAGGCAGGCGAAGACGTCGCGCGATGAGCTCGAGCGCGACGATCGCGACCAGAAGGATCAGGACGAATTTGAACGTTTCTGTCGATGACATGGTGAGGCCGACGCGGCGGGACGTACCGCTTGTGGCAAGGATAGTCGAGGTGACCGGCCATCGGTCTTGGCCGTCCGCGCGGTCAGCAACCAGCCGTTGGCATCGGCGAAGTGGCCGGTTGGCATCGCGCCTTCCAGCGTGACATGCAGGCCCAGTGCGCCGGGCACGCGACGCAGGTCGGGGAACCAGCGGCGGTCACGGTCGACGAGGATCAAGAGACCCTCGTGATCGCCCAGAGGGGCGAACAGGTCGGACGACTCGCCGAACGGTGCGATGCCGAATCGCGTCACCATGTCCCGCACAAGCGCGGGCACATCGTCGGTGGGCAGGCCCACTTCGCTGACGCAGGCGATCTCCATGCCGTGGAACGGGCCATCGACACCGTCCTCATAGGCGTCGTCGAAGGTGTCCGCCAGCGCGTCCCGCGCGATCAGCTCGAGCACCGCGTCATGCGGCCCGGCGAAGTAGACCGAATCCGACCGCCAGGCACCGCCCAGCCGGAAACGCTCCTCGTCCATGGGATCCCGCAGCAGCAGGGCTCGCTCGCGCAGCCAGGAAAAGGCGGCTTCGAAGCGGCGAGGCGATACGTTGAACGCCAGATGGACCGAGCCCGTATCGGCCGTCGCAGGCACGATCTCGAGGGTCGTCCAGCCGACCCGCACGAGCCGCCCTTCGACAGGGAGCTGCATGACGTCGCGATAAAAGGCCACACAGGCACCGACATCGACGGAAGGAAGGGTGATCCGGGTGATGCGCATGGGGGTCTCCTGCGATGTGCGAGACACCCATTGAACAACCTCAAGCGCGCTCGAGGTCAACCCCCTCCTTTACATGCGGCAGACACATCGTGGGGGTACGCTCCGTCCATGACGAACCGCGATGAACTCCGCCAGATGCTCGAACGCCTCGACAGCGAGGTGACCACCGGCTTGCGCGACAACCCCGACCGCGACGCTTTCTGGCCGGAGTTCGCGATGCAGTCGAACGCCGTGCTCGAAGCCGCCGGCGACGAGCACTTCGACTGGGTCAGCGCGGAGATTGCCGACATGCTGCACCGGCACGGCATCCCGGCTCCGGAAGCCTGAGCTTCAGCCAGCGCTCCAGTCCACGTCCTTGAAGGACTCGGCGAGAAAGTCGACCAGTCGACGCACCTTCACCGGCAGGTGCTTGCGCGACGGATACACGGCGTGGATGCCGATGACGCCCGCGGCGTGCCCCGGCAACACCTCGTGCAAGCGCCCCGCGCGCACGTCGTGTCCCACGATGAAGTCCGGCTGCAACGTGATGCCCTGACCGGCCAATGCCGCAATACGGCAGGTATCGCCGTTATTGCTTCGGATCACCGGGCGCACCGTGACGCGCTCCACCGCCCCCTCGTGCACGAACTGCCAGTCATCCGGCCAGTAGCTGTAGCCGAGCACGGCGTGACGGGCCAGGTCGGCGACACGTCCGGGCGCGCCGTGGGCGGCGAGGTAAGCGGGAGACGCGCACAGGATCATCCGCGTGGTCCCCAGCGTGCGACTGACCAGGGTCGAGCTGGCCAGCGTGGAGATGCGAACGGCGAGATCGTAGCCTTCCTCCACTAGGTCGACCACGCGATCCGACAACGTGATGTCCAGCGACACCTTGGGATGCGCCTGCGCGAACCGCGCCCACAATGGCGCAAGATGCAGCACACCGAAAGTCAGCGGTGCCGTGATGCGAAGCAGGCCACTGGCCTCTCCATGCCGGGCGGTGAGCTCCGACTCCGCCTCGGCGATCCCGGCCAGCAGCTCGCGCGCCCTTGCGTAGAAAAGACGTCCCTCCTCGCTCAGCGACAGCCGCCGGGTGGTCCGGTGGAGCAACCGCACCTCCAGCCGTTTTTCGAGGTCGGCGACATGGCGCGAGATGGCGGCCTTGGTGAAGCCGGTGGCCTGAGCCGCGCCCACGAAGCTCCCGGCATCGACGACCGCCACGAAACTGCTCATTTCCTGGACCTTGTCCACGTCCTACCCCGTATGCCGTGACGTCCGGAGTGTCTCATAAAGCGCAACACTGGGTCGTTCAAAACGCCGATTATCCGCGCCGGAGGAACCAATATCGTGACGATATCCGCAGAGGAACCGCCTGCCATGTCCACCACTCCCGTTGTCTTCATCTCCCACGGCGCGCCCACGTTCGCACTCGATCCCGGTCTGCTCGGGCCCGCACTGCAACGCTTTGGCGCCGGCTTGATCGATATCCGTGCGGTACTCGTCGTCTCGCCCCACTGGCAGGCCCAGGGCCTGACCGTGATGACCGGTGAGCGGCCGGCCACGTTGCACGACTTCCGCGGTTTCCCCGAGGCGCTGTATCGCCTGCAATACCCGGCTCCGGGCGCGCCCGACGTCGCGAGGGAGACGGCCGTGCTGCTGCAAGAGGCGGGCTATACGGTGCACGCCGATGCGACGCGTCCGCGGGATCACGGCGCCTGGTCGCCGCTGCGCTTCCTGTTACCCGCCGCCACGCTGCCCGTTTTCCAGCTCGCCATGCCGTACGACCTCGACGCCGCCGGTGCGCTCGCGCTGGGTCGTGCGCTGCGTCCCCTGCGCGATCGCGGCGTGCTGATCGTCGGCTCGGGCAGCGTCACGCATAACCTCTACGACATCCGCATGACGGCAGATGTCGCGCCGTATGCTCAGGCCTTCGCGGACTGGACGAGCAAACGCCTCGTCGCGCGCGATGCGGGTGCACTCGAAGACTATCGGCGGATCGCTCCGTCCGCCGAGCGCGCGCATCCGACGGAAGAACATTATCTGCCCTTGCTCGTGGCTTTCGGCGCCAGCGACGAGGCCGACCGGTTCGAGGTGCTGCACGGCGGAATGACCTACGGCGTGTTGTCGATGGATTCGTATGCATGGAGCGCCGCGACGTAACCGGACTGGACACACATCATCGATGTCAGTCGCTTCGTGCGATCGCCGGCAGCGGACGTCTGGATGGCAGACCGCCCCCTGCCGGAAGTCATGCATTGTTCTGACTGGACCGTTTTGTCAGACTCGATGAACCGTCCCTGAAATAGGCTTCGCCCGATGCGAACCCCGCGCCCTGCCCTCCACTCTGTCAGGACCGCGCTGTCGGTCGGCCTGGCGTCCTGCTGTCTGGCTCTGATCGCGGCCCCTGTTGCCGCACAGCAGACGACGCTCACGCCGGAACAGAAGGCGACCATCGCCAAGCGCATCGAGACCGAGCAGCAGCTCGAGGACATCGCCGTCGTCGACCGCAAGGTGATGGTGAAGATGCGCGACGGCAAGCGCATGGCGGCGGACGTCTATCGTCCGAAGAACGCGACCGGTAAGGTGCCGACGATCTTCGTCCGCACTCCCTACAACTTCAATTTCTGGGACGTGAAGCTCGGCGCGCCGCGCGACATGACGCGTCAGCTCGCCGCCGTGAAGCGCGGCTACGCGTATGTCGACATGAACGAGCGTGGCCACTACTTCTCCGAAGGCAATTACGACATCCTCGGCGCGCCGCTCAGTGACGGCGTCGACGCTGTGCGCTGGATGACCTCGCAGCCGTGGTCCAACGGCAAGGTCGGCACCACGGGCTGCTCGTCCACCGCGGAGTGGCAGATGGCCGTGGTGGCCGAGAACGAGCCAGGTCTGGCCACGTTCAACGTCCAGGGCTTCGGTGCGGGCGTCGGTCGCGTCGGCCCCTACTACGAGCAGGGCAACTGGTACCGCGGCGGTGCGGTGCAGATGCTGTTCCAGGCCTGGATCTACGGTGAGCAGAACCAGGTGCGCCCGATGTTTCCGGCGAACACCTCGCAGGCCGATCTGATCCGTGCATCGAAGGCCTTCGACCTCGACCCGCAGATGCCGCCGGTGGACTGGGACCAGGCGTTCTGGCACCTGCCGGAAAAAGACATCCTCAAGGCGGTCGACGGCCCGAAGGGCATCTTCGCCGATGTGATGGACGTGCCGACCGGCGGCAACATGATCGCGCGCACGCCCAACAGTCCCGCCTGGTACAAGGGCGGTCTGTGGCACGAGAACATGAAGATCAACAAGCCGGGCCTGTGGTTCATGAGCTGGTTCGACGTGTCCGTGTCGCCCAACCTGGCCGCGTACAACCACGTGCGTGCCACGGCGCCGAAGGAGATCGCGGACGAGCAGTACGCGGTGATCGCGCCGGTGCTGCATTGCGCATTCAGCCGCGCGACCGAGCACACCATGATCGGCGACCTCGACGTCGGCGATGCGCGCTTCGATTACGACAGCCTGGTCTACGGCTGGTTCGACAAGTTCCTCAAGGGCGTCGACAGCCCCGTCGTCGATAAGCAGCCCAAGGTCATGTACTACGTCATGGGCGAGAACAAGTGGCACAACGCGACCATGTGGCCACCGGCGAACGCGACCACGCGAGATCTGTTCTTTACCAGCGGCGGCAAGGCCAACACGCTTTACGGCGACGGCAAGCTGGTCACGGCGGCGGGAGGCACCGATCAGCCGGACCACTTCCTCTACGATCCGATGAACCCGGTGACGACACTGGGCGGTGGCGGTTGCTGCCAGGGCAATGCCGTGAAGTTCGGCTCGTTCGACCAGAACCCGCAGCTCACGCGTAACGACATCCTCGTCTACGACTCCGAGCCGTTCAAGGAAGGCACGGAAGTCAGCGGTCCGATCACCGTGACGCTGTATGTGTCGTCCGATGCGAAAGATACCGACTTCACCTTCAAGGTGATGGACGTCGGCACCGACGGCAAGGCCTTCAACCTGACCGAAAACATCCAGCGCATGCGTTACCGCGAGGGCTACGACAAGCCGCCGGTGTGGATGAAGGATGGCGAGGTGTACAAGGTGACGTTCCAGCCGATCGACACCAGCAATTTCTTCTATCTGGGACACAAGCTGCGTGTGGCGATTTCGAGCAGCAACTTCCCGCGCTTCGACCGCAACCTGAATACGGGTGGGAACAACTTCGATGAGACCAGCGGCGTGATCGCGCATAACGCGGTGCACCACGACGCGGCACACCCGTCGAAGATCACGTTCACGGTCGTGCCGCGGTAAGCGGCGTGTCGCGATCCACGTAGGAGCGCGCCTCGCGCGCGATGGGGCACGATCGAAACGTCCAATCGCGCGCGTCGCGCTCCTACGATTTCAGATGGCCTTGCAGGTCGGCGACATCTTTGCCCCGTCGCGGGTCACGCACTGCGCAAATCCACCGGGCAAGCCATCCACCCGCCGCTCTTCGCGCACCGCGAGCACGAAGCTCCGCAGCGGCTTATCCCCGTCGAACACCGTGTAATGACACTGCCCCGAATCGCTCGCTTCGCAGGCGAAACGCGCGCGTCCCATGCGCACCTCCGTTCGGCTGTCCAGGTTCACGTGGCCGTTTTCCTTCGCGGTCACCACCATGATGCGGTTCTGCGAGTCCGTGCAACCGGCAAGATTCAGAAAGCAGTAAAAAATCGCGAGGAACCATCGCATGACGTTCTCCTTCGTCACATGGCCCGGAAGATGGCCATGAAGGGCTGACTGACGCTCAGCGTTTCGGGACGACCGCGCAGGCGAAGACAGCCTTTACCGCTGTCGTCTCGCTCTACCGATGCCACCTGGCGCAGATTGACGATCGTGGAGCGGTGGATTTGCCGGAACGTCCTGGCATCCAGCTGACGCAGCAGGTCGCGGATCGGCCTCGTAAGCAAGGCATCGCCCTCCGCGGTAGCCACCAGCGTGTATTTGTTGTCCGCGCGGAAATAGATCACGTCGTCGACGAGAATCAGACGCGTGGCCTTCCCCGCTCCTGCGGTGATCCAGGTCAGCGGCTCATCGGTGGGCTCATCGAAACGGCCGATCAGATCCTTCGCCAGGTCGCCCGTGCGGCGTGAATGACGCTCCGCTTCGGCGAGCCGGCTGCGCAGGCGTCTCACGGTCTGCACCAGTCGATCCGCCACCACCGGCTTCAACAGGTAATCGACCGCGCCACGTTCGAAGGCATCGACGGCATACTGGTCATACGCGGTCACGAACACGACGAGCGTCGTCGGGCTGGCATCCGCCGCCGCCGCCGCGACTTCCATGCCGGTAAGACCCGGCATTCGGATATCGAGAAAAGCGACGTCGGGACGGTGCGTCGCGATGGCATCCAGCGCTTCGCCGCCATCTCCGCAGACCGCCACGATGTCCAGGTCCGGCCATGCCTGTGCCAGTTCACGCTGAAGCGCGGCGGCGAGCAGCTTCTCGTCTTCGGCCACGATGCACTTAGGCACGGTCGTTCACTCCCCGGGCCGGCAGCATGATGGTCGCCGCGACGCCGTGCGGAAAATTGTTGCCGATAGCGAACGTGGCCAGGGCACCGTAGGTCAGGCGCAGCCGTTCACGCAGATTCTTCAGGCCGATACCGGTGCCCGAGCCTTCGCTGCGGAAGCCGACGCCATCGTCGGCCACGGTGAGCGACAGCGAGGGGCCATCCAGCGTCGCGCGGATCCAGATGCCGCCGCCACCGGGCTTCGGCTCGAGCCCGTGCTTGATCGCGTTTTCCACCAGCGTCTGCAGCATCATCGACGGCATCGGCGTATCAGCGATAGGTGCCGGGACATCGACATGCACGGTGAGGCGCTCGCCCATGCGCAGCTTCATGATCTCCAGCCACGCCGTGGAACGTTCGAGCTCCTGCGCCAGCGTCGAGAGCGAACCATCGGTGCGCGGAAGCGAGCGACGCAGGTAATCGATGAGATGGCCCAGCATGCGATCGGCGCGCGCCGGGTCGGTACGGACGAGCTCCTGGGCACTGGCCAACGTGTTGTAGAGGAAGTGCGGTTCGACCTGCGCCTGCAGCAGTCCCAGCTGCGCCGCGGTCAGTTCCTTCTCCATCGTGGTCTGGCGCACGTCGGCGCGCTCGCGGTTACGACGTTCGGCCAGTCGCTGGGTCAAGGCGCGGACCAGGGTCTCCACGTACTCGAGCGAGGCGCCCCGATCGGGATTGAACCAGTCGCTCCAGGCACCGGCATCCGGCTCACAGACGAACATGACGCTGCATGATCCGTCGGCGGGCGTGATGGTCGCCGAGATGCGCGTCTGGACGTCCATCGGCAGCCGGGGCATCTGGCGCCCACGAAGACGTGGCCGCTCGTGCTCCGGTCCGCGAATGACGGCGCGCACCTGCAGGCCGCCGCGGGCCGCCGCGACCTCGTGAACGTCAGGCAGATCGCGCACCACGCTTTCGACGAGGGCGTAGGCCTCGTCGGCGGGATGAGGTACCTCGACACGGCGGCGCTGACGGTTCGACAACGTCTCCGCATCGATACGGCCGGCAATGGTCCGCACGCGATAGAGATGCGTGACGCCCCTCCCGAGTGCGATCAGCACACCGACGAACCACAGAAAGGTGAAGATCCATGGCAGCTCGCCATGGTTCCAGCCGAGCGCGTTCCACACGACGAGCATGACGCACCATGCCGCGACCCACGCCACCGCGATGCGCCCCAGAAATCTGACACTCCTGCCCCATGCCATCGCAGCCACCCGCGTCCTGAAAGTGCGGCGAGCATACGACGCTCCCGGCGCCCGGTGAGGGCCGATCCGACGAAACCGGCCATGGGCCGACGAAACCACGCTCCCGCGCCGCAGCATGACCTTGGCTGCGCGATGGGCCATGCTCGGGAAACGGCCCGGCGGTGGGGATCGCTGGCCAAGACAATGACAAAGGGGTTAACGCATGGCTTTGTTGCTCGTCGTTTTCGCTGTCGCTGTTCTCGCCATCTTCCTCGGCATCAACATGCTGCCGAAGAATCACCCCGCCAACTGGCTGCTCGGCATCGTCGGAGGCGCCTGCCTCGTCCTTGCCTGGTACGCCATCTTCCGTCCGATGCTGATCGCATCCGGCGGTGGCGACCCCTCGCTCGTCGCGGTCGGACTCACCGCCGCGGGCATCGTGTCCTGCGTGCTCGGTCTGGTGTGTCTGGGCGTATGCGTATGGCGCGATCCGGCACGCTTCTGGGTGCTGTCCATCGTTTTCATCGGCGTCATCGGCGCCACGCAGGTCACTGCCCTGGCGTGATCAGGATGGCAGGCGCGATCCGCCCGCGCAGTGGTATCCGCGGGCGGAGAGCAACGCGTTGCCGTCGACGATGCGCAGTTCGGCCGGCGCGCCGAAGGGAAGCGTGACCTTGTCCGGCCCGTGGCCGAAATGCAGACCGCGTACGAGCGGGGTCTCGGCAATGTCCGCGAAACGCTCGAGTGCGTGTTCCATGTCGTAGCCGTTGTCGTACTCGCTGATGCGCTGGCCGCCCAGGCCACCGATCAATATCGCCGACTGCCGGTCGATGACGCCACTCAGCTTCAGCTCGTAGAGCATCCGCTCGATGCGAAACGCCTGTTCGCCGCTCTCCTCGATATAGAGGATGCCGCCCTCGATGTCGGGCAGATAAGCCGTACCGGTGAGGCTGCACAGGGACGAGAGGTTACCGCCCCATAACGTGCCGCTGGCGCGCAGGTCGGTCTGGGTATCCGGGCACAGCCACTCGAAATCCGCACGCGGCGAGAGCACCGTGAGCCAGAACTGCCGCCAAGTCGTCTCGCGCAGGTAATCGGCGCCGAAGTCCGGCACGAGCATGGGCCCATGGAACGAGCTGATTCCGCTACAGGCCAGCAGGGCGCACTGCAGCACCGTGAACTCGCCGTGGCCGACGAAGGCGCACTGCTCGTCGGCAAAGCGCTCCCGCAACCCGGTGTAGTCGAGGCGATCCAGCAGCGGCACGGCACCGTAGCCACCACAGGTGGCCATGACGATGTCCGGGAGCGCCCGCCCCGCATCGGCCAGGCGATTGATCTCCGACGCGCGCTCGGCATCGCTCCCGGCGAAACGCAGCGAGACGCGGTCGAGCACATCGGTGCCCAGAATGGTATGGCCTGCGGCCTGGAGACGTTCGATCCCGCGCTGACCAGCAGCGCGGTCTTCCGCATAACCAGAGGGTGCGATGAGCCGTATATCGAGTCGTTTCGGCATATGAAGCAAAGTATGGACGCCCATACCAATACCCCTACGCCGACCGGAAGGCAACCCGGAGTTGGACGGACCGCCTCTGTCCGACGCTTACCCCTCCGTCACCAGCCGTCGTACTCCTCGGCAACCGTGAGGTCTTCCGCCGGTGCGCTTCGGGTCAGTGTCTCGCGTGGCTGCTCGCCAAAGACGCTGCGGTATTTCTCAGCGAAGCGAGACAGATCCCACATGCCGCAGCTCAATGCCACCGACTTGACCGAACGACGGCCGGCCTCCGCGGTAACCAGACTGCGATGGGCCGTACACAGCCGTAGCATCGCCAGATAGCGGTTGGGCGGGATACCGAGCAGGTCGTCGAAGGCGTAGCGCAAGCCGCGCTCACTGGCCCCTGCCGCCTGACAGAGCTCCTGCGAGTAGATATCGCGGCGCAGGTTAGCCCGCATGAAACGTTCCGCCCGCCGCATGACCTGATAGTGCGCCCGCCGTCCGCGCGAGGCCACCGGGCGGTCTTCCGGGGACGAACCGAGTGCGACACGGATGTGCTCGTCGAGGAGATCCTCGACCGGACCGAAAGCCAGGTCGTCGGACTCACGCAACCTGTCGGCGATTTGCCTGTAAGCCCGCTTGAGATGATCGGAGTTGACCGAAAACAGACGCAGTCGCTGGGCCGCCATGTCGACGTCGGCATGGTCGGAGGCGAGGAACCGGGAGCGGAACCGTGCGTACGGGGCCACGACCAGGGTAAAGCGCGTGCCTCGCTCGAACATGAAATCTGTCGGTGTTCCCCTGAGCAGGGTCACCGCCATTTCCGATTCCACGCTGATGCCCTGGCACCAGCTTCGTTCACCTGCCTCGTGCAGGTATACGAGCATGCAGGCATCTTCAGGAACGGTCAGTGTCCCGCGCACGTCGAAGTCCAGGTGCGCGGTGACATAGGTGACACCGTCATGCGACTTCGAGGACAGCGCGGCGCGAGGTCGCGCCGGACTCAGAGTGAGAAGATCGACGTCGCATACGCCCAGGGCGGCGCCCAGCGTCACCAGGTCGTAATCCTCGAGCCCCTGTACATCGGAAGGACGATTCATGTGCGGTCCTCCCAGCGATTCATCGTAGCCATACGTCTACACCCCCACCGTCCCGGGGACAGGCACTCTGCCTGTCCGCAGCATCTCCCTAGCCAATCGCCCTCACACATTCGAGTGAGACGACGTCAGACCGTATAACTACTCATGTAAGGCAAGAAATGCTAGTGGTGTGTGAATTTGCCGAATAGGCCTAACGTTCACTCAAGCATTTGATGAAATTGGCAAAAGTGCCGCCTGAGCCAGGCCTGCGACGACGCCCAGCGAGGGGTCCCCATGCACCACCGCCACGCCGGGGAAGCTGGCGCCCACCCGTGCGCGCACCTGTGGTGAACGCGAGGTGCCGCCGGTCAGGAAAACGCTGCGAGGCGCCTCGTCCAGGTCCGCACTTGCCTCGCTAAGCAAACGCGCCACGCGATCGAGGAAGTCCTCGGAAGCGGCGTCGAAATCCGCCGACACCGCATGGATCGCCAAGCCTGGCTCGATGAAGTCCAGCGAGGCCGTTGTGGAGTCGCTGGCCGACAACCCGATCTTTACCCGCTCCGCCGACTGGTTCAGGCGCGTCGTCGAGCCCGTGCCCTGCAGTGCCTGCAGGCGCGAGCGGAACGGCTCATCGACGAAGCGGTAGTCCTGTTTGCGGAACTCGCGCTGCTTGGGCAGGTTGTGCACGCTGGCCGCTTCGACGAAGTGGTGCACGGGAACGCCGGTGGTGTCCTTGCCGAACAGAGGCATGAAGCTGTGCAGGCTCACGCCGACATCCAGATCGGTACCCCCGCGCGGCAAGCCCCAACTGCGATGCATGACCGGCGTCTCGCCCGCGCCCAGCTCGGCATAAGCCACGTCGGTGGTACCGCCGCCGATGTCGACGATGATGGCCCTCTGCCGCTCCGGCAGGGACAGGTGGTAATGCATGGCCGCCGCCGCGGGCTCCTCGAGAAACGAGACCTCGTCGAAGCCGGCGATGCCCGCCGCCTCGCGCAGGATCGAGAGCGCCTGCTCGCCACCCGCCGCGCCCATCGAACTGCGGAATTCCACGGGGCGACCGATCACGGCCGCCCGTACCGGGGTGCCGAACTGGCGGGTCGCCACCAGGCGGACGTGCTCGAGAATGTGCGCCGCGATGCTGACGATCGTCTTGCGGACACGGGGATCCAGCTTATAGCCGAACATCGACTTGGGCGATTCGATCAGGTTGCCTGTGCCTTCTTCGAGGTAGGCCTCGACCGCCTCCTCGCCGAACAGGGCGTCCTGGAAGCTGGCCACCGATGCCGAGGCCTCCCGGGTCCGCTCCTCCATCCACTGGCGGCGGACCACACGGATCGCGTCGCGGCGCAGATCGCCTTCCGGGCGAGGGGTACGCCCTGACTGGCGTTCATCCGCACGCGAGGCGCGCACGAAAGCGTCCACCTGGGCCTCGAGGGCCGGCGTCAGCACGAAGTCGTCGATATTCGGGACGACCTCGGGGAAGAACACGGCGGTGCGAAATTGCTGGGCGTCGCCGAAGCGGACCAGTTCGAGCTGGCCGTCGACGACCGCGGCGGCGGCCGAGTAGCTGGTGCCGAAGTCGATGCCGATGCGCATGTAGGCGTTTCCGGACAGGAAAACCGTCCATTATGACCATGCTTGAGGCCGGGCGACAGGGCCGGCGATGCGGCTACACTCGGGGACCACCTCATCCACAAGGGTATGCCCGCCGATGCGTCGACTCGCTCTCGCCTGCCTGACCGCCCTGACCCTGGCGGCCTGCCAGTCCCACGACGAAGACAAGACCGCCGCGGCACCCGCGCCGGGCCCGGCCAGGGTGTCCACCTCACCGCCCCCGCCGTTGCCCGCCGTCGCAAACGAACACCACGATTTCAGCCCGGAGATCACGGCTGGCGACTTCGCGTCTCACCTGCGCACGATATCCTCGGACGAGTACGACGGCCGCAAGCCGGGCACGCTGGGCGAGCGCCTGACCACCAACTACATCGTCGAGCAGTTCAAGCGCATGGGCGTCGAGCCCGGCAACAAGGGCGACTGGCTGCAGACCGTGCCCGCGGTCTCCACGGCGTTGAACGACCAGGACACCCTGAAGCTCGATGTCGCCGAGGGCGGCGCCCGGGAGGACTTCGCCTTCGGCAAGGACATGGTCGTGGGCACGCTCCAGGCCAGGGCCGACGTGGAACTGAAGGATTCGGACATGGTTTTCGTCGGCTACGGCGTCAACGCGCCGGAGGCCCAGTGGAACGACTTCGACGGCGTCGACGTGAAGGGCAAGACCGTCGTCATCCTGGTCAACGACCCGGGCTGGAACGGCAACGACCCCAGGCTCTTCAAGGGTCGCGAGATGACCTACTACGGCCGCTGGACATACAAGTTCGAAGAGGCCGCACGTCAGGGTGCCGCCGCCGCGTTCATCGTCCACCAGACCGAGCCGGCCGCCTACGGCTGGAACGTGGTGCAGAGTGGCTGGACCATGCCGCGTCTGGATCTGCCCGAGAGCGAGGCGCCGGGCCCCCGACTGCCCGTGGCCGGCTGGCTCACGCATGAGGCCGCACAACGACTGTTCGCGAAGGCGGGCAAGAATTTCGACGACCTCGCAAAACAGGCCGACGTACGCGGTTTCAAGGCCGTGCCACTGGACGCGAAGGCGAACATCCACCTCAGCAGCACCATCTCGCATTCGCTCAGCAACAACGTGATCGGCATGATCAAGGGCAGCGAGAAGCCCGACGAAGCCGTTGTCTACACCGCGCACTGGGATCACCTTGGCCACGATCCATCGTTGAAGGGGCACCAGATCTACAACGGCGCTATCGACAACGGCACCGGCATC
Source organism: Luteibacter sp. 22Crub2.1 (assembly GCF_900167995.1). Classification (NCBI taxonomy): domain Bacteria; kingdom Pseudomonadati; phylum Pseudomonadota; class Gammaproteobacteria; order Lysobacterales; family Rhodanobacteraceae; genus Luteibacter; species Luteibacter sp. 22Crub2.1. Next base: position 32,172 of record NZ_FUYT01000005.1, read on the forward strand.
GCCGCCATGCTCGAGATCGCCGGCAAGTTCGCGCAGGAGAAGCCGAAGCGCACCGTCGTGTTCGCGGCGGTGACGATGGAGGAATCGGGTCTGCTGGGCTCTCAGTTCTACGTCGCCCACCCGCCCTTCCCACTCGCGAAAACGGTCGCCGACATCAACATGGACGCGCTGCCGGTCACGGGAGCCACGAAGGACATGGAAGTGACCGGCTTGGGTCAGGGCACGCTGGAAGACATCTTCGCGGATGTGCTGAAAGCCGATGGCCGTGTCGTCAGTGGTGACGCCACGCCCGAGAAGGGCCACTACTTCCGCTCGGATCACTTCAACTTCGCCAAGGCCGGCGTACCCGCCCTGGCCGCCGGTGGTGGCATCGACATGGTCCAGGGCGGCAAGCCCGCGGGTGAAGCGGCCGCCGAGGATTACACGAAGAATCACTACCACCAGCCCACCGACGTGTACGACATGCGCTGGAACTTCGACGGCGTGATCCAGAACGTCAAGGCGTATTACGCGCTGGGCGAAAAGCTGGCCGACAGCGATGTATGGCCGGAGTGGAAGGAAGGCAGCGAGTTCAAGGCGATACGCGAAAAATCGCTGGCGGCAGGTACCAAAAAGAAATAACAAGGTAGGAGCGCGCCCTACCCCGCGCGGTAGGAGCGCGCCCTGCGCGCGAAAAGCCTACGCAGCGAAAAAGCGGCACCCCTTCACCGCTGCGACGGCTTCTCGCGCGCAAGGCGCGCTCCTACAATCATGCGCTCCTACCGTCAGTAATTGACCTGCAGCTGCACCCTCAGCAGCTGCCCGTCGATCCGCCGGTACGGCGCCGCACTCACGTCGGTACGGCGCATGTTCGCCCACGCCACCGCCAGTTCCACGGCGCTCGACGGCTGCCACTCCACGCCCAGCTCCGTCTCGTCCACCGACATCTTCGGCGCGTTGTTATCGAACTTGGCCGCGCCGCGATACGTCTGCCATTTCGCGTAGGGAATCAGCGATCCATAGGCATCGCCATCGAACTTGTACATCACCTGCGCATAGCCGCCCCGCAAGGACTTCGTCCGGACGGTGCGGCTGGCCACATCGAGTTCCGGCCCCTTTCCGACCGTCCACTCCGCCTGAAAACCGAACGGCTGCGGGTAATACACCACGTGCGCGGCGACGCGCCGATCCGTCGAACCCGCTTCGGGCGCGTCGACCACCGGCGTGAACGTGCGGCCATCGATCGTCGCCGACGCGGTGCTCACCTTGTAGCGACCCGAATACGCATCCGCGCCGACTTCGAGGAACTGCCCGTTGGCGAACTTGAACGGATACGAGAAGTGGATGACCGAGTGCAGCTGGTCGTTGCGATCCGGTCGGTTGGCGCCCTGCCCGTTATAGACGCCGATACCGAAGACACCGTAATCGCCGGAGCCCTTGAGGCCTGACTTGACCAGGTACGCGTAGCGCTCCTTGATCTCCTTCGGCGTCCAGTAGAAGAACACGCCCAGGTCACGCTCGTCGCGTACGCCGGAGTTGAGCGCGTCCGCGCGATCCAGCGCCAGACGATTCTGGCTCGACTGCAGGTCTTCCCAGCCGTACGGAATCTTCGACTGACCCGCGCGGATGCGGAAGGTCTTGTCCTTGTCGAGCCAGAGGTCCGCGTAGGCATCGCGCAACTGAGCAAAGTTGCCCGTGCTCGAGCCCGACGGCGTGCTGGCGAGGTCCGGCTGGATGTAGATCGACATCTTGTCGGTGACATCGCCGCTGATCACCACACGGGCGCGGCGGATGCCAAAGCCCTGTTCGCGGCCGATGTAGCGATCGCCGGGCGACTTCAGGTCCTTCGCGTCATCGCCGAGTTCCTGGTTGTAGCGCATCTGCACGTAGCCGCGGATCCCGATCTTGTCGTACCAGGCTTTCGACGACGAAGCCGGCTTTGCGGCACTCGCCACGCTTGCCGACGCCGACGCGGCTCCACGTGGAGCGGCGATCCCCGCGTCCGCGACAGCGGGCGCCGTGACGGCGGCAGGCGCCGGGTTGTCGCTGACCTGGGCGAACTTGCCCAGACGCGTGCGACCCGGGCCGGGTTCCGCAAAGATCTGGCGGGTCTCCGAGTCCACATACAACTCGATGGCTGCCTGAGGCACGCCCTCGGCGGCCGCGGTTCCGCACATGGTCCAGAAGGCGGCGGCAAGGGGAAGTCTCTTCATACCAGCGTGCTCCGAAAGTATTGAGAAAAACCTCAAACGTCGTCGATCATGACGTTTAATGGTTATAAACACCGACAAGGCGTCGGACGGGGCGCAAGGTATCGAGCCCTCGTTTCACTTCCGTGACAGCCCGCGATTTCGTGACGCGGCAGTAAGTTTTTGCAATGCAACGCTTTCGTCATGACAGCGTCACAGGGGATAATTTGCGGGTTCGGGCCCCGCCAGGGGATTTGGCACCGTACGAACGGTTCGTACGTTGGCGAGGCTCGTTTTCCCACCCAAGTACCCCCACCCAGGCGGAAACCAACACCATGTCCCATGCCAGCACGCGCCGCATGCCGCGTCGCCTCGCCATTGCCCTGAGTATCGCCACCGTCCTTGCGGCCGGTTCGAGCTTCGCCCAGGACGCCACGCCCACCAGCCAGGCCCCCGGCAAAACCAAGTCGGCCACACTTGAGACGATCAACGTCACCGCCGAAAAGCGCACCGAAGACCTGCAGAAGGTGCCCATCTCGATGACGGTGGTCACGGCCGAAAAACTCGAGTCGTTCGGCCAGGCCGGTGACGGCGTGCTGCAGCTCGCTTCGCGCGCGCCGAGCGTCTATGCCGAGACTTCTTACGGTCGCGAGTTCCCGCGCTTCTATATTCGCGGTCTGGGCAACAGCGACTTCGACCTCAACGCGTCGCAGCCGGTGTCGATGGTTTACGACGACATCGTCCAGGAAAACCCGATTCTCAAGGGTTTCCCGCTGTTCGATCTGGAGCAGGTCGAAGTACTGCGCGGCCCGCAGGGCACCCTGTTCGGCCGTAACTCGCCGGCTGGCGTGATCAAGTTCGAGTCGCGCAAGCCGACGCAGGAAACCGAAGGCTACGCCCGCGTGTCTTATGGCTCGTACGGCACGGCCAACGCGGAAGCCGCTCTCGGCGGCAAGCTCAGCTCCAGCTGGTCGGGCCGCGTCTCCGCACTCGCGCAGCACCGGGACGGCTGGATCGACAACGACTACAAGGGCAAGAAGGACGACCTCGGCGGTTACAACGATCGCGCGGTCCGCCTGCAGGCGCTTTACAAGGCGACCGAAGATTTCGACGCCCTGATCAACGTCCACGCCCGCTGGCTCGACGGCAGCGCGATGGTCAACCGCGCCAACGCGATCACCCCCGGCGGCGATCAGTTCGTGCCCGGCTTTGATCGCGACTCCGTCTCGCAGGACGGCAACAACAAGCAGCACCTTTTCACCTGGGGCAGCAACCTGCACCTGAACTGGCACTTCGGCGACCTCAACTTCGCGTCGATCACGGGCCTCGAGCGCGCGACCACGTACAGCCTCGGCGACGTCGACGGCGGCTACGACGCCTCCGAAACCCCTGCCCGGAGCAGCTTCACGAACCGCACCACTCCGTTCTTCTCGGAAACGGCCGACGCCCTGCCGAAGGACCGCCAGATCACTCAGGAATTCCGCCTGTCGAACGACGCGTCGGATCGCCTGAAGTGGCAGGTCGGCACGTACTACTTCGACGAAGACATCGCGATCAGCAACTTCTCGTACGACACGCTCAACAACCACGTGCTCAACGGCTGGGTGGATCAGAGCCAGCGCACGAAGGCCTGGGCGGTGTTCGGCTCGGCGGACTTCAACTTCACCGATACGTTCGACGTACGCGCCGGTGCGCGCTGGTCGCACGACAAGCGTGAGTTCAAGGCGGAGCGCTTCCTCGGCTTCACGGGCCCGGTGGGTCCGCTGACCTCCGATCCGACCGATGCGCGCTGGAGCGGCGACCTGACCGGGACGTGGCAGCTGTCGAAGAACGCCAACGTTTATGCTCGCGTGGCCAACGGTTTCCGTGCGCCCAGCGTGCAGGGCCGGATCAACTTCGCCAACAGCATCTCGACGGCCAAGCCGGAGACGATCACCTCGTACGAAGTGGGCTTCAAGTCGACCACGGACGACCAGAAGCTGCGCTTCAACGCGGACGTCTACAAGTACAACATGCACAACCAGCAGCTGACGGCCGTCGGCGGCGCGACCAACGTCACGCAGCTGATCAATGCGAAAAAAACCGAAGGCTACGGTGCCGAGTTCGATCTCGAGGCTTACCTGACCCCGCAGTTCTACATGACCGCCGGCGGCAGCTATAACCACACCGAACTGAAGGACCGCGATCTCGCCGTCGCACCCTGCGGTGGCGGCTGCACCGTGCTCGACCCGCTCAACCTGTCGGGCAATGCGCTGATCAACGGCAACGCGCTGCCCAATGCCCCGAAGTGGATCGGCACCTGGACCGCGCGCTATGGCATCCCGTACGGCGAGAGCGGCGAGTTCTTCGTCTACACCGACTGGAACTACCGCAGCGAAGTGAACTTCTTCCTGTACGACTCGGCGGAGTTCAAGAGCAAGCCGTTCCTGGAAGGCGGTATCCGTGTCGGTTACAACTGGGACTTCGGCAAGCGTGAAGTCGCGTTCTATGGCCGCAACATCACCAACAAGAAGGTGATCACCGGCGGCATCGACTTCAATAACCGCACGGCGTTCGTCAACGACCCGCGGATTATCGGTGTGGAGTTCCGCGCGGAGCTGTAAGGCTTCGGGCGGCATCGTTCGGCTGACGGCCGGCTCTCTTGGAGCCGGCCGTTTTCGTATGTGAACCGCGAGCAGGGCTCCCGCTAAACCTTTTGAGAAAACCCTGCATCAGAAGGGGTGCCTGCCGACGCACCGCACCAGCACAGCGCGGCACGGCCATTCGGCCTAGGCCATAAGTCATATGGAAATTAACGAAATTTCCGTTGACGACTAAAAATCTGGTGTTATAGTTCACTACAACACCGGTCACCCACAGCACCACAGGAGCATACGTCATGAAATCGCCGAACTACATCGCCCTCGCCGCTTCATTCGCCATCGCCGTCGCCAGCCTGGCCGTCTTCAGCAGCACGTCGACGACCGCCGCGCCGCTGGCTGTGATCAACGGCACCAAGGTCACGAACATGGCCCCCGTCGTCGTTTACGCCGACACCGGCGCCACCGTCGCCGCCCTCTAACCTCAACACCTGCACGGCAAAGCCCGCAGCACGTCATCGGAGTCGTCCCATGAAAGCGCCGAATCTCATCGCACTGACCGCCTCTGTACTCATCGCCGGAACCAGCGTGTTCGCCCTGCGCTCCTTCGATGACCGTGCTGCCGCCATGATTGCCGCACCCCATTTCGTCAACGGCGTTCGCGTCGTCGACCTGCCCGCCCTGGAAGTCCGCCCCACCGCCGCCGATGTGCGCGAAGCGGCTCTGGGTAGCGAAGCCAGCCTCGATTCGGCCGCCGCCGCGCTCAAGCGCGGCGCGGAGGATCGCGCCGCCGCCCTTATCGGCGCGCAGCTGGCCATGCCCTACTATTCGTTTGGAAATGCACTGCGCCGCACGGCGAAGGATTGAACTACATGTCCATCACCTGGAACGACAGCGTCCCGATCTACCGCCAGCTGCGCGAACGCGTGGTGGCGATGATTCTGGACGGCGCCTTGAGTGAGGGCGACCCGCTGCCGTCGGTACGCCAGGTCGCGGGGGATTTTCAGATCAACCCGCTGACCGTTTCGAAGGCGTATCAGGAGCTGGTCGACGAACAACTGGTTGAGAAACGGAGGGGTCTTGGCATGTTCGTGATTGACGGAGCGCGCGACGCGCTGCTTAAAAGTGAGAGAGAGCGCTTCCTGCGCGAAGAGTGGCCGGCGCTGTTCGCCCGCCTCCAGCGCATGGGCCTCGACCTGAAAACCCTGATGCGTGAAGCCCATGGCTCCACAGAGGATCCGTCATGACCGCGGTCGTTACCGCCACCGGCCTGACCAAGCGCTTCAAGTCGTCCCTTGCGCTGGATGGCGCCTCCTTCCAGATCGGTTCGGGCCGCATCGTCGGCCTGATCGGCCCGAACGGCGCCGGCAAGACCACGGCGCTCAAGGCGATCCTTGGCCTGACCACCTTCGACGGCGAGCTCAACGTGCTCGGCCTCGACCCCCGCAAGGATCGCGGCAAGCTGATGGAACAGGTCTGCTTCATTGCTGACGTCGCGGTGCTGCCGCGCTGGCTCAAGGTGGGTGACGCGGTGGACTTCGTCGCCAATACGCACCCCCGGTTCGACCGCAAGAAGTGCGACGCCTTCCTGGCCCGCACCAAACTGCAGCCGGGGCAGAAGGTGAAGCAGCTGTCCAAGGGCATGATCGTCCAGTTGCACCTCGCACTGGTGATGTCGATCGACGCGAAGCTGCTGGTCCTGGACGAGCCGACACTGGGCCTGGACATCCTCTATCGCAAGCAGTTCTACCAGAGCCTTCTGGAAGACTACTTCGACGAAGAGAAAACCATCCTGGTGACGACCCACCAGGTCGAGGAAATCGAACACATCCTCACCGACCTGATGTTCATCCGCGACGGCAAGATCGTGCTCGATACGGACATGGACAGCCTGGGCGAGCGCTTCGCTGAAGTTCTGGTCGGCGCCGAACATGCTCCCGCCGCACGCGCCCTGCAACCCCTGGATGAACGCCAGGTGTTCGGCAAGAGCATCTTTCTCTTCGACAACGTCAACCGGCTGAAGCTGGAAGAGCTGGGCGAGGTACGACGTCCGTCGATCGGCGACCTCTTCGTCGCCACCATGAAGGGCACTTACGCATGAAAACCTTCTACTGGATGGTCAAGCGCGAATTCTGGGAGCACAAGGGCGGGTTTTTCTGGGCCCCGGTGATCACCGGCATCGTTTTCCTCGTGCTCAACACCATGGGCATCGCCGTGGGCGAAGTGTTCGGCCGCAGCAGCAAGTGGGGCGGCTTCAAGTTCGACCAGATGCACTTCCAGGGCGGCATGGACGCGGATCAGCTACGCAATGCCGGGGCGGCCGTCGACATCATGTTGTACGCCGTGGCTGGCATCGTGCTCGCGGTCACCGCCATCGTGATTTTCTTCTACTGCCTTGGCGCGCTGTACGACGACCGACGCGACCGCAGCATCCTGTTCTGGAAGTCGCTGCCGCTGTCCGATACGTCCACCGTGCTGTCGAAGGTGGCGAGTGCCGCGCTGGTCGCCCCGGTCATTTCCATCGTGGTCGGCGTGGTCGTGGGTCTTTGCCTGGCGATGGTGCTGGCGGTGGTCGGGTCCCTGCATGGCCTGGGCATCTGGCGCCTGCTGATGGAGGCTCACCCGATTCAGGTCGTGCTGAAGCTGGTGCTGCTGATCCCGCTGTATGCGATCTGGGCGCTGCCCACCATCGGCTGGCTGCTGCTCTGCTCCGCCTGGGCTCGTGGCAAGCCGTTCCTCTGGGCGATCGCCCTGCCCCTCGGTGCCGGCGTGATCGTCAGCTGGTTCGGCCTGATGGGGCTGGCCGGTCTGGAAAGTGGCTGGTTCTGGAAGAATATCGTGGGCCGCCTGCTGGGCAGCCTGGCTCCCGGTGGATGGGTCGGCAATGCGTCCCCCATGATCGTCCCCGGTCACGACAACCCGGCCGACCTGCTCGAAAGCCTGGATCTGGCCTACCACTACAGCGCGCTGGCCAGCCCCTCGCTCTGGATCGGAGCCGCGGCGGGTGTGGCGATGATCGCCGGCGCCATCTGGTTCCGCCGATGGCGCGACGACAGCTGATCCATGCACCAGGCAGCGGCCCCTTCGGGGGCCGTTTGCTTTCAGGCGCCGCTGATGACCGCCGCCCATGTACGAGGCGCTTTCCGATTCGTGCGCCAGCGCACGGGAATACGCTGGATGGCGGGTTGCGAGCCATCGGCACGGACGCTACAACAACGTAACGAAGCGCCCGGCGTGGGGACCGCCGCATCGTATCGACCCAGCCAAGGGATTCGGATATGACGGCAGTGGAAACTGAAAGCGAGGCGCTGGCCCGGCGGCGCTCCGAGGCCGGCGTGGCCAGCGGCGAGCCCGTCATCGGACTGGCGTTGTCGGGCGGCGGCATTCGCAGCGCGACGTTCTGCCTGGGTCTGCTGCGTGCGCTGGCGCGTAACAAGGTGCTGCACCGGTTCGACTATCTGTCCACCGTCTCGGGCGGCGGCTACATCGGGTCGGCACTGGGCCGATTGTTTCATGCCGGTGCGCATGGCGACGCCGCCTCAGTGGAAGCCGGCGTCGCCAATGACCGGTCGTTGTTCCTGTGGTGGCTACGCAACAACGGTCGCTTTCTCGCACCGGCCGGGGCTCGCGACCTGCTGCAGGCGTTTTCCAGCCAGCTTCGCGGCTTTCTCGCCACGCAGGCGGAGGTCCTGGTGCTGATGATGCTGGTCGCCTGCGCGGTCACCCTTCCTCACCTCGCCTATTCGTGGTTCGTCCCCCTCACACAAAACGTACCCCTGGCCGTCAGCCTCTGGTGGTGGCTTTTACCCGTTCCGCTGGCGGGTGTGCTTACGGCTTGCTACGGGTACTGGTTCCTCGGAAAGGAAACGGGTAGCGGGATAGCGACCGCTCTGATCGCCGCCGGCGTCGGCATGTACCTCGGACACTGGGCCTACACGGCTCAGGGCGGAGCCACGCCGGCCTCGTTCGACCAGATTCTGCTGGGCACCGCGGCCTTCCTCCTGCTACCCGCGCCACTCGCATGGCTCTGCGCACGGGTCAGTGGCCTGCGAAGAAAAGAAGAAGCCAACCGCGTGCGTTACACGACGGCGCTGGCGATGTGCCTGAGGGCGCTTGCCGCGGTCTTCGCCCTCGGCGCATTCGACATGCTCAGCTGGTACCTGAAGGTCTGGCTCGTCGCGGCACTGAGCGGGAACGCGACGGGTCACGTCGCCGCTGGCGTCGGAATCACCACGCTGCTGATGAGCCTCGCGCGCTACCTCATGCCCATGCTGCAAGACGGCGGTAAAGGCGGCATGGTGAAGATCTCGTGGGGTGTCGTGGCGAACGTGCTGGGTATCGCCCTGACGCTGGCCCTCACGCTGTTCTGGACGACGATTTTCCAGACGCTGATCTTTCCTGCGAAGGATGATCCACTCAGCATCCTCCTGCGCAATGCGTATGCGCGGTGGGCATGGGTGGCGATCGTCAGCGCCATCTACATCCTGCTCAACGGACGGGCCCTGCAACAGCTCAATCGATCGTCGCTGCACTACTTCTACCGTTCGCGCATCGCACGGGCGTATGTTTCCGTCGGCAATGTCGCGAGTGACGGGGCGGCCAGCCCGCGATTCCCGGCCAGCCCGCTCGTGGACAACACGCGCGAACTCACCGAAGAAGTGACCAAGGTCACCCGGCTGCTGGATGGCGACGACCCTGCAATGACAAGCTACACGCCACATCGCTTCGGCGGCCCCATTCATCTGGTCAACTGTTGCATCAATCAGACGGTGGACGACCGCACGGGTACCTATAACGCGGATCGCAAAGGCGTCAGCCTGACCGTGAGCGCGCTCGGTGTGGAAACGGGAACCCGCGGGCCCGTGGCCGGATCGGAGGCGCTTCTCGAGCACACCACACTGGCCGAATGGATCGCGATTTCGGGCGCGGCCGTGGGCTCGGGCATGGGATCATTGACCCGGCCTGGCACGGCGGCGATGTCCTTTCTGAGTGGCCTCCGCCTCGGCTACTGGCAGGCCAACCTCACGGTCGGTTACGTACGCGGGCGAGCATGGTTCGCCAAATACCGCGCGATGCTGGCGGAGATGTTCGCGCGCTTTCCCGGCCTGCGCAGCCGTGACTGGTATCTGTCCGACGGTGGCCAGTTCGACAACACCGGCGTCTACGCGCTGCTCAAACGACGCCTCTCGCTCATCGTGCTGGCCGACTGTGGCGCCGATCCCGATTTCCGCTTTGCGGATGTCGAGAATCTGGTGCGCAAGGCGCGCATCGACTACGACGCAACGATCGCGTTCGTGGATCCCGACCAGCTGGCGCCGGCGGCCGGCCCGCTCGCGGCGTTGTTCGGCTCGCCGAACACCCTCGAAGCCGCACCGGGCGACGCCCACCTGATGCTGGCCCGCATCACCTATGTCGATGGCACGCGTGGAACGCTGCTGGTGGTCAAACCACGCCTACCCACCGACCTGCCGCTGGACGTCGCCGGCTACGCCGGCAGCGACAGCAGCTTCCCCCAGCAAAGTACGACCAACCTGTTCTACAGCGAAGCCCAGTGGGAGAGTTATTGCGAACTCGGTGCGCTGCTTGGCGCGCCGGTCGATGCCGCCATGCTGCGCCACGCCGGCGACTGGGCATGGAGCACACCGGTCCTCGGCGCGAACTGCGCCACGCTCTCTCCGGCGGCGACGCCAATGACCCGTGGACAGCGACTGGCTACCACCGTCGGTACCGGCATCGGCGTGGGCGCCCTGCTGACCGCCCTGCTCGCCGGATGGCAGGCGTGGGATGCCCATTCGCAGCAACGCCTGTCCCTGCAAGCGGAAAGCGCGAATCTGGCCCGTCAGCTCAACAGCGATACCCGTCTGCTCATCGATTACCTGTCCACGCCCACCGTCAAGGGCGGCGAATTCGACAGCGAGATGGACGCGCAGGTAAACATGCTCACCGCGGTGATCGGTGGCCTGACCTTATCGGACGAGCAAAAGCGCGTTTTCCAGGATGTGAGCGACCTGCTGCAGCCTATATGCCTCCGCACATCGGATGCCGGACTCTCGACCCAGTGCAGCCGCCAGGCGTTCGCCCTGAGCGCCGACGGGATGGCGTCGAAAGGCGACTGGGACCGGGCCATGGACGACTATCAGGCCTGGCGTGACGCAGAGCGAGACGCCGTGTTGCAGGCCCGACGCGATGCCGAAGTGCTCGCCCGCACGCCGCCGGCGACGCAAGCCTCGACGCCCGGGGCAGCCTCCGCACAACCGACGAGTGCCGTCACCGGCACGGTTGCGAGCGCGCCGCCACCGGCCGCGCCTGCGCCGTCGCGCGCCCCGCCGTCGGTCGGACTCCGCGACGCGGCGATCAAGGCCTGCGGCAGCGCACGCCAGCCTTTCATGCTCTATACGCAGATCTACGAGGAAAGCCAGCGCATGATCGTGCTGCGCGAACTCGCGGCGGTGCGCCAGCTCGGCATCGTGGCGGCGGGCGTCGAGAACGTCACCGAGACGGCCAGACGTGACGGTCGCCACGGCCCGTTCGAATGGAAGACGCCAACCCTCCTCTATGCACCCGATGGCAAGGACTGCGCCACTGCACTCGTGAACTGGGCGAACGCGACCATGCCTTCGCTCACGCACAATCCCGCGCGGGCCGTGCCGCTGCCGATCGGCACGGGTAGCGCGAATGTTCTCGAACTGTGGGTGCCGCGGCCGCTGGCCGCGCGGTGATCCGTGCGAAGCTGGCCGATCGTCGAAACGTCGAGCGTCAGAAGGACAGCTCCAGCCCGACAGTCACACTGCGACTCGGAGCCGGCTGGCGGCCCCACGGGCTGGTATCGATTCCCCTGTACCAGTACCGCTTGTCAAAAAGGTTGTTTACTGCGAGCGATCCCGTCAGCACCGACGTGCCACGCGTCATCAGCACCTGCGTCCACTGCGCGTTCCATACGGCGTAGGAAGGAAGCTGACCGACCGAGGCGATGGCGTTCTCCGTGCGCGTATTGGCCGCGTCGGTGTACGCGCTGCTGAAGTAATAGCCGGACAACGCGACCGTTGTATGACCCCGTGTATACGAAGCGCCGAGATTGACCTGGTTACGCGAGGTGTATGGCACACGAAGGCCTTCGTACAGACCGGATTTCTGCTCGGCGTCGAGGTAGGCATAGCCTGCGGTGAGCTTCAGACCGTCCAGCACTTCAGGTGACCAGGCGACATCCGCCTCGAGGCCCTGATGCACGGTCTTGCCGATATTGCCGTAGGTACGCGTGGTGTTGTCGAGCTGGATCTGCTTATCGAAGTCGATCCGGTAGACGTCGGCGTGGATCGCCGTGCGCGCGGATGGGTTGAACCGCGCACCGAGCTCGTAATTCCATGCGAGTTCGGAATCGAGGTTATCGCCGAACACGATCTGGGTCACCTGCGGCGCGCGCAGGGAGCGCTGCGCATCTGCGTAGACGTACCAGCGCTCGGATGCCTTGAAGCCCAGGGTCAGGCCGGGCAGCCAGTTGCGCACGTTGTTGGTGAACGACACACCGTTGGCGCGATTGAGATAGGTCGCGTCGAGGTGCTCGTAACGCACACCCGGGGTCACGGTGAAGCGATCGTCCGCGAAGCCGATGGCGTCGCTGAGGTAACCCGCCCAGGCGCGGTCGCGGAACTGCCAGTCGCGGACGAGCGTGTAGACGCCGTTATCCAGGCCCGTGTTCCCCACGAGAAAATCGATATTCTCGTGGACGGCACGGGCGCCCACGGTGATCTGCTGGGTCACCGGCCCATCGACGTGCAGACTGAACTGGGGTTGCGTGCCGTAGACCTTGAAGCCGCGCGGTGCACTCTGCAGCAACTGCGGCGGCAGATCGGGGCGCCAGGTCTCGGTGGCGAGACGACGCATGCCCACGATGAAGTTGCGCTCGCTGTCCGCGCTGAAGTTGGTCCAGCTGAACTTCGAGCTGTCGAAGGCCCACCATGCACCCAGGTCCTGCTCATACGTCAGCGAGGCACGCGTGGTGGTGCCATGGAAGCGATCGAGCGGACGTGTGGCCTGCCGCGGGTCGTCAAGGTAATCGGCGACAGACAGTGCACCGGCCATATCCATGCGCGCCACGTAGCGCTGCACATCGGCCTTCACTACCTTGTCGTCCGCGATCCACCATTCGGTCCGCAGACGTACGTTTTTCACGTCGGTGCCGCTGTGTCCGCGAAAGTATTCGCCTTTGAGGTAATCGGCGTCGAGCTGCATGCCGAAGTTCGGCGTGAGGTAGCCACCTGTCGATACCGACGTGTCGCGGAGCATCTGGCCACGGCCGTAAGCGGTGATCTTCTCGCCGACGGTCGTCGTCCAGCCCTCCGGGATCGGCTTGCTGACGAAGTTGATCACGCCGCCGACGTTGTTCGGGCCGTACTGCACCGCCGCGCCGCCACGCACGATGTCGATGCGGTCGATCTGGTTCATGGTGACCGGGAACAGCGAGAGGCTGGTCTGTCCGTAGGGCGCAAGCGAGAGCGGAATGCCATCGAGCAGCGCCTGAACGCGACCGCTGCGGCTTTCATAGAGACCACGCAGAGCGATCTGGGGCAGTACGCCGGTACCGGTCTCGTCGAAGATCTTCACACCGGGAACGCGCTGCAAGGCATCGTCAAGAGACCGGTTCGCACCTGTCGACAGCGCTTCGCGGTCGATGACCTGGCGGCTGCCCGCATACGTCCTGACGTCTTCCACGCGCGACGCGCCCAGCACGCTGCCCGTCACGACGACCGGGTCGAGCTTGCGTGTCTTGTCCGTCGCCGTGTCCTGCGTGGTGTCCTGCGCCGCCGCGGCTTGCGCGGCGAGCGCGAGGGCCAGGGCGAAAACGATCTGGCGCTGGCGGATGCGGTCCTTCATGTAGCGTTTCCGTTGGAGAAGAGAGAAGTCGGACGTCGCGCAGCCCGGCGACGCGGTTGCGCGAGGCGACCTGAAGCAATCCGCGGTTTTCGCCGCAGGAACCACGGACAACGTGGAGCCGGGAGCGAGTTCGGAATGCCGGTCTGACGCCTCATTGCGTCCTGTCGCATCGATGGTGAAGCGACTACGACGAACGATAATGCGAATTATTATCAATAACAAGGGGTGCCGATCGCACGTGCAAGGCGGGAATGAGCGATGCAGCCGCGTCGTCGGGAGAGGTGGCGATCTACCGTGCCAGACCCACGTGTAGGAGCGCGCCCTGCGCGCGATCCGGCGTCGTCCGGCGTCGTCCGGCGTCGTCCGGCGTCGTCCGGCGTCGTCCGGCGTCGTCCGACGTCTATCGCGCGCAGGGCGCGCTCCTACCTTAATTCCGTTGGGCTGACCTGGCGGGTCAACCGCCTCCGCCACCGCCGCCGTGGATCCCGCCCTTGGTCAGTGCCGCCGGATCGAGCAGCTTGGCCAGCTCGGCTTTGCTGAGCCCCGTGGTTTCGAGCGCCACATCCATGATCGGACGCTTTTCCTTGTAAGCCTGCTTGGCGGTCGCGGCGCCCTTCTCGTAACCGATCACCGGATTGAGTGCGGTAACCAGAATCGGATTCTTGTCCAGGGCTTCGCGGATGTGCTCCTGGTTGACCTTGAAGCCAGCGATCGCCTTGTCGGCGAGCAGCGTCGTCACGTTGGCCAGGATCTCGATCGACTGCAGCAGGTTGTAGGCGATGACGGGCAGCATGACGTTGAGCTGGAAGTTGCCCGACTGACCCGCGATCGCGATGGTCGCGTCATTGCCGATGACCTGAGCGGCGACCATCGCGGCGGCCTCGGGGATCACCGGATTGACCTTGCCCGGCATGATCGACGAACCCGGCTGCAACGCCGGCAGCTCGATTTCACCCAGGCCGGCCAACGGACCGGAATTCATCCAGCGCAGGTCGTTGGCGATTTTCATCACCGCGACGGCGAGCGTGCGCAGCTGGCCCGACAGTTCGACCGGTGCGTCCTGTGCCGCCATGCCGGCAAAGTAATTTTCCGAGGACTCGAATTTCAGCCCCGTGAGCTTCGACAGCTCCGTCGCCACGGCCGGGCCGAACTTCGGATCGGCATTGATGCCGGTGCCCACCGCGCTGCCGCCCTGCGGCAGGCGGCGTGTACGTTTCAGGGTGTCGGTAAGGCGCTCGGCGGCATCGCCGATCTGCGCCGACCACCCCGAAAGCTCCTGACCGAAGGTGATCGGCATCGCATCCATCAGATGCGTGCGGCCGGTCTTCACCACTTTCCTCAGTTCCTTCGCCCGGCCGTCGATCACCTTGCGCAAATGCTTCAGCGCGGGCAGCAGCTTCTCGCTGGTCGCCAGCGTTGCGCTGACCAGGATGGCCGTCGGAATGACATCGTTGGAGCTCTGCCCCGCGTTGACGTGATCGTTCGGGTGAACCGTGCTCCCTGCCGCCTCGGCCAGGTGTGCGATCACCTCGTTGGCATTCATGTTCGAGCTGGTGCCCGAGCCGGTCTGGAAGACGTCGATCGGGAAGTGCTCGTCGACCTCACCGGCTGCCACGCGCTCGGCGGCGGCGCGGATGGCCTTGGCGGACGCTTTGTCGAGGTGACCCAGCTTGACGTTGGCCTCGGCGGCGGCCGATTTGATCAGGCCCAGTGCGCGGATGAACTCGCGCGGCAGGGTGAGGCCGGAGACAGGGAAATTGTCCACCGCGCGCTGGGTCTGGGCCCCGTAGAGGGCTTTGGCAGGGACCTTCAACTCACCCATGCTGTCACGTTCGGTGCGGAACCTTGTCATGCGGGAAGCTCCTGTGGGGATTCCCTTACATTAAGCCTCGCAAGCACCCATCGCCAGCCGTCTGGCTCCCGTCGGGCCGCCGCTAAGCGGTAGAGGCCCGTTCTGGCGGGAGCCCGCCTCATCGCCGTTCGCGGTAACCGGACCCCACCACCCCGCCGGGTTATAATCTCCGGCTGCTCCCGCCAAGCCTCAGGAACACCCCATGTCCCACGCCACGCTGACCGCCCTCTCGCCGCTGGACGGCCGCTACGCCTCCAAGGTCGAGCCGCTGCGCCCGATCTTCAGCGAATTCGGCCTCATGCATCGCCGCGTACATGTGGAAATCCACTGGCTGCTGGCCCTGGCCTCGCATCCGGGCATCATCGAGCTGCCGGCCTTTCCGGCCGACGCGGTGAAGACCCTGCTCGCCATCGCCGACGACTTCTCCATCGAAGACGGCGAGCGGATCAAAGCGATCGAGGCGACCACCAACCACGACGTCAAGGCGGTCGAGTATCTGATCAAGGAGAAGATCGGCAACGATCCCTCCCTCGCCCAGGCCAAGGAGTTCGTGCACTTCGCCTGCACCAGCGAAGACATCAACAACCTCGCCTACTCGCTGATGCTGCGCGACGCCCGTGAGTCGGTGCTGCTGCCGGCGCTGGATCAGGTCATCGCGAAACTCCGCGCACTGGCTCACGAACACGCCGGCCTGTCGCTGCTGTCGCGCACGCACGGCCAGACCGCCTCGCCCAGCACCATGGGCAAGGAAATCGCCAACGTCGTGGCGCGTCTCGAGCGCCAGCGCAAGCAGCTGGTCGCGATCGAGATCCCGGGCAAGATCAACGGCGCGGTCGGCAACTACAACGCGCACGTCATCGCGTACCCCGCGGTGGACTGGCCGGGTCTTGCCTCCCACTTCGTCGACGGTCTGGGCCTCACCTTCAATCCGTACACCACGCAGATCGAACCGCACGACGGCATCGCCGAGTTCGCCGACGTGCTGCGCCGGATCAACATCATCCTGATCGATCTCGCGCGTGACATCTGGGGTTACATCTCGCTGGGATACTTCCGCCAGGCACTGAAGGCGGGTGAAGTCGGCTCGTCCACGATGCCGCACAAGGTCAACCCCATCGACTTCGAGAACGCCGAAGGCAACTTCGGTCTCGCCAACGCCCTGCTCGGCCACTTCGCCGAGAAGCTCCCGATCAGCCGCTGGCAGCGCGACCTCACCGACTCCACCGTGCTTCGCGCGCTGGGCACGGCCTACGGTCACTCGCTGGTCGCCATCGAGTCGCTGCTCAAGGGTCTGGGCAAGCTCAACGTCAACGCCGAACGCGTCGCCGCCGACCTCGACAACAGCTGGGAAGTGCTGGCGGAGGCCGTGCAGACGGTCATGCGCCGCTTCGGCCTGCCGGAGCCGTACGAGCAGCTCAAGGCCCTGACCCGCGGCCAGGGGATTACGAAGGAGTCGATGCGCGCGTTTATCGCTGGCCTCGACCTGCCCGCCGACGCGAAGCAGGCGCTGGCCGAGCTGACGCCGGCCAGCTACATCGGACTGGCAGACAAGCTGGCCAAGGCGATCTGACTCAAGTAGCAAGAAGCAAGAAGCAAAACGACAAGCCCGGCGCAGCCGGGCTTTTTTCGGTCAGCTTTTCAGAATTATTCGATGGACCACAGCGGTTGGCTACGGTAGCGTCACTGCATTGCGCTGTGAGCCCTCAAACTAAGGAGCGTGCATGAGAGGCAGGTTTATTGGCTTCGCCGCCGTGGCAGTACTCGCGGCATCGCTTCAGACGCATGCCGAGGATGTGAGCACGGCTCAATCAATTCGTCTCAAGGCCCCCAGGGGAATTTCCGACGCTTTCTATTCGTGCATTGGCAAAGCAGGATCCGACAAGGACAAGCTCAGCGACTGCATCGACGTCGAAAAGAAGGCCCAGGACGTTCGCCTCAACAAAGCATACAACTCGCTAATGGCTCATATCGACGAGAAGTCGAAAGCCAGTCTTCGGGCCGCGGAACGCGCATGGCTTGATTTCAACGACAAGTCGATCACCGCGCAGACGAGTATCGGCGCATCCGGCCAGATCAACGATTTAGACGTAGCGGAATCGGAGCTCTTCCGGTATTGCCTGCAGGCTAACACGCTTGAGCATTATCTTTTCGGTATCGGCTATTAGCTAAAACTTATCAAGGAGGATAATCCATGACGGAATCAACGCGTAGTTCGAGAGACCTGACGGGAGCCATGTACTTCGTCGTCGGACGGGGCACAGAGGGAGGCGTCGCATCCTACCGGCTGAGCGTCGCTGGCGTGAGCGATTCGCACTGGGGCGACGTCAGCTACGTAAAGCAGAATAGCGGTTACTCGATCGGTACGATTCAGGTCGACCTCGGCCAGCGTGGAACGTGGCCGGTCGGATCAATCGACGGCAGCGGCCGAAAAGATGCGCCAAGCTACGTCGATGCAGTTATAACGCAATCGGCCGCCTATGCCGAGACCCACCGCCTTGCGTTCCCAGAGAATCATGCCGCATTACGTTCGGATTTGCTGACGCATGGAAATGGAAAGCATGATCGGCCGACCTTATCATTCATCAGTAATGACACTCGAACCGTAGTCAATGAATGGGCGTCATCTGTCGACGGTAAGAAATGGATTCATGCCAATATTGACTATCCCCAGGTCAAGAATGCAACGGAGATAGCCACACGCATGGTCGATAGCGCTGGAGAAAGAATCTCCGAGGATCATCGACTTGAAACCGTGGCTATTCTGGCGAAAACGGCCAACCAGTTTCCCAGTCAGCTAAAGCGATTTCAGGTCGCTCTCGACCAGGGTGGGGGGTACGCAGAAGTGCTGAAGACGGCTGAGCAGATCAAGGAGAACTATGATTTCTATGACGGCGTGAAAGCAGCCGACATAGCCCGTGCGTACCAGAGTGCGCTTAATGAATACGAGCGAGGTGACGCACTGCGGCGTGCTGAGCAAAAGGTCGCGGATCGAAACTTCGACCCTTCCAGCCAAGGTGCCGACGACGACGTCAGGGAAGCGCTGCATGTCATTGGCGGTACATCTGCTGTGCATTCGACGCATGTGTCCGCCGTGCTTCGCGTCGGATCGCACGGCGCGGGGGTCACTGCGCTACAGTCACAGCTAAACGAGCTGAGCACACCTTCAAATGACAATCTTGCCCTGCAAGTCGATGGTCACTTCGGGCCTGCCACGCAAGCAGCCATCGAGTCGTTTCAGCGCGACCACGGCATGTCGGTGGATGGAGTCGCTGGCCCCAGGACGCTGGACGCTCTCGCCAACGAGCTAGCATCAGCGCGCGAAGTGTCACGCATGAGCCTGAGTGACATCCGCCATCCTGGTGTGTCGCTATATACCCAGGCACTGGATGGTGTACGAGGCATCGACGAGCAACGTGGCCGCACGACCGACCAGGCTAGTTGCAACTTAGCAGGGTCGTTGGCCGTAGCTGCGTGCTCCGAGAGGATGCATCGTATTGACCATGTAGTTATGAGCGACGACGGCGCCCGGGCCTACGCCGTCCAGGGGAATATCAATTCTCCGTTCAAGGTACACGCCAACGTTGACGTTGCTCAGGGCGTGAATACATCACTTGAACAGAGCGGCGAGGCGTTTGTTCAGGCGACCCAGCAGCAGGCGCAACAACAGCCAGTACAGCAGCAAACGCAAGACACGCCAGGCCTTCAACCGTCAAGGCATCGATAAGAGGCAGGGAGAAGCCGATTCACGGCAAACATCGATGCCGGGCGCCGCTTTTACTTACCCGACGTCGAACGGCGTTGGCGCTTGAAGATCGACTCAGCCTGGCAGGCTTATCAAAAAGCCCCGGTCCATTGTCGGCCCGGGACTCAGATAGGAACCTTGGCCGATGTTAATGACGCGAGTGATCGTCATCGCAGCGATGGTCGCGATCATCGCAATGACGGTCACGATCGTCATGGTAACCCGGACCACCGCGGTCTCCGTAGCCACCGTGGCGATGGTCGCGAATGATGCAGCCGCTCAGGGAGAAAGCGGAAAGCAGAACCAGTGCGATAAGCAGCGGACGTTTCATCAGAACCTCTTTCGATCGCGGCTTATTGCCTTGGACGTAACGTACGCGTGCGTCAATCAATGCGGGATGAAGCGCGGCAAGCGGTGTTCTGGCTTTTCGCGCGCAGGGCGCGCTCCTGCGACGCAGGCGCCGGCTGGGCGGTGACGCAGCGTGACGCAGCGCGGAGGCGGGCTGCGCGGCTACAATGCCGGCCATGGCCATCCAGACCCCCACCCGTAAGCCCCTCCCGATCGAAGTGCGCGGCAGCGCCAGCCAGCCGCTTGGCATGAGTGCCGCGCAGTTTCTGCGCGATTACTGGCAGAAGCGTCCGCTGCTGATCCGTAACGCCTTCCCGGACTTCGAAGCGCCCATCGAGCCCAACGACCTTGCCGGCCTCGCCTGCGAAGAGGGGGTGCTCGCCCGCCTCATCGTTCATGACGAAAAGCGTGACCGCTGGACGGTCAGGAGCGGCCCCTTCGAGGAAGCCGAATTCGGCAAGACGCCCAAGCGCGACTGGACCCTGCTGGTCCAGGATGTCGACAAGTGGGATGCCGACGTGGCGGGCCTGCTCGAGCACTTTGCGTTTCTGCCCAGCTGGCGCGTGGACGATGTCATGGTGTCCTATGCCGAGGACGGCGGCGGCGTCGGCGCGCACGTCGACCAGTACGACGTCTTCCTCATCCAGGGCATCGGTCAGCGCCACTGGGCGATCAGCGACGACCCGGACGCACCGCTCGACTTCCGCAACGACGTCGAACTGAAGCAGCTGAAGGAATTCCTGCCGACCCACGAGTGGCTGCTCGAACCCGGCGACATGCTTTACCTTCCGCCAGGCGTGCCGCACGACGGCGTCGCCCTGGGCAATTGCATGACGTTGTCGGTCGGCATGCGCGCGCCCTCGCAGGCCGAGCTGACCGGCGACCTGGCGGACTTCCTCGCCGAACGCATGCCCGACGAGCTTCGTTACACCGATGCCGACCTGACCCCGGTCAAGCGCATCGGCGAGATCGACACGGCTGCGCTCAACCGCCTGCGTCAGGCCCTGCCCTTCGCCGCCGCGCTCGATCGTGACCTGCTGGCCGACTGGTTCGGGCGCTTCATCACCCGCTACCGCAATGCCCAGTCCCCGGCCGCGCCCCCGAAGGCGACCACCGTTGCCGCGCTGGACAAGGCACTGGCCGGTGGCTCGGGCCTGATCCGTCACCCCTACGCGCGGCTTGCGTGGGTGCGTGGCAAGAAGGACGCCACCCTCTATGTCAGCGGCAGTGCCTACGCCTGCCCGGCCGACCTGGCCGAGCGACTGGCCACCGAGCGGGACGTACGCCTGCAGCGCGCACCCTCGGCTGCCGAACGGGAGGTTCTGCTGGCTCTGGTCAACGACGGCGCGCTGGTCGTTCGCAAGGGTCGCTCCCGGTGAGCGGCGCGGCGGACACCGCGCTGATCGTCGAAGACCGTGCCGGTCTCGAGATAGCGCATGTCCGCCTGCTGACCCAGGCCCGCTACCGGGCCGCGATCTACCTGCCGCGCATGGACGTCGGCATGCTGGACCATGAGACGATCCTCACTGAGCTTCGCCGCCTGGCCACCAGCGGGCGGCAGGCGCAGGTCCGTATCCTCACCCATGATGCCGAGCAGGCGCACCGCGAGGGTCACCGGGTGATCGCCCTCGCCCAGCGCCTCCCCACGGCGGTCTCCATCCGTGTGCCGACCGATGAAATCCACCTGGGCTACGCATCGGCGTTCATCTGCGATACGACAAGTGGCTACCTGTTCCGACCCGTCGCGAGTCGCTTCGAGGCACGCGGCGACCTCGACGCACCCGGTGAGACCTCTCGCCTGATGGCCTATTTCGAGGAAGTCTGGGAGCGGGCCGAGCCCGCGTGGCAAATAAGACCACTTGGGATCTAGCTGGCATGAGAAACGTCGATTCAAGTTGGCGTGATGCCGCAGCACGGAGCTATACTTAACGGATTCTTATGCCGCGGCACGCCCTCGTGCGGCCAGCGGCAGCCCGTCCTTTTCGTGTGTGCCGGTGGTGACGTGAGCGCAAACCTGATCCGCGAGTTTTCCGAATCCTCCCAACTCGCCGGCGGTAACGCCGACTACGTAGAGCAGATCTACGAATCCTGGCTGGCCGATCCCGGCTCCGTCACGGCCGAGTGGGATGGCTATTTCAAGACGCTGAAGGGCCGCGAGGCCGGCGACGTCGCCCACTCCGCCGTGATCGCCCGCATCGAGGCCGCGCAGAAACAGCGTCGCTCCGCGGTCGCCGCACCCGCCGTCGGTTCCGCCGACGATGCCTATGCGCAGAAACAGGCCGGCGTCCTCCGCCTGCTGACAGCCTATCGCTCGCGCGGCCACATTTCCGCGCAGGTCGACCCCCTCGGCCTGACCGTCTCGGACGTCGACACCCCGGACCTCGGTCTTGCCTTCCACGGCCTATCCGACGCCGACCTCGGCACCGAATTCGACGCGGGCACCTTCGCCGGTGGCGGCCAGCGCATGACCCTGCGCGACCTGCTGGCGAAGCTCAAGCATATCTACACCGGCACCATCGGCGCCGAGTTCATGTACATCTCCGACTACGACCAGCGGTCGTGGATCTACTCGCGTCTCGAGAAGGCCGCCGGTTCGCCGGGCCTGCAGAACGCCGAGAAAGTCCGCATCCTCGAGGCGCTGACCGCCGCCGAGGGTCTGGAGCGTTACCTGCACACCAAGTACGTCGGCCAGAAGCGCTTCTCGCTCGAAGGGGGCGACAGCCTGATCCCGATGGTCGACGACGTCGTCCGTGCCGCCGGCGACAACGGCGTCAAGGAAGTCATCATCGGCATGGCCCACCGCGGCCGCCTCAACGTCCTGGTCAACATCCTCGGCAAGGCGCCCTCGCAGCTCTTCAACGAGTTCGAAGGCAAGTTCGAGCATGACGACAGCGCCATCCACACGGGTGACGTGAAGTACCACATGGGCTTCTCCACCGACGTCAAGACACCCAACGGCGGCGTCCACGTCGCGCTGGCGTTCAACCCGTCGCATCTGGAAATCGTCAACCCGGTGGTCGCCGGCTCGGTGCATGCGCGCCAGTCGCGTCGCCGCGATGTCGCGCGCGACAAATCGCTGGCCGTCCTGATCCACGGCGATGCCGCCTTCGCGGGCCAGGGCGTCAACATGGAGCTCCTGCAGATGTCGCAGGCGCGCGGTTTCGCCATCGGCGGCACCTTGCACATGGTGGTAAACAACCAGGTCGGCTTCACCACGTCCAAGCGCGAAGATTCGCGCTCCACGCTGTACTGCACCGATCTGGCCAAGATGGTCAACGCACCGGTGTTCCACGTGAACGGTGACGACCCGGAAGCGGTGATCCAGGTCACCCGCCTGGCTTACGAGTTCCGCAAGCAGTTCAAGAAGGACGTGGTCATCGACCTCGTCTGCTACCGCCGTCATGGCCATAACGAGGCCGACGAGCCGGCGGCGACCCAGCCGCTGATGTACCAGATCATCCGCAAGCGCCCGACCACGCGCGATCTCTACGCGCAATCGCTGGTCAAGTCCTCGACCATCGGTGCCGACGACGGCCAGAAGATGCTCGACGATTACCGCGCCCGCCTGGAAAAGGGCGAGCCGCTGATCGCGATCGATCCGAACCCGACGCGCGACATCCCGGTGGACTGGAGCCGTTTCCAGAACAACAAGCTGTCGATGTCGGTCGACACCGGCGTGCCGCGCGAACAGCTCGGCAAGGTGCTGGATGCGCTGCTCGACATTCCGTCCGACGTCACCCTGCACCCGCGCGTCGCCAAGATCTACGAAGACCGCCGCAAGATGGCCGCCGGCGAGCTGCCGGGTGACTGGGGCTTCGCCGAGAACCTCGCTTACGGCACGCTGATCGCCGAGGGCAACGACCTCCGCGTGGTCGGCCAGGACGCCGGCCGCGGTACGTTCTTCCACCGTCATGCCGTGTTGCACGACCAGAAGAGCGACGACACCTACCTGCCGCTGTCCAAGGTGCGCGCCGACGCCCGCGTCGACGTCATCGACTCGCTGCTCTCCGAAGAAGCGGTCATGGCCTTCGAGTACGGCGAAGCCACCACCTCGCCCGATCAGCTCACCATCTGGGAAGGCCAGTTCGGCGACTTCGCCAACGGCGCCCAGGTCGTCATCGACCAGTTCATCAGCTCCGGCGAAGCCAAGTGGGATCGCCTCTGCGGCCTGTCGCTGTTCCTGCCGCACGGTTACGAGGGCCAGGGTCCGGAGCACTCCTCCGCGCGCCTCGAGCGCTTCCTCCAGCTGTGCGCGCTGGACAACATGCAGGTCTGCGTGCCGACCACCCCGGCCCAGGCGTTCCACATGATCCGTCGCCAGCAGGTGCGCCCGGTGCGCAAGCCGCTGATCGTCATGACGCCCAAGTCGCTGCTGCGCCACAAGCTGGCCGTATCCTCGCTGGACGAACTCGCCCACGGCCAGTTCAAGCTGGTGATCGGCGAGCATCGCGAACTGGTCGCCAGGAAGGTTCAGCGCGTCGTGCTGTGCTCGGGCAAGGTCTACTACGACCTGCTCGAAGACGCCGAGAAGCGCGGTCTGACCGATGTGGCCATCGTCCGCGTCGAGCAGCTCTACCCGTTCCCCCGCCCGGAAGTCTCGGCCGAACTGGAAAAGTACCCTTCCGCGAAGGAAGTGGTCTGGTGCCAGGAAGAACCGATGAACCAGGGCGCGTGGTTCCAGATCCGTCATCACCTGCAGGCCTGCATCGGGTCGAAGCAGAGCCTGTCCTATGCCGGACGCTCGCGCTCGCCCTCGCCGGCCGCCGGTCACCTCAACACCCATATCGCCGAACAGACGGCGCTCGTCGAGCAAGCGCTCGTCGCGCCCGTCGGCACCGATCACGCAGCGGAGTAAGACAAGCATGTCCATCGAAGTCAAAGTCCCGGTCCTGCCGGAATCGGTCTCCGACGCGCTCATCGCCACCTGGCACAAGAAGGCCGGTGATGCGGTCAAGCGCGACGAGAACCTGCTGGATCTCGAAACCGACAAGGTCGTGCTCGAAGTGCCCTCGCCCGTCGACGGCGTGCTGAAGGAAATCAAGTTCGAGGAAGGCGCCACGGTCACCAGCAGCCAGGTCATCGCCGTGATCGAGGAAGGCGCCGCCGCTGCCGCGCCCGCCCCGGCCGCCGCGCCGGCCGCCGCCGAAGCACCGAAGGCTGAGAAGACCGAAGCCGCCGTCGCACCCCAGGGTGTCGACGAGCTGTCGCCCGCCGGCCGCCGCGTCGCCGTGGAAGAAAACATCGACCCGTCCAAGGTCGCCGGCACCGGCCGCGATGGCCGCGTTACCAAGGAAGATCTGGTCAACGCCGGCAAGGGTGGCTCCGCCGCGCCTGCCGCCGCTGCCGCTCCGGCCGCCAGGCCGACGCCGGGTTCGCGCCCGGAAGAGCGCGTCGCCATGACCCGCATCCGTACGCGCATCGCCGAGCGCCTGATGCAGTCGAAGAACTCCATCGCGATGCTCACCTCGTTCAACGAGGTGAACCTTGCCGAGGTGGTCAAGCTGCGTAAGTCGCTGGGCGAGCAGTTCGAGAAGGCCAACGGCGTCAAGCTGGGCTTCATGAGCTTCTTCGTGAAGGCCGCGACCGAAGCCCTCAAGCGCTACCCGGTGATCAACGCTTCGGTCGACGGGTCGGACATCATCTACCACGGCTACCAGGACATCTCCATCGCCGTCTCCACCGACAAGGGCCTCGTGACCCCGGTGCTGCGCGACGTGCAGGACATGTCGTTCGCCGACGTCGAGAAGGGCATCATCGGTTACGCCAAGAAGGCGCGTGACGGCAAGCTCGGCCTGGACGACCTCCAGGGCGGCACCTTCACGATCACCAATGGCGGCACCTTCGGTTCGCTGCTCTCCACGCCGATCGTCAACCCGCCGCAGAGCGCCATTCTGGGCATGCACACGATCAAGGAGCGCCCCATCGTCGAGAACGGCCAGGTCATCGCCGCCCCGATGATGTACATCGCCCTGTCGTACGACCACCGGATCATCGACGGCCGTGACGCCGTGCTGTTCCTGGTAGACATCAAGAACCAGCTGGAAAACCCGCAGCGGATGCTGCTCGGCCTGTAATGATCGGCTGAACGTCACACGTGAAGGCGGGAGTCGAAAGACTCCCGTTTTCGTGTTCCGACCCCATATTGGGCGGTAGCCAACTACCGCAGAAACATCCGGAGCAAGAGCTATGAGCGACAAGTTCGACGTCATCGTCATCGGTGCGGGTCCCGCGGGTTATGTGGCCGCGATCCGCGCCGCGCAGCTGGGCCTGAAGACCGCCGTGGTCGACGCGTTCGTCGGCAAGGACGGCAAGGCCGCCCTCGGCGGTACCTGCCTCAACGTCGGTTGCATCCCGTCCAAGGCGCTGCTGGATTCGTCCAAGCAGTTCCACAACCTGACGCACAACTTCAAGGATCACGGCATCACCGCCGAGAATCCGAAGATCGACATCGGCACGTTCATCGGCCGCAAGGACAAGATCGTCAAGCAGTTCACCGGCGGCGTGACCATGCTGTTCAAGGCGAACAAGGTCACCTCGTTCTTCGGCAAGGGCAAGCTGCTCAAGGGCAACGAAGTCGAAGTCACCGGTAACGACGGCACGGTCTCGACCATCTCGGCGACCAACGTCATCCTCGCCTCGGGCTCGGTGCCCATCGAACTGCCGTTCGCCAGGTTCGACGGCAAGCACATCATCGACAACGCCGGCGCGCTCGACCTGACCGACGTGCCGAAGCGCCTGGGCGTGATCGGCGCCGGCGTCATCGGCCTGGAGCTGGGCAGCGTGTGGAAGCGCCTGGGCGCCGAGGTCACCGTGCTCGAAGCGCTGCCGAAATTCCTCGCCGTGGCCGACCAGGACATCGCCAAGATGGCCGCCCGCGAGTTCGCCAAGCAGGGCCTCGACATCAAGGTCAACGCCAAGGTCACGTCCGCCGAGGTCAAGGGCGACGAAGTGCACCTGGGCTACACCGACAAGGACGGCGCCGCGCAGTCGCTGGTCGTCGACAAGCTGCTGGTTGCCGTGGGCCGTCGCGCCTACACCGCCGGCCTGCTGGCAGACGATACGGGCGTGAAGCTCGACGAGCGTGGCCGCATCGTCGTCGACGAGCATAACCACACCGGTGTCGACGGTGTGTGGGCCATCGGCGATGCCGTGCGCGGCCCGATGCTGGCACACAAGGGCTCCGAAGAAGGCGTCATGGTCGCCGAGCTGATCGCCGGCAAGCCGGGTCACATCAACCTCGACACCGTGCCCTGGGTCATCTACACCGAGCCGGAAATCGCCTGGGTCGGCAAGACCGAAGAACAGCTGAAGGAAGAAGGCATCCCCTACAAGACGGGCGCATTCCCCTTCGCCGCCAACGGTCGCGCTGTCGCGATGAACGAGGGCATTGGCCAGGTCAAGATGATCGCCCACGCCGAAACCGATCGCATCCTCGGCGTGCACATGGTGGGCCCGGTCGTGTCCGAGCTGATCCATGAGTGCGTCGTGGCGATGGAGTTCAAGGGCTCGTCGGAAGACCTTGCCCGCATCGTCCACGCTCACCCGGCGCTGTCGGAAGTCGTGCACGAAGCTGCCCTGTCGGTCGACAAGCGCGCTATCCACAAGGGCAACTAAGCCCGCGTGAAACGAGCCCGCCCCTGCGAGTAGCATGGGCGGGCTTTTTCGTTCCGGAAGCGGCGCCTTTGTAGGAGCGCGCCCCGCGCGCGATGGATGTCATCGCAAGCCCCATCGCGCGCAGGGCGCGCTCCTACAAATACGTTGGAGGCTTTTTTTATGCGTGACATCAAATCGCTGTGCGTTTACTGCGGATCCAACAGCGGCTCGCACCCCGAATACACCGAGGCGGCCATCGCCTTCGGGACACGAATGGCGAAGGAAGGCATCGCCCTGGTTTACGGGGGCGGCAAGGTCGGCCTGATGGGTACCGTGGCCGATGCCGTGCTTGCCGCGGGTGGCCGCGTCATTGGCGTCATTCCGCGCCAGCTGGTCGAGAAAGAAGTCGCGCATACGGGCCTCTCGGAACTGCAGGTGCTCGAGACCATGCACGAGCGCAAGACGCGCATGTACGAACTGTCCGATGCCTTCGTCGCCCTGCCCGGCGGCTTCGGCACGATGGACGAGATGTTCGAGATGCTGACCTGGGCGCAGCTCGGTCTGCACAGCTATCCCTGCGCCTTCCTCAACGTGCGTGGCTTCTACTCCCACGTGTCGGCGAGCATGGACCACATGGTGGCGGAAGGCTTCGTCAAGCCGAACCAGCGCGAGCAGGTCTGGTTCGGCGACAGCATCGACGCGCTGTTCGACTGGATGAAGCACTACGAGTCGACCTACACACCCAAGTGGATCACCAAAGACGCCGTGTAGGAGCGCGCCCCGCGCGCGAAAGCCCCAAGCAGCCACCGCCAGGAAAGACGCCGCCGATGCCCCTCATGAAAGCCTTCCGCATCCACAGCGACGACACCGGCTATCGCGCCGGCGTCGAAACCATGGACACCGACGCCCTGTCACCCGGCGAGGTACTGGTCAAAGCCGAGTGGTCCTCGGTGAACTACAAGGACGCCCTCGCCGGCACCGGTAAGGGAAAAATCCTGCGCAGGTTCCCATTGAACGGCGGCATCGATGTCGCCGGCACGGTCGTCGCATCCACCGACACCCGCTTCAGAGAGGGTGACAAGGTGCTCGCTACCGGCAGCGGCCTCTCCGAGACCCGCGACGGCGGCTACGGCGAATACGTCCGGCTTCCGGCCGATCTGACCATTCCCCTTCCCGCCACACTGACCACGCGCGAAGCGATGATCCTGGGCACCGCCGGCTTCACCGCCGCGCTGGCGCTGCTGCGCATGACCGACAACCGGCAGACACCGGACCTCGGCCCGATCGCCATCACCGGTGCCACGGGTGGCGTAGGCATGCTCGGCATCGATATCTTCACCCGGGCCGGCTATCAGGTGCACGCGATCAGCGGTAAAGCCGACCGCTTCGACTTCCTGCGGGGGCTCGGGGCGGTCGATTGCCTCGATCGCCACGCACTGAGCTTCAGCGGCAAGCCCATGGAATCGGCAAAATACGGCGGCCTGCTCGACAACGTCGGCGGCGAGACCCTGGCCGGCTTCCTTCCGATGATCGCGTCCTACGGCAACGCGGCGATCTGCGGCCTCGCTGGCAGCCCCGACCTCGCGACGACGGTCATGCCTTTCATCATCCGCGGGGTCAGCGTGCTGGGTGTAGCGTCCGCCGGTACGGGCCGGGCCATTCGCGATGAGGTATGGCAACGCCTGTCCAGTGACTGGAAACCACGCCATCTCGACACCATCTGCACGAAGGAGCTGGCACTTGAAGACGTGGCGAGCGTTTTCGACACCATGCTCGAGGGCGGTTCCTTCGGTCGAACCGTGGTCAGGATTGGCGGTTAAGTCGCTGTCCCGGAAGGTTTACGCCGCCGCACCATTGATACGGGCGCAGCGGTCGGTAGAATGGCGCATCGCCAGAGGCGCAACGCGCGACAGAATTACGTCGCCGTGGTTATCGAAGACGTTCGCCCGGATGGCGCACGTCACCAAGGAAAACGCATCGGGCATCGACCCGGGGGAAAGTGAATGGCTCGCATCCTGATCGTCGACGATTCGCCGTCGCAGTTGCTGGGAATCAAGCGCATCGTCGAGAAACTGGGCCACGAGGCCATCACCGCCGAAGACGGCGCCCAGGGCGTCGAAGTGGCCAAGCGTGAAATACCCGACCTCATCCTGATGGACGTCGTCATGCCCAACCTCAATGGGTTTCAGGCCACGCGCACCATCAGCAAGGAAGAAACGACCAAACACATCCCGATCATCCTGGTGACCACCAAGGATCAGGACACCGACAAGGTGTGGGGCCTGCGCCAGGGCGCGCGTGCTTACGTCGTCAAGCCGATCAAGGAAGACGAGCTGGTCGCGGCTCTGAAAGAGCATCTGCCAGGCTGATCCAGCCTGACGGCTGTCGAGCGGGTCTGCTCAAGGAGGCTGGCTCCGTTGGGAGCCAACCCCGTTGGCGTAAAAGCAGCCCGCGAAGGTCTTACCCCTTCCGCGGATCGAACCCCGCGAACGCATCCTTGAACTCCGCGTAGGCCGCCTGCTCTTCATGAGTCTCAGGCACCGGCACGCGTATCTCCAGTACGACGATCTGGTCACCCGGCTCCGAACCCGGCAAACCACGCCCCTTCAGCCGTAGCTTGCGGCCCGACTGCGAGCCCGAGGGAATGCGCAGGTCCACGTGACCGCCCAGCGTCGGCACGGGCACCGTGGCACCCAGCGCGGCTTCCCAGGGCGTAATCGGCAGCGTATGCGTGACCGTCCGCCCATCCAGCCGGAATCGCGCGTCGTCGCGGATGCCGATCTCCAGCAAGAGGTCGCCTGACGGGCCACCGCCCATACCCGGGTGACCCTGCCCGCCGAGCCGGATGGTCTGCCCCGGCGTGATACCCGCCGGAATCTTTACCTCGAGCACGCGCTCGCCGCCGTTGGAATCGTTGAGCACGACCCGGGTCTTGCCGCCGTTGAAGGCGGTCTGCAGATCGGTCTCGATCCGCGCCTGGATGTCACGCCCGCGACGGGCCTGACTCTGCTGCTGACCACGACCGCGGCCCGCGCCGCCGAACAGGCTCTCGAAGAAGTCGCTGAAGTCGCCGTTGCCGCGGCCGCCCATGTCGCCGAAGTCGAACCCACCACCACCCTGACCAAAGCCCGGCGGCGGACGGAACTGCTCGCCCTGGCGATAGCCGCCGGCGCAGAACTGGTCGTACTGACGACGCTTCTCGGGATCCTTCAGGGCCTCATTGGCCTCGTTGATCGCCTTGAACTTCTCTTCGGCACCCGCCTCTTTGTTCTTGTCCGGGTGGTATTTGCGGGCAAGCTTGCGGTACGCCGCCTTGATCTCGGCGTCGGTCGCGTCGGGCTTGACCCCTAATGCTTCGTAGTAATCCTTGAACTCCACAGGCTCTCCCGGGCTTGTGTCGACACCAATAAAACGAAATGCCCGCGGCGGACAGCGTCCACCGCGGGCCTGACCTGCAAGCTTAGAGCGAATCAGCCCACGGCGTTAACTACAATACGCCGAGGAGCGCTTTCCGCCTTCTTCGGGATGGCGATTTCCAGCACACCGTTGCTTCCCGACGCGGTAATACCTTCGGCATCGGCGCTTTCCGGCAGGGCGAAGCTACGCTTGAACGCACCCGCGGTCCGCTCGACCCGGCTGAACTTGCCCTCGGTCTCACTGGCGAATGCCTTGCGCTCGCCCTTGATGCTGAGCACGTTCTTTTCCATCTGGATGTCGATGGCGGCCAGATCCACACCCGGCACATCGGCAAGGATCAGGAAGCGACCGGCTTCCTCACGAATGTCGACACGCGGCGCCCACGGGCTCTCGGCCTGGCTGGCCGGCGCGGGAATCTCGTTGCCGAAGAGGTGATCGAAGACGTTGCGGACATCGCTGGCGAACACCGGCGCACGACGGAACGACACCTGACGAAGCTGGTTCATCTGTTTGACTCCCAAGAAGTTTTTCGGCCCGTGGCCGTCTGCGAAGAAAGATATGACCGACCCGGCGCGATTCAAGGGGGCGACGGTTGCGGTTGCCGTCGCTTCAGGGAAATGGCCTTCACGTACACTCGGGGCTTTCCTCCACGAAGGACCTTGCCATGACCATCGCAGTTGGCGACCGCATTCCCGAGGGCACCCTTACCGTCTTCAAGGACGGTATCGAAACCGTCACCAGCACCGACGTGCTCGGCCAGGGCAAGGTCGTGCTGTTCGCCGTACCCGGCGCCTTCACCCCGACCTGCTCCAACAAGCACCTGCCCGGCTACATCCAGCACATGGAAGATTTCCGCGAGCGCGGGGTCAAGGTCGCCTGCCTGTCGGTCAACGACGCCTTCGTGATGCACGCCTGGGGCGAGTCGCAGGGCGTCCCCGAGGACCTGGTGATGCTGGGCGATGGCAATGCCACGTTCGCGCGAGCGCTGGGCCTGGAACTCGATGGCACGAAGAACGGCATGGGCATTCGCGCAAAGCGCTTCGCCATGTACATCGAGGATGGCGTGGTGAAGGTGCTCAATGTCGAGGCACCGGGCGAGTTTCGTGTGTCGATGGCCGAGACTGTCCTGGCCGCGATCGACGCCTGACCGTTGTGGCGTAAGCCGCTTCCCGCGCACGGGCTCGGCTTCGCCATCGCGTTGGCTGTTCGCGCTGAGGGATGGGCGCCGTTGGGTGTCATTCTCGTCGCTAAGTCCTCCTTCGGCCTTCGCCTACGTGCGGAAGCGCTCCGAGAACGACACCCAACAGCGCCCTCCAACCCATGAGGCTGCGGAAAGGAACGCGACAAGCAAAGCGCTGCGTGAAGTGTCGCCGCGCAGCTCCGCTCGCCTCCCAACCCGCCGCATCGTCGAAAGGGAGTCGTCGGCTGCCGTTTCCTGGAGCGATTCCGCACGTAGGCGAAGGCCGGAGGAGGACTTAGCGACAGGAAACGGCAGCCGACGACTCCCCCACCTCGACGCGCGAAAAAAAACCCCGCGTCTCCGCGGGGTTCTTCTTTTAGCCTTCCGTCGGCTCAGTCGGCTCAGTCGGCTCGTCCGGTTCGCCCTCACCCGTCGGCCCACTCTCCACCGGCGGCAGATCGGCTGCGACGACACCGTCAACCGTCACGTCGCCCTCGCCTTCGATCTCGAGCTCTTCCTCGGCCTCGAGACGGACGATACCGATCAGGGTCTCGTCCTTCGGCAGCTTGATCAGCGTAACGCCCTGCGTGTTACGGCTGAGCTGGGAGACTTCGGAGACGCGCGTACGCACCAGCGTGCCCTGGTCGGAGATCAGCATCAGCTGCTGGGCCTCGGTGACTTGCGTGGCGGCGACCAGCTTGCCGTTGCGCTCGGAGCACTGGATGCCGATGACACCCTGAGTGCCGCGGCCCTTCTTCGGGAACTCCTCGAGCACGGTCCGCTTGCCATAGCCACGCGCCGTTGCCGTGAGGATATCGCCCTCGCCCTTCGCGACGATCAGCGAGACGACTTCGGTGTCTTCGGCCAGACGCATGCCACGCACGCCGGTGGCCGTACGGCCCATCGAGCGCACGGTGCCTTCGTCGAAACGCACGACCTTGCCGTTGGACGCGAACAGCAGAACGTCGCTTTCGCCCGAGGTCATGGCCACGTCGACCAGTGCATCGCCCTCATCGAGGTTGATCGCGGCCTTGCCCTTCTGCAGCTGGAACGCGAATTCCGTGAGTGGCGTCTTCTTGACCGTACCGTTGCGGGTGGCAAAGAACACGAAGCAGGTCGGGTCGTAATCGCGCACCGGCAAGACGGCCTGCACCTTCTCGCCCTCACCCAGCGGCAGCAGGTTGACGATGGGCTTGCCACGCGCGCCAGGACCGGCTTCCGGCATCTGGTAGACCTTGAGCCAATAGACGCGACCGGTGCTGGTGAAAGTCAGCAGCGTGTCGTGCGTGTTGACCACCCACAGCTGCTGCACCACGTCTTCGTCTTTCAGCGCCGAGGCCGAACGACCCTTGCCGCCACGCTTCTGCGCCCGGTACAGGCTCGCAGCCTGACGCTTGATGTAGCCGGTGTGCGACAGCGTGACCACGACGTCTTCCGGCGCGATCAGGTCGAGGACGTTGAGGTCCTCCTGCGAGTGCTGGATCTCGGTGCGACGGGCGTCGCCGTAATCCGTGCGGATCTGCTCGAGCTCGCCACGAATGACTTCGAGCAGCACCGCCGGGTTTTCGAGAATCTCGATGAGGCCACGGATGGCTTCGAGGATTTCCTTGTATTCGTCGGAGAGCTTTTCCTGCTCCAGACCCGTGAGGCGATGCAGACGCATCTGCAGGATCTCCGTCGCCTGGGCTTCGGACAACTGGTAGCCGTCGTCACGCAGTCCATCGCGCGGATCCATGTCTTCCGGACGCGACGATGCCGCACCGGCGGCATCGAGCAGCGCCTTGACCAGACCCGGCTCCCAGCGACGGGCGACCATACGCTCGCGTGCTTCGGTCGAGGAAGCCGACGTGCGGATCAGTTCGATCATCTCGTCGATGTTGGCGAGCGCGACCGTCAGGCCTTCAAGGATATGCGCGCGCTGACGCGCCTTGCGCAGATCGAAGATGGTGCGACGGGTGACGACTTCGCGGCGGTGACGGATGAACGCCTCGAGGATGTCCTTGAGGTTGAGCAGCTTCGGCTGGCCATCGAGCAGCGCGACCATGTTGATGCCGAACGTGACCTGCAGCTGCGTCTGCTGGAACAGATTGTTCAGCACGACGTCGGCCATCGCGTCACGGCGGATCTCGATGACCACGCGCATGCCGTCCTTGTCGGACTCGTCGCGCAGCTCGCTGATGCCTTCGAGCTTCTTTTCCTTGACCAGCTCGGCGATCTTCTCGATCAGACGCGCCTTGTTGACCTGGTACGGCAGCTCGTGGATCAGGATCGTCTCGCGGCCGTTGGCCTCGGTTTCGATCTCGGCGCGGGCGCGCACGAGGATGCGGCCACGGCCGGTACGGTAAGCCTCGACGATGCCCGACGAGCCGTTGATGATGCCGGCGGTCGGGAAATCCGGGCCCGGCACGAAGGTCATCAGCTCGTCCACACCGAGCGAGGGATCCTCGATCAGTGCGAGTACGGCGTTGATCACCTCGGTCATGTTGTGCGGCGGGATGTTCGTCGCCATGCCGACGGCGATACCGGCCGAACCGTTGACGAGCAGATTGGGCACGCGCGCGGGAAGGACCAGCGGCTCGCTTTCGCTTTCGTCGTAGTTAGGCCCGAAATCGACGGTCTCCTTGTCGATGTCGGCCAGCAGCTCGTGCGTGAGGCGCGACATGCGCACCTCGGTGTATCGCATGGCTGCGGCGTTGTCGCCGTCGACCGAACCGAAGTTACCCTGGCCGTCGACCAGCATGTAACGCAGCGAGAACGGCTGAGCCATACGGACGATGGCGTCGTATACCGACGAATCGCCATGAGGATGGTATTTACCGATCACGTCACCGACGACGCGCGCCGATTTCTTGTAAGCACGGTTCCAACCGTTACCGAGTTCGTTCATGGCGAACAGAACGCGTCGATGCACCGGCTTCAGGCCGTCGCGGACATCGGGGAGTGCGCGACCGACGATGACGCTCATGGCGTAATCGAGGTAGCTCTGACGCATCTCGTCTTCGATGTTGACGCGGATGATTTCTTTGGCGAGTTCTGCCATCAAACGGCTTCCTGGATGTCCATCAAAATGCCCCCGTCGCCCGCATGTGTCGCGGTATGGCGACGCGGTCGACCCAACCCATCGATGATATCACAACCGGAGCCGAAAAGACAGCGAAAAACGGCGTAAAAACAATGACTTACGCAAGTGTTTTCGGGGCGCGGAAAAGCAGGGTCCTGGCGAACAGATAATTCGCCGTCGCCCCTGCCGCGGAGCCGAACGCGACAGCCACCGCCGGCCAGGGCCGCAGGCCCGGAAACGCCTGCAACACCAGCAGATACACGCCATTGTTGATCACCGCGCCGACGGCCATCAAAGCCATCCAGTGCAGCCATTCCGCGCGTGCGCCGCGACCGGAATCGCGATGCGCGAAGGTGTGCCGGCTGTTCCACCACCAGGTGAACGTCGCGGCGGACAGGAACGACACCACGCGCGCCGTGTAGACGTTCCAGCCGACGAAGCCGACCAGAGCCTGCGCCATGCCCGCGTCGACGCAGAGACCGAGCACACCGCCCGCCGCGAACAGAGCGACTTCGCGGCGGATGTGCTTCACGGAAACAGGATCCGCATTTGCTCTTCGTCGGGCCTCAGGATCACGCCGCGCTCGGTGACGATCGCGTCGATCAGCTCGGCGGGCGTCACGTCGAACACGGGGTTCCAGGCGTCCGCACCTTCAATGACGGTGCGCGTGCCGGACATCGACAGGAGCTCGGCCGCATCGCGCAGTTCGATCTCGATATCGTCGCCGTTGGCCGTCGCCATGTCGACTGTCGTCGACGGTGCCACCACCATGAACTTGACGCCATGATGCCGCGCCGCGATGGCCAGCTGGTAGGTACCGATCTTGTTGGCCGTGTCGCCGTTGGCCGCGATGCGGTCGGCGCCGACGATCACCCACTTCACCTCGCCGTCCTTCATCAGGTGCGACGCGGCGGAGTCGGCGATCAGACGTGCGGGGATGCCGTCCCGAACGAGTTCCCACATGGTCAGGCGGGCACCCTGCTGCCACGGCCGCGTTTCACCGGCGTAGACCTGCTCGATATGGCCGGAAGCGACGCCGGCGCGAATGACGCCGAGCGCCGTGCCGTAGCCGGCCGTCGCGAGAGAACCCGTGTTGCAGTGCGTGAGTACATGCGACCCGGGCTCGATCAGCGCGGCGCCGAGTTCGCCCATGTGACGATTGGCGGCGAGATCCTCGTCCTGAATGGCTTGCGCCTCGCGTTCGAGTGCGTCCGTATCGGCCCCATCGAGGATGCACCGGTTCATGCGATCCAGCGCCCACATCAGGTTCACCGCCGTGGGCCGCGCGGCGCGCAGAATCGCGATGGCCGCGGGCAGGTCTTCGCCGGCCTTCGCCGCCAGTACCACGCCCCAGGCGGCCGCGATGCCGATGGCCGGCGCACCGCGCACGGCGAGGTCGCGAATGGCCGTGGTCACCTGATCGGACGTCGTGCTGTCGAACCAGATTTCCTCGGCGGGGAGGCGGCGCTGATCGAGCAGGCGCAGACGGTCGCCGTGCCACTGCACGGCGCGAATGGAGTCATGGGAGGCGGTCGTATTCATCGCAGCATTATCGCATTCCCACCGGCCGGACGGAGCCAGCGCGGAAAACCCTGCGCGGTCGCCACCCAAGCCGTGCGCCGACCGGAAGGACTCAGCGATCCGCCAGCCACTCATGAATGGCCGGGGGCACCAGCTTCTGCGCGCGGCCCGACACGTAGATACCGATGTGACCGCCCTGGAAGGCCAGCGCCGTGTAATCGGTGCTTCCGATCGCGTCCCCGAGCGGTTTCGATGCGGCAGGCGGCACGAGGTGATCCTGCTCGGCGTAGATGTTCAGCACGGGCTGAGTGATGTTTTTCAGGTCGATGCGGTGGCGCCCGACCTTCGCCTCGCCCTTGATCAGAAGGTTCTTCTGGAAGAAGTCGCGCGCGAACTCGCGGAAGGCCTCGCCCGCCTGATCCGGCGAATCGAAGATCCACTTTTCCATGCGCAGAAAATTTTCGACTTCCCTGGGATTGTCGAGGACGTCGACCAGGCCCACGTATTTCTGCTGATTGAGCCGCACCGGTTTCAGCGTCAGGTAGGCGAAGTTCATCAGGTCGGCGGGGATGTTGCCCATCGTGTCGACGAAGAGGTCGATGTCGACGTTACGCGCCCAGTGCGACAGCATGTTGTCCGGCGTATGGAAGTCCACCGGCGTGACCATGGTGACGAGGTTGCGGACCTTTTCCGGATGCAGCGCGGCGTAGCAAAGAGAGAACACCCCGCCCTGGCAGATGCCGAGCAGGTTCAGCGATTCGTCGCCATGGCGGTCGCGAACCGCGTCCACGCAGCGATCGAGGTAGCCGTCGATATAGTCCTCGAGGGTGAGCCAGCGATCGGCGCCGTCGGGGTAACCCCAGTCGATGAGGTAGACGTCTTCTCCCTGATCGAGCAGGTTGCGCACCATCGAGCGGTCTTCCTGCAGGTCGACCATCCACGGCGTGTTGACCAGCGCATAGCAGATCAGCAGCGGCGTTTTCGCGGTGGGCTTCTTCTCACCCCTGAAGTGCCAGACGGTGAGCTTGTCTTCGGTATAGACGGCTTCGCGCGGCGTCGTACCCAGTTCGATGGGGCCGACATGTCTGAGCGTTTCCATGCCGGCTTCGAGCTTGCGGCGGAACGCGTCGACCTCGGCCTGTGCGCGGGCGGGATCGAACGAGAACGGGTTATCGGTCATCGGCTGCCGCCCCGGGAGGTGGCTTTGCTGGCCGTGACTTTTTTAGCGGCGGCTTTTTTAGCTGCGACTTTCCTGGGTGCGGTCTTTGAGGGCGCCGTCTCCACGGGTGCGGATGTCCTGGGCTCGGCCTTCTTCGGCTCACCACCGCGCAGCGATGCAATCTCCGCCTTCAGCGCCTCGACTTCAGCCGCCACGCCCTGCAACTGACGCAGTTCACGACGCACCGCCTGCAGCCGCTCGCCGAGACGATCGACTTCAGTTCGCGTCGGCATGCCCGTCTGTACCGCAAAGCGCTCGACCTGCTTCTGTTGCAGCAGCCTGAGGCGCATCTGCGCATTCACCAGGGACGCATAGACGTCCTTGAATTCTTCCGACAGCGCAGCCTCACCGTAACTTTCCTCGGCGAGGTTCACCCAGCGGTCGTATACCGAGCGCATGGAGTCCGCGTCCGTCGGCGGCGCCTGCTCGCGGAGCGCCGCGCCGGCGCGATCCTGCACACCCTGCAACAGCGTCTGATAGCGCTGGTAATGTTCCGCGTAGTCGATCCAGGCGCGCAGCAAGGCCTGCTGTTCTTCCTGCTGTTCACGCGTCAGGCCGAAGGCGGGCATCGACAGCGTTTCACGCGCGACGCGCGCCCAGTCATCGAAGTTCTGCGTACCGGGCTGGGCGGAAGCCCCGGGAGGCGCGCCATAGCCGAACGGTCCCGCTCCGGCGGCGCCTGCGGCGAACGGCGGCATGCCCGGACCGCCTGCGCCGTAAGGCATGGGACCCGGTCCCGTGGCGCCGAAGGGCGGCATGCCGCCCATGGGAAACGGCGGCGCACCGGCGGGCTCGCCCAACGTGAACGAACGCATCCAGTCACCGTAGCCGCCCAGACCGCCAAACATGCGGCTCATGATGTCGGCAGGAGGCACTCCGGGAGCGGTATCGCCCTTGGGATCGAACTGACGGGACCACGCCTCTAGGCCGTCGCGCACGAGGGCCTGGTACTGGTCAATGAAATCGTGGGGTTTATCGGCCATGGGTCTATGTTACGGCACCCGTCGGGCCGCTGCGCCCCGGATCAGGGGGCGATCGTGAACACCGCCTCCTGTTCGGCCCGCGAGCTGCCACCGACCCATACCGTGTACCGGGTCGCCTCGACCACCTG
Organism: Luteibacter sp. 22Crub2.1; assembly: GCF_900167995.1. Classification (NCBI taxonomy): domain Bacteria; kingdom Pseudomonadati; phylum Pseudomonadota; class Gammaproteobacteria; order Lysobacterales; family Rhodanobacteraceae; genus Luteibacter; species Luteibacter sp. 22Crub2.1. Next base: position 70,834 of record NZ_FUYT01000005.1, read on the forward strand.
CCTGCTTCTCGCATTCCAGAAGGACAGCTCCGGGAAGCCGAGCTGGAAGGACACCCGCTTCGACTCCCCCGGCTGCAGGGGCACCCGTTGGAAGCCCTGCAGCCCGCGCACCGGCTGGGAAACACTGGCGCCGACGTTGCGCACGTAGAGCTGCGCCACCTCCGTCGCAGCACGACGACCCGTGTTCGTCACCGTGGCGGTCACGGTGACGAGGTTTCGCGCATCGGACCGATTCGCCTCCGCCAACGGCACGGAGGCGCGCGAGACACGGACGTCCGAATAACTGAACGTCGTGTACGACAGGCCGTGACCGAACGGATAGAGCGCATCGTTGGGTGCGTCGATATAACGCGATACGTAGGTCGTGTCGTGCGAGGGTGGCTGATGCGTATCGATATCGCCTGCGGGGCGCCCGGTCGGCAGTGCGTTGTAATACAGCGGCTCCTGCCCTTCCGTGTACGGGAAACTCATGGTCAGCTTGCCGCTCGGTACCACATCGCCGAACAGTACATTGGCCACCGCGTTACCCGCCTCGGCACCCGGGAACCACACCGCCATGATTGCCGGTACATGCGCGTCTGCCCAGGCAAGTACGAGCGGCCGCCCGGAGAACGCCAGCAGCACGACGGGCTTGCCGGTGGCGACCACCTGCTCGAGCAACTTCTGCTGATTGCCGGGCAGCCCGAGGTGCGCGCGGGCGCCGGCTTCACCACTCATGTCGGCGGCTTCACCGAGTGCCATCACGACCACGTCCGCTTGCGCGGCGGCCTTGAGCGCCTCGGCAAAACCGGCGTCGGAATCGTCGTCGATCCCGGTGCCCTTCGCGTAGATCAGCTGGCCGCCCTGCGCTTTCATCCGGCCGGCGAGCCCCTTGCGTACCGTGGTGAAGTCATCGAACGTGCGCGCCCCACCCCACGGGCCCTGCATCTCGCTGACCGCATCCGCCAACGGACCGATCAACGCGACCTTTCGCGAACCGGGACCGAGCGGAAGCAAGGGCGCGGTACCCACGCGGTCGTTCTTCAGCAACACGAACGATTCCTCCGCCGCACGACGCGCCAATGCGTGGTTGGCCGCCACGGGCGCCTTCAGCTCAACGGTGCGTGCATAGGGATGCTCGAAAAGACCCAGCGCGAACTTCACCCGCAGGACGCGACGCACCGCCTCGTCGACCGTCGCCAACGAGAGCCTGCCCTGCTTCAGCAAGACCGGAATCTGGGTGTCGTAGTAATGGCTCATCATGTCCATCTCCACACCCGCCTCGAGCGCCTTGCGCGCCGCGGCAGCCGCATCGGACGCGACGCCGTGGTGAGTCAGTTCCATGATCGCCGTGTAGTCGCTGACGACGAAGCCGTTGAAGCCCCACTCCTTCCGCAGCACGTCGGTCATGAGGTAGGGATCGGCGGTGGCCGGCACGCCGTTCAGCGCGTTGAACGCACTCATCATCGTCGCCGCACCCGCTTCGACCGCCGCGCGATACGGCGGCAGATACACCTGGCGCAGGCGTACGTCGGACATGTCCGTCGTGTTGTATTCACGCCCCGCTTCCGCGGCACCATACGCGGCAAAGTGCTTTACCGAGGCGGCCACGCTATCCGGGCTTGCCAGGTCATCACCCTGATACCCGAGGATGTACGCGCGCGCCATGGCGGAGCCCAGGTAGGCGTCCTCGCCCGCGCCTTCCGCCGAGCGCCCCCATCGCGCGTCGCGCGAGATATCGACCATGGGTGAGAACACCCACTTCACCCCGCCGCCGGTCGCTTCCAGCGCAGCCATCCGCGAAAGGTCCTGCACGAGCCGCGGATCCCATGTCGCCGACAGTGCGAGAGGGATGGGATAGATGGTGCGGTAGCCGTGGATGATGTCCGCGCCGAACAATAACGGGATGCCAAGACGGCTTTTCAGAGCGGCCTCCTGAAAAGGCCGCGTCTTTTCCGCGCCGACCAGATTGAGTACCGATCCCAGCTGGCCCTGGCGGGCCAATGCCATCGTGTCGACCTGCGTACGCGTTTCGGGATTGGGCGCGAAGGCGTCGTTATCGCCGCCGGCCGACGCGCCCTGGGCCGCGTACTGGACCAGCTGACCGATTTTCTCCTGCAACGTCATACGCGCGAGGAGTGCGTCGACCTTGTTCCCGATATCGGGCGAGGCGATCTGCGCATTGGACGGCCTTGCAGCCATGTCCGCAGGCAGCGCCGTGTCGGCCGCGACGGGTGCCGTGGCGGTACCGAGCAACGCGACGCAGAGAGTGAGGCGAACGGTGTAAGGCATGACGGCTCCGGAAACGATAACCGCCCGAGACTGCCAGCGAAACGTTTACATCGCCATGGGCGCGCGTCGCGGACGGACGAATTCAGCGCGCCCCGAAACCCTCGAGAAACAGATCGACCCGATGTGCGGTCCGTGCCTTCACGGACGCATCCTGCTCGACGGCGAGCGAGATGGCCATGATCACGCAGACCAGATCGCCGATGGTCACGTCCGGGCGCATGACACCCGTCTCCTTCGCCCAGAGGAGCAGCCGGCACCCTTCCGCCGTGCTCGCGTGGCATCCCGGCGTTTCGCTTCGCAGCACCGCGCCCAGCGTTGCCGCCAGTCCCCGGTAGTGCGTCGTATGAGCGACGAGTTCGGTGACAAACATCCGGATGGAGGCCATGGGGCCGAGCTCGTCACGCTGACGGCTGGCATCGGCGATCGCCAGAAGACGCTCGTCACTCATGGCCGCGAGAAGGTCTTCCCGGGTGGGGAATCGACGGTAGAGCGTACCGATGCCGACGTTGGCGCGCCTGGCGACCTCCTCCAGCGAAGCATCCGCACCGCGCTCCACGAAGACGGCTTCGGCGGCCTCGAGAATCCGCGCACGGTTACGGGCCGCATCCGCGCGCAGGGGCGCCTCGTCACTGACCATCTTCTTGTTCATCGACGCCCTCGATTGCAAAGCGGATGATGCCTCCATATAGTAAGTGGAGCAATCCTCCACTTATACAAGGATCAGATATGGCAACGCGGTTTGAAAACAAGATCGTCGTCATCACGGGCGGCAGCGAGGGCATCGGTCTCGCCACGGCGCGGCAGTTCGCCGCCGAGGGCGCGAAGGTCTATATCACCGGACGCCGGCAGGACCGTCTCGACGAGGCGGTGGCCACGATCGGCCACGCGGCGGTCGGCGTCCAGGGCGACGTCTCGAACCTGGACGATCTCGACCGGCTGTACGACCGGGTGAAGCGGGACCACGGCACGCTGGACGTCGTTTTCGCGAACGCCGGTGTGGCGGAAGTCGAACCGCGGCCCCTGGGTTCGATCGACGAGGCGGGCTTCGATCACATTTTCGGGCTCAACGTCCGCGGTCTTCTCTTCAGCGTGCAGAAGGCGCTTCCCCTGCTGCAGGACGGCGGCGCGATCGTCCTCAACGGCTCGGTTGCCGGCAGCAAGGGTTTCCCGGGGCAGTCGCTGTACAACGCGAGCAAGGCCGCCGTCCGGTCGTTTGCGCGCAGCTGGACGACAGACCTGAAGGACCGGGGCATCCGGGTGAATGTCGTGTCGCCGAGCGGCACCGAGACGACGCCGATGCGTCGCTATCTCGAGGCACGCCCTGGGGTCGAGGACATCATCAACCAGATGGTGCCGATGGGACGGCTGGGGCTGCCGGATGAGGTCGCACGGGCGGTGCTTTTCCTGGCGTCCGGCGAGAGCAGCTATATCGCCGGCACGGAATTGTTTGTAGATGGTGGGTCGATGGCGGTGTGAGGCTCGGCGTCGCCGCTTTGTTGGCTTTTCGCGCGCGGGGCGCGCTCCTACCATGGCGCCATGCATGTGACAAAAAAAACGGCGCCTTTCGGCGCCGTTTTTTTACACACACGAGGCGATGAATCAGCCCGTGACGTTTTCATCTTCGGTGACGGCCTTCATCGACAGGCGGATACGGCCCTGCTTGTCGACTTCGAGGACCTTGACCTTGACGATGTCGCCTTCCTTGAGCTTGTCGGAAACCTTTTCGACGCGCTCGCTGGAGATCTGCGACACGTGCACCAGACCATCCTTGCCCGGCATGATCGTGACGAATGCACCGAAGTCCATCAGCTTGGCGACCTTGCCTTCATAGATGCGGCCCGGCTCGACGTCGGAGACGATCTGCTCGATGCGCTTGCGGGCAGCTTCGGCTGCTTCGCGGTTCACCGAGGCGATCACGACGTTGCCGTCGTCCGTGATGTCGATCGTGGTACCGGTCTCTTCCGTGATCGAACGGATGGTCGCGCCACCCTTGCCGATCACTTCGCGGATCTTGTCCGGGTGGATCTTGATCGTGAGCAGGCGCGGTGCGAACTCGCTCATTTCCGAGCGGGCTTCGGTGATGCACTTGGCCATTTCGCCGAGGATGTGCAGACGACCGCGCTTGGCCTGGGCCAGCGCCGAACGCATGATCTCTTCGGTGATGCCGTCGACCTTGATGTCCATCTGCAGCGCGGAAACGCCATCGGCGGTACCGGCCACCTTGAAGTCCATGTCACCGAGGTGATCTTCGTCACCGAGGATGTCGGACAGCACGACGAAGTCGTTGCCTTCCTTCACCAGACCCATGGCGATACCGGCGACGGCCGACTTCAGCGGAACGCCCGCGTCCATCATGGCCAGCGACGAACCGCAGACCGATGCCATCGACGAGGAACCGTTCGACTCGGTGATTTCCGAGACGACGCGGATCACGTACGGGAACTCTTCGATCGTCGGCTTGACCGCCTGCACGCCGCGCTTGGCGAGACGGCCGTGGCCGATTTCGCGACGCTTCGGGCTGCCGACGCGACCGGTCTCGCCGACCGAGAACGGAGGGAAGTTGTAATGGAAGAGGAACGTGTCCTTCCACTCGCCTTCCGGCGCGTCGATGAGCTGCGAGTCACGCGTGGTGCCGAGCGTGGCAACGACCAGCGCCTGGGTTTCACCGCGGGTGAACAGCGCCGAACCGTGCGTGCGCGGCAGGACGCCGACGCGCACCGAGATCGGGCGGACGTCGTCGAGCTGGCGACCGTCGATGCGGACCTTGGTGCTGAGCACGCCGTCACGCAGGGTGCGGTACTCGACTTCGCCGAAGGCGTTGCCGATGTCGCCATCGGTCCAGCCATTGGCTTCGGCGTCGGCGGCGATGGATGCCTTCACGTCGCTCTTGAGCGCGCTGATGACGTCACGACGCGCCAGTTTGTCGCGGATCTGGAAGGCTTCGGCGAAACGGTTGCCGACGGCGGCCTTGACCGCGTCGTACAGGGCCGTCTTGGCCGCCGGGGCTTCCCACTTGAACGTCTTGGCGCCGGCTTCGGCGACGAAGGCGTTGATCGTGTCGATCGCCGCCTGCATCTGCTGGTGGCCGAAGACCACCGAGCCGAGCATGACGTCTTCGCTGAGCAGCTTGGCTTCCGACTCGACCATCATCACGGCGCTGGACGTACCGGCCACGACGAGGTCGAGGTCCGAGGTCTTCAGCTGCGTGGCGGTCGGGTTGAGGATGTACTGGCCGTTGGCGTAGCCGACGCGCGCCGCGCCGATCGGACCCTTGAAGGGCACACCGGCGAGCGACATGGCCGCGGAGGCACCGAGCAGCGCCGGGATGTCACCGTCGACTTCCGGGTTCAGCGAGACGACCTGGGCGATGACCTGGATCTCGTTGCGGAACTCTTCCGGGAACAGCGGACGAAGCGGACGATCGATGAGGCGCGAAGTCAGCGTCTCCTTCTCGGTCGGACGGCCTTCGCGCTTGAAGAAGCCACCCGGGATGCGACCCGCGGAGTAGAACTTCTCCATGTAGTCGACCGTGAGGGGGAAGAAGTCCTGGCCTTCGCGCGCCTTGGGCGCCGCGACGACCGTCACCAGGACGACGGTGCCGCCCATGCTGACCATGACCGCACCGGAGGCCTGCCGGGCGATTTCGCCCGTCTCCAGTGTGACTTCGTGAGAACCGTACTGGAATGACTTGGTTACTTTCGCCACTTCGATCTCTCCTCGTCCTGTTCCGGTGAATTAACGGCGCAGGCCGAGGCGTTCGATCAGGGTCTGGTAGCGAGCGAGGTCGTTCGTCTTGAGATAGGCAAGCAGCTTCTTGCGCTGATTGACCATCTTCAGCAGACCGCGACGCGAGTGGTGATCCTGCTTGTGCGCCTGGAAGTGATCCTGGAGCTGGAGGATGTTGGCGGACAGCAGGGCGACCTGGACTTCGGTCGAGCCGGTGTCGTTTTCCTTGCGGCCGTAATCCTTGATGATCTGACCAGTCTGTTCGGGAGTAAGCATGTGTATCGATTCCTTAAAAGCGGATACGAGACTTGCGCAACCTCAACGGATACCGATGAAGTTGCGCAAGCCTCGCTTTTGAATGAAAGCTGTTAAACGAGCACGTAATTGTAACGTCCTGCGCGTAGCGGCAACAAGCCCGGTCAGACGGGCGGCATGTTCAGGCCCCGCACGATCCTCAGGATGCCGTCTTCGCCGGCTTCCCCGAGCGCCATCAGGCGCCCGTCGGCACCCCAGACACCGCAGCGACCGGGTAAAACGCCCTGCCCCAGCGGCACCGGCTGGCCGAAACCGAGGACACGGGTCTGTTCCGGGTCGAGTTCCACCCGGGGAATATGACTGAGTCCGGCGTCGACCGGCAAAATACAGGCTTCGAGTGGATCCGGCCCGGTTTCGGCGGCGATGCGAAGTTCGTCCAGCGTCACCATCACCGGCGCCATGAACGGCTCGACCCAGAGCCGGCGCAAGCCCGTGAGGTGGGCGCCGCAACCGAGGTTCGCACCGAGATCCACCGCAAGGCTGCGCACGTACGTCCCCGAGCCACACTCGACCATCAGGCGCACGGTGTCGCCCTCGCGACCGATCACCTCGAGCCGGTACACGTCGACCTCGCGCGCCGGCACGTCGACGTCCTCACCGCGACGGGCACGGACATACAGCGGCACGCCGTCCTGCTTGATCGCCGAATACGCGGGAGGGATCTGCACGATGTGCCCGCGCAGGGGCGCCAGCGCGGCTTCGATGACCGCATCGTCCAGCGAGGGCACCGGGCGTATCTCCACCACCTCGCCCTCGAGATCGGCGGTGGTCGTGGTCACACCCAGGCGAACCTCAGCCTCGTAGGCCTTACGCGAGCCGAGCAACCAGCCGGCGAGCTTGGTCGCCTCGCCGAAGCACAGTGGCAACAGGCCCGTGGCGAGCGGATCGAGGCTGCCGGTATGGCCACCCTTGGCGGCGCCCACGAGCCGGCGCGCCGTCTGCAGCGCCTGGTTGGAACTCAGGCCGAGCGGCTTGTCGAGCAGAAGGATGCCGTGCAGGTCACGGAAGGTTCGGCGATTCATCACACACGCTTACCCGCGCGCCAGGCGCGCGGTCATCAAGTTTCGTCGGACGGATCGGCCGGCGGAACGGGGTTTTCGCGCAGCAGGCGCTCGATGCGCTCGCCGGTATCGACGGATTCGTCGTACTTGAAACGCAGCTGCGGCACGCGACGCAGGATCATCGACTTCGACAGCGAATGACGGAACTCGGGGGCGAGCTCCTTCAGCGCCTTGACCACCACCGCCGACTGGTCGGGCATCAGCGCCGTCACCCACACGGTGGCCCAGTCGAGGTCACGGGTTACTTCCACATCCGACACGCTGACCGAAGGCAGCGCGTGGTCGCGCACGGCGGCGTGGACCAGTTCACCGATTTCACGGCGAAGCTGGGCGGACACGCGGTCGGTACGCTTGAAATCACGGGACGGCATATCCGCCTCCAGCCTGAATAAGGTGCACTAACGAAAAAGCCTCCCCGGCGTATGCCGGGGAGGCGCATTGCATGCCGTTACAGCGTGCGCGGCACTTCGATACGCTCGAAGCACTCGATCTGGTCGCCGACCTTGACGTCGTTGTACTGCTTGACCGCGATACCGCATTCCATGCCGTTACGGACCTCGTCGACGAGTTCCTTGAAGCGGCGCAGCGACTCGAGTTCGCCCTGGAACACCACCACGTTGTCACGCAGCACGCGGATCGGCTTGGAGCGCTTCACCAGGCCCTCGACGATCATGCAGCCCGCGACCGCGCCGAACTTCGACGAACGGAACACGTCGCGGACCTGCGCGATACCGATGATCTCTTCGCGAATCTCGACACCGAGCAGACCCGACGCCGCCTGCTTCACCTGATCGATGACGTCGTAGATGATCGAGAAGTAACGGACATCGAGACCGTTGGTATCGATCACCTTGCGTGCCGACGCATCCGCACGGACGTTGAAGCCGATGATCAGCGCCTTCGACGCCGCCGCCAGCGTGGCTTCCGACTCGGTGATGCCACCCACGCCGGACGAGATCACGTTCACCTTGACCAGCTCGTTGCCGATCTGGGTGAGCGAATCGCGCAGTGCCTCGACCGAACCCTGCACATCCGCCTTGACGAGGATGTTGAGGGTCTGCTGGCCCTGACCCTGACCCATCTGGGCCATGATGTCTTCCAGACGGTTGGATTTGCTGACCAGGCGCGTCTCGCGACGCTTGAGCAGACGCTCGGCCGCCACTTCGCGCGCCAGACGCTCGTCCTTCACGGCGACGAAATCGTCACCCGACTCGGGCACGCCCGACAGACCCAGCACCTGGACCGGAATCGACGGACCGGCTTCATTGACCTGCTTGCCGGTTTCGTCGACGAGCGCACGCATGCGGCCGTATTCGACACCGCAGACGACGAAGTCGCCCTTCTTCAGCGTGCCCTGCTGCACCAGCACCGTCGCCACCGGACCGCGACCGCGGTCGAGGCTGGATTCGATCACGACACCCGAAGCGCGGCCATCGGCCACTGCCTTGAGCTCCATGATTTCAGCCTGGATCGAGATGGCGTCGAGCAGCGCGTCCACGCCGTCGCCCGTCTTCGCCGAAAGCGGCACGAACGGGGTATCGCCACCCCACTCTTCAGGGATGACTTCGAGAAGGCCGAGGCCCTGCTTGACGTTGTCCGGGTTGGCGCCGGACTTGTCCATCTTGTTGACCGCGACGATCAGCGGCACCTTGGCGGCGCGCGCGTGCTTCACGGCTTCCTGCGTCTGCGGCATGACACCGTCGTCGGCGGCGACCACGAGCACCACGATATCCGTCGACTGCGCGCCGCGGGCACGCATGGACGTAAACGCCGCATGGCCCGGGGTGTCGAGGAAGGTGATGACGCCACGGCTGGTTTCGACGTGGTAAGCGCCGATGTGCTGCGTAATGCCACCCGCTTCGCCGGAGGCGACCTTGGTACGACGGATGTAGTCGAGCAGCGAGGTCTTGCCGTGGTCGACGTGACCCATGATCGTGACGACCGGCGGACGCGTGACCTTGTCGCCCTCGAGCTCCGCATTCTGCGTGTGCGTCGCGAGCGCGGCTTCGGCGTCGTTCTCGGTGGCGCGAACCGGGTTGTGACCCAGTTCTTCGACCACGAGCGCGGCGGTGTCATGGTCGATCGTCTGATTGATCGTGGCCATGACGCCCATCTTGAACAGCGCCTTCACCACCTCGGCGCCCTTGACGGCCATCTTCTGGGCCAGCTCGGTCACGAGGTTGTTGTCGCCGATCACGACGTCACGGACCACGGCGGCGGTCGGACGGGTGAAGCCGTGCGGACCGCCCGACGAGGCGGCGCCACGCGACGCCGTCATGCGGCCACGGTCCTTGCCACCGCCACGACGGTTGTTGCTGGACGAGCGGCGTGCGCGGTCGGCATCGGAAAGATGCATTTCGCCACCGGCGAAGCGCTTGCCACCGGCTTCACGATCGTTACGACCGCCACCGCCGGGAGCACCACCACCACCACCGTGCTTCGGACGCGCGTTGCCGCGCGTATCGTTGGCGGCAGCCACGGCACCGGGCGCCGGACGCGGAGCGGCCGGACGTGCGGCGGCGGGAGCCGCCGCGACAGGTGCCGGAGCCGGCGCCGGCGCGGGCGCCGGCGGCGGGACAGGCTTGGACACCACGCGCTCGCGCTTGCGCGGCTCGTGAATGCGCGGAAGGATCATGCCGAGCGAACGCGTATCGAGCTTGGCGGTCTGGTGCGTCGGCAGGCCATCGTCGCCCAGCGGCGCGGTGGACACCGGGGCCTCAGGGGTCGCTTCCGGCGCGGCCGCAGGCGCGGCGGCCGGCGTCACGGCGGCTTCAGCGCTGGCGGCCGCGGCACGTGCCGCTTCGGCGCGTGCATGCTGCTCGGCAGCTTCTTCAGCCTGACGGCGTGCTTCGGCGGCGGCTTCTTCCTGACGGCGTGCTTCGGCCTCGGCTTCGCGACGGGCCGCTTCGGCCTGATCGCGACGCTCGGCTTCTTCACGGCGCTCCGATTCCTCGTGCTCGCGCTGAGCCTGCGATTCGGCCAGCTTGCGCACGGCGTCCTCGCGCTCCGGCTCGTGCGACGCATCCTCGGCGATGGCGCTGCGCTTGACGTACGTACGCTTGGCACGGACCTCGACGTTGACCGTCTTGGCCGGACCGGCACCACGACCGGAACCGGACGCCACCTTCAGCTCGCCGACCGTGCGGCGCTTCAGGGTGATCTGTCGCGGCGCGGAGGCGTCCCCTTCGGGAGCGGCCTCGTTCTTGCCGTGGGTGCGACGCAGGAAACCCAGCAGCTTCACCTTTTCGGTGCTGCTGATGACCTGCTCCGCATCGGAGAAATTCATGCCGGCTTCGCCAAGCTGCCCGAGCAGCTTGTCGACCGGTAGGCCCAGTTGATGGGCGAGTTGTTTGATAGTGACGTCCGACATGGTTCTTTATTCTCCGCCTTTCCCGCGCGTAACCTTACGTGCCGACGATGACCCGTACGGCTGCCTCCATCCCTGGCGGGAGACCTCATGGCCTCCCTCGAGGCGTCCGTCCAGGACGCTTCCGGTCTCGCGCTTAACCACCTTTCTCCAGGCGGGCGATCATCGGAGCGCGCGCAGCCATGATCAGCTGCGATGCGCGGTCCTCCGTCATGCCTTCGATATCGATGAGCTCGTCGACGGCGAGATCGCCGAGGTCGTCGAGCGTCTTGATGCCACGGTCCGCCAGCGCGATAGCGACCGTTTCGTCCATGCCGTCCAGGCCGAGCAGTTCTTCGTCGACCGCGACTTCCTCGACGCCTTCCTCGGCGGCGAGCGCCTCGGTCAGCAGGGCGTCACGGGCACGGGCACGGAGTTCCTCGACGATGTCTTCGTCGAAGCCTTCCACCGCCAGCAGCTCGGCACTCGGCACGTAAGCAATTTCTTCGATCGACGAGAAACCTTCCTGCACCAGGATGCTGGCGATTTCTTCGTCGACTTCGAGCTTGTCCTGGAACAGCGCCAGGGCGGCAGCCTGCTCGGCCTCGCTCTTGGCGGTGACCTGATCCTGTGTCATCACGTTGAGCTGCCAGCCGGTGAGCTTGCTCGCCAGGCGGACGTTCTGACCACCGCGACCGATCGCCTGGGACAGCTTGTCCTCGGCGACGGCGATATCCATGGAGTGCTTTTCCTCGTCCATGATGATCGACTGCACTTCGGCCGGCGCCATCGCATTGATGACGTACTGAGCCTGATTCTCGTGCCACAGGATGATGTCGACGCGCTCACCGTTGAGCTCGTTGGACACGGCCTGGACGCGCGAACCGCGCATGCCGATGCAGGCGCCGATCGGATCGGTGCGGCTGTCGTGGGCGACCACGGCGATCTTGGCGCGGTCGCCCGGATCGCGGGCGCAGCCCTTGATTTCGACGAGGCCCTGACCGACTTCCGGCACCTCGAGCTTGAACAGTTCGATCATGAACTCCGGCGCGCTGCGCGAGACGAACAGCTGCGGACCACGGATTTCCGACTTCACTTCGTACAGGTAACCGCGGACGCGGTCGCCGACGCGGGCCGACTCACGGGGAATCGTCTTGTCGCGCGGAATGAACGCCTCGGCGTTGCTGCCCAGGTCGAGGTAGACGTTGCCGCGCTCGACGCGCTTGACGATACCGGTGACCAGCTCGCCCACGCGATCGACGAAGGCATCGACGACCTGCTGACGCTCGGCTTCGCGAACGCGCTGCACGATCACCTGCTTGGCGGCCTGCGCGGCGATGCGGCCGAACTCGGCGTTTTCGATCTGGTGCTCGATCCAGCCACCGACTTCGGCGACTTCGCCCTCACCGGCTTCGTCTTCGGCGTCCATCAGGCGGATCTGGTAGGAGGGATCCTCCATCTCGCCGTCGTTCTCGATGATCTCCCAGCGACGGAAGGTCTCGTAGTCGCCCGTATTGCGGTCGATTTCGACCCGGATGTCCGGATCTTCCTCGGGGTAGCGCTTTTTCGCGGCCGAAGCCAGCGCCGCTTCCATGGCGTCGAAAATCACTTCGCGCGGCACGCCTTTTTCATTGGCGACCGCGTCGACTACCAGCAAAAGTTCTTTGCTCATTGCCGCTACTCCCGTAAGGATGCCCCGCGGCACCCCATCAATCGTTATTTAGGTTTCTTACCGCCCGGCGTGGGCTTCGGCTGCGGCGCATAGCCGAGTGCCACCCAGTCGGGAACCACGCGGGCGCTTTCGACGTCCGCATGCTCGAATTCGAATCGGCCAGCCTCGCCCTCGACCACAATGTGCTCGCCGTTTACTTCAACGACGTTGCCCTTGAGGCGACGGCGACCGTCGACCGGGGCTTTGAGCAGCACCTTGATCTCCTGACCACTGACACGGGCGAACTGCTCCGCCGTGAAGAGGGGACGATCGATACCGGGAGAGGAGACTTCCAGTACATAGTTGCCGGGGATCGGATCTTCAACGTCCAGATAAGCCGAGAACTCGCGGCTTGCCGCTTCGCAATCCTCGACGGCGACCTCGACGGGGAGCTCCGCGCCCTTGCGACGTTCGCGCTCGGCCTCGAGCACGTCCAGATAGACGCGCAGCGTCATCTGTCCGTCGGACGGACCGAACTCCATACCCAGCACTTCGAGGCCGAGCTCGGCCACGATGTCTGAAAAGCGTTGTGAAAGTGCGTTGGTATCCACGTTACCTGCGGTTTTTCCATTCGCCAGAAACAAAAAAAGGGCGCGAGCGGCCCATTCCATTACGTCGCCGATGTATCCGACACTTTCCTCCAGCGAACGCCGCGATGCCCTGACGGCGCTCACGAAAATGTCGCAGGACGCCTCCGTGCGCCCAACAAAAAAGCCTCACGAGGAGGCTTTCTTGTAAAAAGAAAGTTCCTGAAGCAGCCAGCGACGAAAGGCCGTAACCGATGTCAATGGCGCTTAAGATTCACTGAGTCTATCGTATTTTACCGCCGTCATGCAAGGTCGCGGACCTGAACCGGCGTCCGCCCGAGCCCGTCGGACAGCATGCGGACGGAGCGCTGCCGGCGGGAACGTCACATAGCGCTCCGCGCGTCTGCGCACTCGATTCGTCCGTAAATTCATGCAGTTGCGCACACCAGTCCGTTCGAGGCCGGCCGCGCTGCCGGTTCCGTATCGCACGTCGCGAGACAGCGACAGGCGATCCTTTCCCCCATGCATGAAGAAACACCGTATCCCCGCTTCGCCTCACAGGGCCGCGCGTATGTGTACGTGCTGCCCTGTCGTGACGAAGACCTGCTGAAGGTCGGCTTCTCGCGTGACCCGTTCACGCGCTTCAGCACCCTTCACCGTCGGTTCTTCGACTTTTTCGATCTGGATCGCGGGATGTTGCTTGACGCCGAACGGGTCATCCATGCACGACGTATCGAGCGACGGCTCATCGAGGCCTTCGCCGGGCAGCGCGCCAACGCCCCGCTGGTCGTACCGGTTTCCGCCGCCGGGCATACCGAATGGTATCGCGGCGTGCACGGGGAGGTCGGCACGCTGCTCGAGGGGATCGCCGCAGCGGAGAGTCTTTCGCTGGAGCGGAGTCTGAGCCCGTGGCTGCGCGGCTACCTGGATGCGCGGGCCGATCTTCTGCACGACTGGTCACTGCGCGTCGTCGATACGCTCGACTGGGCAACGCACAACGCGCCCGGGGACCCGGGAGCGCCGAAACTGCGCCGCGCACTGCTGGATACGCTGGACATGTTCTCCGCCGCGGGACTGACGATCGAAGCGCTCGTACCCGATCGCGTGCTGGAGTGGTACGCCAACGGCGAGCATCGCCGCCTGTTCGGTTAACGGCGCATCAAGAGGCCAGATCGCGCGACCGGCTCGGCGGCAACGCGTTCCACCGCCCCCACGCCCGACGCAGCTGCCTTGCCGACCCGAAACCCGAACGCTCGGCGACCGCCTCCATGTCCAGCTGCGAACCTGACAGCAATTCGCTGGCCAGAGCCACCCGCATGCGGTTTACGTAGTCGGTGACGCTCATCCCCGCATGCTCGTTGAACAACCGGGACAGGTGTCGCGGACTGATAGCCGCTTCGCGCGCCAGCGCCGTCACCGTCCACTCGCGGGCGGGATCGCCGGCCACGGCGTCCTGTGCGCGATGGATGGAGGGATGCATGTGGTTGCGCCCCTCGAGCCACGGTGACAGTTGTGGATCGTCGCCTGCGCGCCGCAGATAAACGACGAGAAAGCGCGCCACGGCGACCGCGACGGCCGCGCCAGCGAGGCCGGCAACGACGTGCAGCATCAGGTCGATTCCAGCGGTGATACCGGCACTGGTGAGGCGCTCGCCATCCACGACATAAAGGCGGTTTTCGCGGACGTGAGCGGAAGGTGCCTCACGCGCCAGTTGATCGGTGCAACCGTGGTGGGTCGTACATGCATGCCCGTCGAGCAAGCCGGCCCGTGCCGCGAGGATCGCACCGGAACAGATCGTCGCCACACGGATGCCGGGACGCACCGAGCGGCGAAGCCAGCCGACGATGGCCTGCTCGTGCGCGGCATGCTGCGCGTCGCTGGTCACCGGCTCTCCAAGCGGCAGGTCCGCGTGGCCCGGCACCACGACCAGCGTATCGTCGGGCAGTCTTGCCGGCATGGGCCGGATGCCCGATATCGTCATACCCACCGAGCTCCCAAGCGTCCGTGCAGGCCCGATGTAGACCACATCGAAATGTACCGCCTCCTGCTCGAGGTTGGCCTTGCGCAACACCTCGATGGGCCCGGCCACGTCCAGCAGCAGCACCCGCGGCGGCACGACCACATAGACGGGGATCCGGCGAGGTGTCGTTTGCATCATGCAGCCCTGAGTGCCTGCGTCTCGAGCGCGGCATCCACCGTCACGATGCGGGCGAAGCGGTCCGCGAGAACCAGCTCCGTCCGCGCGCGGATCTCAGCCGCGCTCCACTCGCGACCCGTGACATCCACCATCGGGAACGTGAGCGTCGCCTCGCCGACGAAGTCGACGGCGTAGCCAAGGTCCGAAGCGTGGCGGGTCGTCGTCTCACAGCACTGTTCGGTGCGGATGCCCGAGACGATCAGACGACGGACAGCGTTCGTGGTCAGCCATACGTCGAGGCCGGACCCGACCAGCGCGCTGTGGCGCCGCTTACGAAAGACGGCATCGGCATCGATCCGCAACGGCTTCAACGGCGTAACCAGCCCGGATGCCTCGCTGAACGGACCGGTATCCTCGACATGGAACACCTGGACCACGCGGATGCCAGCACGCTTCGCGCCATCGATGAGAGCCTGCTGACGCTCGATATACCCGTCGACGTCGTCTGTCCGCCAGTAGGGGCGGGAACGGAACGACTCCTGGGCATCGATGACGATCAGCGCGGTTTCGGAAGCGGACATGGCGGAGCTCCTCTCGTGGGAATGAGGACAGTTTCCGCGCATGAACGCAAGCGCGCGAGTCACGACCCGGACCGCTAGCGGACAAATCACGCCACGAAGGCGGCATCCTGGTAATCGATCTCTACATGGCCGATCCACCGCGCGGCGCGCCGGGTCAGCCGGTCGGCCTCCCCCTCACCGTCGAAGCTCACCGTCTCCGTGGTGAGTCGACTGCGCTCGAAGTCATCGAAGGTATTGACGTTCACTACGGCGTAGCGCGCGCCGTCGATATCGCTGGTGGCCACCGGCACGGCCCCGCATCGCGTACACACATGAAACGCCGCGGTCCCGGTTCCGAACGCATACGACGACGTCCTGTCCGCATCGGCGATCCTGATCCTGAGCCTTGCATCGGAATGCGCAGTCCATACACCACCGTGCTTCACGCAGAACGAGCAGGTGCAGGCACGCGCGGGCACGGAAGCGCCCTCGCCGGGCCAGTCCAGTTCAAATGCGATGTTTTCGCAGTGACAACTACCCTGAATGAGCATCGAGTCGATTCCTGATTACGTGCCGCCGCCGAGAGGCACCCGTGAGTGCATTTGCCAGCCCTCGTCGCTGCGCGTCATGACATGGACATCGGCGCAGTGACACACCACGCCATGCGCCGATCCAAGCCGGTCTTCGAGCGTCGCCACCACCGCATCACGATCGCCAAGGATGTTTCGCGCCACCGAAAGATGCGGCACGAAGCGCTCGAAGACGCGCCCTGCGGTCGGACGGTCGGGGAATGCGGACTCGAGCGCGGCGGCTAGCGAGACGATGGCCTCGGCAGATCGGGGGGCCAGCCAGACAGTAGAGGGAAACGTACCCACCTCGTCGAGCACGAACGAAACGGGCGCATGCTGCCTCGCGACATTGCGCAACCGCTCCGCGACATCGTCGTCGATCGCCTCGCTATCGAGAAAGGGATAGACCAGCGTAATGTGCGCACCGAGCCCCAGCCGGGCGGCGGGGTCCAGTCGTGCACGAAGGTCACCAACGAGCGGCTCGGCATCGGGCACCAACAGGGCGAGCAGGGTTCGACTCATGCCGGCTACGTTATCACCGCTCACCAGTCCCGCGACAGCGCTAGCGCGACGGCCAATACCACGCCGGCTCATCGAGCATCCCCTGCCCCACGATGCGTGTCTCACTCAATGTTTTTTCCAGGCGCAACGAGTGGCAGTCCGGCGATTCCTCCAGCGCCGCAATAAGCCGCGACGCATGCGAGACGACCCACACCTGACAAGTCGTCGATGCTTTCAGGATCAGTCGCCCCAGGGCGGGGAGAAGATCCGGATGGAGACTGGTCTCTGGCTCATTCAACACCATGAGCGGCGGCGGCCGCGGCGTGTGGAGCGCGGCGATCCATAGGAGGTAACGCAGGGTGCCGTCCGATAGCTCGGCGGAGGACAGGGGACGCAACAAGCCCGGCTGCTGGAAGGTAAGCAACAAGCGGTCGCCTTCTTGCCCTACCCTCACCACTGCGCCGGGAAACGCGTCATCGACGGATGCCTCCAGCGAGGCCACATCGCCGATCTCCCGAATCGTTTGCCAAGCTGCGGCAAGGTCGCGCCCATCGTGACTCAGCACGGGCGTGCGCGTTCCCAGCTGCGGCCATCGGGCGGGCGCGTCGGCGTCGGAACGGAAATGATCGTAGAAGCGCCAGCCGCGTATCGACTCACGCAAGGCCATGACCTCGGGTGCACGTTCGGGATCGGCCAGCTGGGTAAAGACGCTTTCGAACTGGCTGAGATGTTGAGCGGCGACGTGCCACTGACGACCGTCGCGAAGTTTGGCCATCGGACCGCGGCGATCCATCAACAAACTGGCGGCGCGCAGGAAGGGGCCGCTCCATATCGCTTCGGATTTGATTTCGGGATCCCGGCCAAACATCGACAGGCTCGGTTCGGGCAGGCCGAGATCGATCGCATAACCGAACGATTCACCGGCAAAGCCGAGCTTGAGTGACACCGGTTCGGTGCGAGGTCCACCTTGCACGGGCACATCACCGCTGAGCATGCCGCGCGAAAACTTCTCCGGACCCGCCCACAGCGTCGAAGACAGACCGCCCTCACGCGCCAGCGCGGGAACGACGCCGCCTTGCGCGGTCTCGGCCAGCAGGCGCAGCGCACGATAGAGGCTCGACTTGCCGCTGCCGTTGGCACCGGTGACGAGGTTGATCCGGCCCATCGGCAGAACGAAAGATCGCAGGGAGCGGTAGTTCGCTACCGCCAGGGTCGCCAGCATGTCGTCTCGCCTTCAATGGCAGGGAGAGCAGACTGTGTCATAGATGTCTCATTTCGCGCGACTCCCGCCGGGGTGAGGGAATCCTCACCCCGGATCGAACTCAGGAAGGATCAGTTAGTCCACGTAGCCTTCAGCGACACGCCCGAGAACGCGGCGTATCCGTTGAGCAGCACGTAGTACGTCCCCGTCTGCGGCGAGGCAAACGAGCAGCTTTCGGTGTTACCGGTCACGTACGGACGGCAGTCGTAGCTCGACGTCGTCGGCGCCGAACCGAACTTCACGTAAAGATCCGCATCGCCGGTGCCACCCGAGATCGCGATCTTCAGGCTCTTCGCGCCCGACGGGATCGCCACGGTGTACTTCAGCTGGCCGTTCTTCGCCGCCGACAATCCGGTCGCTGCGACGCCGTTCTGCAGCACGGTGCCACCACCGGTACCGCCAGACGAGCTCACGGTCACCGACGAGGTCTTCGTGCTGGTGGCGCCCGCATTGTCCGTCACGGTTTCAGCGACGCTGTACGTGCCTGCGGCGGTGTACGTGTGGCTCGGGCTGGTAGCCGTCGAGGTGCTGCCATCGCCGAAGGTCCAGGCATGCGACGCGATGCTGCCGTCGCTGTCGGTTGAGCTATCGGTAAAGGTGGCGAGGAGCCCGTTGGTCGCGACACTGAAGTTCGCAACCGGCGGCGCGTTGGTGCTGCCACCGCCGCCTCCGGTCACCCAGTTGGCCTGCGCGTACGTGTTGAGCTTACCGATATCGAAGCTGCCGAAGCCGGTCGCTTCGTCGAAGCCCGTCGCCGCGGTGTAACCGTGGCTCTGGTAGCCGTTGTTACCGGAGGTCACGTCATGCAGCAGCGAGGTCTGCGTCGGGAACGCCTGATAGAACTTCGACGCCGGGAAGCCGATCGCATTGTTCGCCGCGGATTCGATGCGCGCAAACGCACCGACGAACAGCGGCGAGGCAAGGCTGGTTCCGCCCACCTGCTCGGTCGATCCATTGACGACGATCAGCGCACCTGACGACGACGCCGCATCGAACGCAACGTCCGGACCGACGCGCTTGGTCGAACTGGATACCGACGACTGCCATGACGGTGCCGCCTCGTAGAGGCTGACGCCGCCACCCGTCGCCCACAGGCGCTGGTTGTTGTCGCCCTGGCTCGGCGCGATCGCCGAGAGGCCTTCGTTCCACACCGTTTCGCCCGACCACGTCGTGCCGCTGGTGGACAGCGTCGTACCACCGACCTGGATGACGTATGGCGAACTCGCCGGCTCACTCACCGAGTAGTGGGTCAGGTCGATCTTCACCGTACCGGCGGAATTCGCCACGTAGCCGGGCGAGCCCGAGGTGGGATCGGTCGACCACTGGTAGACACCCGCGTCGCCGGAAGCGATCGAGAAGGTCTGACCCTGAGCCACGGCCTGCTGGAAGATCGCGTCGTCAGCCGCCTGAGTACCCGACTGCTGCGCGGCGGTTTCGTCTTCGCCGAGCGATACGTTGATGAGCTTGGCGATGTTGTCGGTGACCGCGCGGTTATACGATGCGGTGATACCCGCATCGGTGATGCCCGACGAACTGGAATCGCCGTTGGCCGAGGTATAGAAAATCAGTTGCTTCACGCCTCCGGCGATACCGACGATGTCCTGGCTGTCCAGCGACCATTCGCCGTTGGAATCCGGATCGTTGGCGAACGTACCGCTCCCCACCTTGGTGATCGTGGAGTTCACCGTAGCCAGACCTGCGCCCGAGGTGAAGCTGTTGAGATCGGTCACCGTCTGCGTGATCGATCCCCAGGTGATGATGCCCACCGCGGTATTCGTGGCGGCCGGCAGGCTGCTGCCACCGTAGATAGCGGCGAAATCCTGAGGATGATGCGCAGCGACGGCGGCGGCAGCCTGCGTGCCGACGTTCGGTCCGGGAACCGTGACGTCCTCGGGGTGATATACGTGGTGCAGCGTGTGCTTGACGGACACGTTCTGCAGACCGAGCACGGCGTTGACACTGTCACCAAGCGACGCCGGGACCAGTGCGGGTGCATCGTTGGCAAAGAACTCACGGCCATTGGCGCTGAAGCGCTTGATCGACGTGCGGAACCCGTTCGTCGCGGCACCCGCCGTACCATCGGCAGAGATCAGCAGACGGTTCGGTGCGACTTCGATGTTGGTGAAGCCGGCCTGCTGCAGGTGGGCGACGACGGCGTCGACCTGCGATTGCGTCGGCCCGAAGCGTTCGGTGAACTGCGACGGCGTAAGGAACTTGCCGAAGAGTGCGTTACCCGGCGTGGTCACGCCGGCAAGGAAGGTCTGCAGCGCATCGGGATTGCGCAACTTCAGCGCGATTTCCACATGCAGCGGATGATCGGCTTCCAGTGCCGTGACCGCGGTGCCGTCTATCCGCGGTGAGCCCGTCATGTTCAACGTATAAGCATTGCCGGTCGTCGTCGCGCTGGTCGAACTCGCCGCCAGCACCTGGGTGCTGGCGGGCGGTGACATCGCCGCCTGCGTATGCGTCGAGACCCAGGCGTCTTCCGCATGCGCTGAAAGGGAGGACATCGCCAGCGCGATGGCAACCGTCAATGCGGTCTTCTCAATCTTCATGGATGGTCCTTCGTCTGCCCGTAAGTGGCCTGCCGTGAAGCGACAGGCCTGACACGTCCGGCTTTGCGGCGGCACCTCGGATTCCCTGCCCCGAATCACGAAAAACGCAGGAAACTACGAATGCGCCACCGGTCCGCCAGCTCTTCCCCCTGTCCATCAACGCATGACGGGTTCAGGCTTTCGCGAAGCTTTCGTGCCGGGTCAAGGCAGGAACACATGAGGGCGTGACGTGACGGACCACGCAGAATGAGGCACGGCGTCGGGGCTTCACGCCTCTGGGCAGGTGTGCAAGACCGATGCGTTACGACCGACCCGTTCGCACGATCTTGCGTCTTTGCCGAAAACGGGACGACCGCACGCGCACTCACGTGGACCGACGCGCACGCACCTGATCGAGCAGCGCGGCAACGACGGCGCGCCCCTGCGCGAGATCCATGAACTGCAGGGGCGCACGGTGTTCGAGTTCAGCGTGAGGGGTTCGCAGCCATCGTCCCAGCCAGGCGGCGGCGTCGAGGTTTACGTCGGGACCGCCTTCGACGGCGGCCCCGAGAGCGAGCAGCGTTTCGCCCAGGAAGACCGCGAGTGCCATGACGCCTTCGGATTCGCGGGGCGACAGTCGATCTTCGTCCACCACTTTCTGGCGAACGCGTACCCGATGCAGACCCAGGTAAAGCATGAGGTTGTCTTCGGACAGGCGCAGATCGTAGGCGAGGTCCATCACCAGCTCAGGCGGCAATCCGCGGCGGATCATCTCGACGCGCTCCAGCGGGGTCGCGCGTGCCATGTCGGCGTAGACCGGTGAAACGCCTTTGCGGCGCGGGGAAACTACCATGTCGTCACTCTCCGGATAACCAATGGCCCGGTAACGTGCCACAGCGCATAGCGTCATGACTTGAGAATCGGGACCGGTTTCCGCTTGCAGTCGCGGAACGAGCCTGTGTACCGTCGGGCGATTCCACCCGCCGGAGTCACGCGTGAAGCCACTGTCCCTGCTGCTTTCGACCTGCCTCGCCGCCTCGGCCGCCCTGCCCCTTGCCGCCGTCGCGGCGCCCGCGCATTTCGCGGTGGAGAACGGGCAATTCCTGCTGGACGGCAAGCCCTATGTGATTCGCTCCGGTGAAATGCATTACCCGCGCATTCCCCATGCCGAATGGCGTGACCGCCTGCGCAAGGCCCGGGCGATGGGTCTGAATACCATCACCACCTACGCATTCTGGAATGTGAGCGAGCCGGAGCCCGGTAAATTCGACTTCACCGGCGACAACGACATTGCGACCTTCGTGCGCACGGCGCAGGAAGAAGGCCTCAATGTGATTGTCCGACCCGGTCCGTTCGTCTGCGCGGAGTGGGAATTCGGCGGATTCCCGGCGTGGCTGCTGCGCACGCCAGGCCTCCGCGTGCGTTCGTACGACGCGCGTTTCCTCAGCGCCAGCGCCGCATGGTTCAAACGACTGGGACAGGAACTGGCTCCGCTGCAATCCACCCGTGGCGGTCCCATTCTGATGATGCAGGTGGAGAACGAATACGGTTACGTGGGTAACGATCGCGATTACATGGCTGCCATCCGCCAGCAGATGCTCGATGCCGGCTTCGACGTTCCCTTCTTCATGTCCAACGGACCGGGCCCCACCTGGATGAGTCGCGGCACGCTGCCCGGCATGCTTTCGGTCATCAACTTCACCGGCGACGCCACGAAAACCGAGCGCGCCTTCAGGCGGTCGGCAGCACAGATGGAAGGCATGCCGAAGATGGCTGGCGAATACTGGAGTGGCTGGTACGACCGCTGGGGCGAGGAGCACAAGACGCGCTCGACCGAAGAAGTCGCCGGCTCGCTCGGCTGGATGCTCGACCACAACATCTCATTCAACCTGTACATGGTGGACGGCGGGACCAACTTCGGCTGGATGAACGGCGCCAACAACGACGATACGCATTACCTGCCCGTCACCACGAGTTACGACTACGACTCGCCCATCGATGAAGCGGGCAGGCTCACGCCCAAATACGATGCGCTGCGCAAGGTGATCGCCGCGCATCTGCCCAAGGGTGAGCATCTGCCGAAGCCGCCGGCTTCGTCGCCCACGACCGCCACGGCGCGCGTCGAACTGCGTGAGTCGGTCGGCCTGCTCGATGCCCTGCCGACGCTTTCGGCACAGCCCAGGACCTCAGTGACACCGCAGGGGATGGAAAGCTTCGGGCAGAACTACGGCCTGATCCTCTACCGCAAGAAGCTCGACAACGACGCAAAGGGCAAGCTGGACGTGAACGATGTCCACGACTACGCCACCGTGCTGACGGACGGCCATGCGATCGGAACGCTGGACCGGCGCAAGGACGAACACAGCCTGCCCGTCGACCTGGAGAAAGGCAGCACACTCGACCTGATCGTCGAGAACATGGGCCGTATCAACATCGGCCCCGGCATGGAAGACGACTACAAGGGGATCACGTTCTCGGTCGAGCTGGCTGGAGAGGATCTGACGCAGTGGACGGTTTATCCGCTGCCGCTGAACGATCTTTCCGGCCTTAAGTACGGCTCGGGTGCGGCGCCCGGTGGCCCGGGGTTCTGGCATGGCACGCTCGAGGTTCCCACCGTGGCCGGCACGTTCCTCGATATGCGCGGCTGGCATAAGGGCAACGTCTGGATCAACGGGCACCATCTGGGCCGCTTCTGGGAAATCGGGCCGCAGCAGTCCTTGTACGTGCCGGCATCGTGGCTGCACAAGGGCAGGAACGACGTGGTCGTCCTCGAGATGCAGGGCGGCGGTTCGCACAGCGTCGCTGGCATGGCGAACCCGGTTTTCTCTACCAAACCAGCACCGTGAGAAGGTTCTTTACCGAATATGTGTAGGCCAGCGCTGACAGACGGACGTCCGAATACCGCTTATTGTTCATCCGCGCACGGCCCTCCCGGAGCCGTGTGTCACGCAACACGTCACTGACCGCCCCCCACTTGGTCAGTGATTTTGAGCGGCGCTCGATGCGCCGCTTTTTTTATCTCCGGCTTCCGCCACCGTCTCGTTCCATGAAGCCTTCAGCGAAGCGTCGGCAAAGTTCTTCGTCGCCAGGATACGGGCGTAATAAGGACCGGCGCGCGGTGCATCGAAGGTGCAGCGAGCGGCACCGTCGGTCAGCGCCACATGGCAGTCATAGCTGCTGTCGGTCGGCACCGATCCGAACTTCACGTAGAGCTCGGCCAACCCCGCCGGCCCCGTCAATTCGAGGTCCAGGTGAGACGCCCCCAGGGGCGGACGAGCGAAGTAATGCAGCTCGTAGGTCGCGACGGCCGACAGGCCCGGTCGCGCCGTTCCGTTGCGCAACTCCGGCGGGAAAGGCATGACGCGAACCGGCAACGTCCGGTCGAACGTCTTGCCCTCGCCATCCGCGATGGTCTCGCGCACCTCGTAGACGCCGACGCGCGAATACGCGTGGATGGGCGCGGCGGCCACGGACGTGGCGCCGTCGCCGAAGTCCCATGTCCGATTCAGGACCGTGCCCTCGGATTCATCGGTGAAGGAGGCCGTCAGCCCCTCCGCCACGACCGAGAAGGCCACGGGTCCGCCATAAGGCTTGGGCTGCGGCGCCACCTCGGCCGCCGGCATCGTCGTACTTCCCGTCACTTCCGGAGGCACCGAGGCCTCCTTTCCCACATTTCCGCAGGCGGAAATCGCGACGAGCGCCCCCAGAACGAAGCCCGACCGGCCGCCCATCCGTGCGTTGCTGTCCATTCGCCCCTCCCCTCGGCCGTCTCCGGCCGGATCATCGGTATAACCCACTCGCGCCACCTCGGCCTGCCCGCTGCCGATTCGGCGTGACGCTAGCGCGGCAGACCGGAAGAAGGCGTCAACAGCGGTTTTTCCCTCGAAGATCCCCGGCGACGCCGGCAGGCGTCGTCGCCACGAGTCGCCGCGCGAGTGGCGACGGCTGGTTCAGCGGACGCCGCGCATCCCCAGTACGGAAGCCTCCGCCTGCACGCGCCTCGATGCATCGGCCACTTCAATACTGACCACCGTCTTACCGATGGGCGCGAGCGCGATGCCCGCGAGCTTCAGGTGCTGGATGGCAAACGGAATGCCGATGATCGTGACGAAGCAGGCAATCGCGGACATCACATGTCCGATGGCCAGCCAGACGCCAGCGAGCAGAAACCAGATGATGTTGCCGATCGTGCCGAGCCCGCTGGTGCCGATGTCGCCGCGCCCGGTGAGGTCACGCCGGTTGACCGCCTCCTTGCCGAACGGGAAGAAGGTGAACGTTCCGATGACGAAACACGCACGCGCCCAGGGAATGCCGACGATGGTGATGAATGCAATCAGGCCGGCGAGCCACCAGCCCAGACCCATGACGAAGCCGCCAAGGATGAACCACAGAAAGTTGAAGATGGTGCGCATGTCGTCTTCCTTGTGAATGTACGGGAGTAACCTAGGACGGGCGCCGAGGGTGAGCAAGTGTCACTCGTCATAGCCCGCGTGCCTCGCGACGGTCAAAGCCACTCGCACGCCTCACCGGGCGCAACCCAGCCCGGTATCCGGAAGCCGGTGTCGGTCACTTCGCCGGGGACATGGCATCGATCCACGCAACGACCTGCATCCAATGTCGGCCGACAGCATATTTCCGAAACGAGGCGGGTCCACCGTTCATGGCCGAAAGGTCCGTGCCTTTTTCAAGGAGGAGCATGGCGATATTTTCGCGCTCGACGCCACCAAGTGCGGGCAGCCCATAACGTCCCGGCGTCGATGGGGCGATGCCGACCGAGAGTGCATACCGCACCATGCCGATGTCCCCGGCACTCGCCGCGATGTGCAGCAGCGTATTGCCATCGACTGCCGCGGCCCTGGGATCGCAACCGCGCTCGACGAGCCAACGGGCAATCGCTTCGCCCTGCCAGCGCCGCTTGTCGGTACTGAAATGATTGAGCAGCAATGTCACAGGCACTCGCCGTGCCTCCGCGTCGTGATCCGCGTCGTCACTGAAGGTCAGCGAGGGATGCGGCTCGGTCGCATGCTCTTCCCAGATGCGTTTGACGGACGCGAGATCGCCACCGCGGATCGCGGCGCGAAACGCACTGTCGATCTTCGCCTGATCCCGTCGCCCTGCCGTGTCCAGAAGACCCCGGGCGATCAACGGATCCACCAGAGTGATTCGGCCGTAACGCAAGGCTTCCTCCAGCAAGGAACCCAGATACGGTCGAAAACCAAGCGTTTCGTCGGGAAGCGTATGCGTGACCGGCGCACCGAGTTCGATCATGCGACGCATGGCTGCGTCATCATGCGATTGCTCATTGGACACGGCACGAAAAAGGATCTCACCGGCCTCGGCTGAGTCGAAACGGAAGCCCTCCGCCGCCATCGTCGTGACCGCTTCCTGGGAGAGATGAATCCACCTGTCCGCCCTCCCGACCTCGTCGATGGCGCGCTCGAACTCGACCACTTCCGGCGGCATGCCCACGTAACTCCCCAGAAAGTCCTCGACCGTATGAACGTCGTGACCCACGGCGATCGTGACCTTATAGACCGGAAGGTCGGTCACCGGTGCATGATAGACCGGTCGTAACGACCACAGGTTCGTCGTTTCGATGCGGCGCGCGAGCGCGGCCGCGGCGGCAGGTGACACGCGATACGCGTGGCGCCCAGAGACGTCGGCGTAATCGGCGCCTTCGTAGATGACGCTTCCATCACCCCGGACTTCGATCCGATAGGAAGGGCACGCGCCATAGCACTGCCCACGCGACAGCGACATTCGAATGTCCGCGAGTGGCGCTTTCGGAGCCGGAACGCGACGGGCAGGACGTTCCACCTCGGCCACCGTCTCCGAAACGATGGCGGTCACCGGTGCACCATCGACTTCGAAGGGCGCATACCGCCAGTGGGCCAGTCGCCCCAGGAGCGCGCGCCGGGAAACCGCCATCGGCGATTCGCCATCCAGATTCGCTCCCGTACTGAAGCAAGTTACGCGCCCTTCCGTGTCTATCCGGAGCAACAGATCAAATCCCCATCGCTCCGCTGTCGTGTCGAAGGGATAGTCGATCAGGGGCGCGGGAAACCTGCGATGGGATGCAGTGTCTGACTCATCGACTGGGTGGCCAAGCAGTTGCTCGGGCGAACACGGACCAGGCGCCGCGGCCCTGACCGTGGCCGACATGAAAAGGAAACTCAGAACCGCCGCGTACCGCATCCGTCCGTGCATTCGTTGTTCTCCCGCGCCGCGCGTGGCGCACCTGCCGATCTTCGCACGATCCTGCGAGCATGCGCAGGCCACGCTTGCACGGTTTTACGGCCAGGTGCTAGCATTTTCCCCGCTACCCCGTCGGGCGTAGCCGTAAGCGTTTACGTCAACCAACGCGCATATCTGGACAGACCGGCTCCCCGTGAGCGGCTGTTCGCTGCGCGGAGTGTGTGACGTGAATATGTTTACCCAACGCTTCACCGGGAACCTCTCGTTCCTGTCTGTTGTAAAGCGGCCGGCATCGATCGCCCTGCTTCTTTTCCTTCTCGTTGGATTCGCCGATGGCGCCATGCTGCCGTTCTTCGCCTTATGGGCGCAGGGCGAAGCCGGTATTCCCGTGGCGTGGATCGGCGTGCTCTTCGGCTGCTACGCGGGCGGAGAGATTCTCGCGACACCTTTTATCGGCGGCATCGCCGACCGTATAGGGCGACGGCCTGTACTGCTTTGCTCGACACTGGGCGTCGGACTTGGATTTGCGATGCTTTATTTTTCGCATGGGGTTTTCCAGGCCGCGTGTGTCCTGCTCTTCATCGGCGTAAGCGAGAGCGTCCTGCATCCGACGATTGCCACCGTTATCGCGGACACCATTCCCGGCGAGAAAACACGTTCCTACTTCTCCCTGGCGCGAGTGATGTCGAACATCGGGCGCGCCGCCGGCCCGGCCGTCGGGGCCGTTCTGGTCCTGCATTCCCTCGGAACCGTGTTTCTCGGATCCGCAGTTGCCCTGTTCGCGTGCGCCTGCCTTGTCGCCCTGGCGTTGCCGGAGACGCGCCGCGCCGGTTCGTTGGCGGACGATGACGATGAAGAGGGGCTCGCCTCGCTGCTTCCCGCTTTCCGCGATCGCCGCCTCGCCGGTCTGCTGGCCTGGGTCGTCCTTCTCGAAATGTCGAGCAGCTGGATCGAGGCCGTGCTTCCTCTCTATGCGCACGGCGCACACACGCTTACGCCATCCGGTGTCGGCAGCCTGTTCACCTATGGCGCGCTGCTCGTGGTCGTCTTCCAGTTTCCGCTTACGCGCATGACGCGGAACGCGTCGGAATCGACGCTGATCATCGCCAGCGGTGTGGTGCTGATGGGGGCGTTCGTAGCGCTCATGCTCTCGTCCGGCGTGACCACACTGATCATCGCGATGACCGGTTTCGCTTTCGCCGACATGCTGTTCGGGCCACTCGTTCCTGCCGCGGTCAACGCCATGGCCCAGGACGGCAACCGTGCGACCTACATGGCCGCTGTGTCGGTTGCGAACGACATCAAGGATACCGTCGGGCCCGCGACCGGCACCGCGCTGTTTGCTGTCGGGGTGCATGTGCCCTGGGTGGGAGGGATGGTGATCGCGGCGCTGGCGGCGTGGGGACTTGCTTCATCGATGAGACGCTCCCGGGGTCAAGACCGTCGTATCCCATAGCGATCCCTCGCCCGCTCGAGCGCCCCGTCGATTCCCTCCCGACGCCATCGTGCACAGACCAGGGCATAGGTGTGGACGAGCAGACCGGTCAGCGCTCCCACGCACAGAGCGAGAAACGCGAGATCAATCCAGCGGTCCAGTTCGATCGCCCACTGCGGTGGGTGGGCGTGACGTGCGATTACGTGAAGGGTGCCGGGATGCACAGAAGAGACCTGCCCTGCTTCGCCACCCCGATAGTGGGCCGCGACGCCCGGCATGGTTACGCGAATCCGGCCACCCGCCCGTCCCTGCCACCCCGCGATTCGTCCCCGGACCGGCGATATTCATCCCAACAGGCGCGACAGCACGGGCCACGCGGCGCACGATCGACGGCAACCAAAGGAGACCGACCATGGACCGCCGCACCCTGCTGAAGACCGCTCTCATCCTGCCCCTGCTGCCCCTCGCGGCCAAGGTGGACGCCTTCGTCACCGGCGGCGGTCGCTGGCTGAAACCCGGAGCATCCGGCTGGCCGACCGATGCCGACTGGGACGCGCTGAACCGGCAGGTGGGTGGCCGTCTCTCGATTCCGAAGAACCCGTTGCTGGACCCTGCTACCCGTGAGGACGCACTCGCTCACATCGGCAACCAATTCTACGTCGGCGATCAGCCGGGCCTTACGCAGACCGGCGCCTATTACCGGGCATGGACGTCGACGCCCAGCGCCCGTGTGCTGGCAGCCGAGAGCGCCGAGGACATCGCCACGGCCATCGCCTGGGCACGTCGACGCCGGGTGCGCCTGGTCGTTCGTGGCGGCGGTCACAGCTACCTCGGCGCGTCCAACGCACCGGACTCCCTGCTCATCTGGACTCGCCGGATGAACACCGTCGAGATGGTCGACAGCTTCGTGCCCAAGGGGGCCGCTTCCGGATCTATCGGCGTACCCGCGGCCCACGTCGGTGCGGGCGCCATGTGGATCGACGCGTACCACGCGGTAACCACGGTAGGCGGTCGCTACATCCAGGGCGGCGGCTGCACGACCGTCGGGTGCGCCGGTTTCACCAACGGCGGCGGCTTTGGCAGTCTCTCGAAGGGCTTCGGCACCGGTGCGTCAAACCTGCTGGAGGCGGAGGTCGTCACGGCGGACGGAAAGATCCGCATCGTCAACGCTTTCCAGGATCCCGAGCTGTTCTGGGCATTGAAAGGCGGTGGCGGTGGCAGCTTCGGCGTCATCACCCGCCTCACCTTCCGCACGCACGATTTGCCCGAACAGATCGGCGGGGTCCACGGACGCATCGAGGCGGATAGCGATGCGAGCTTCGTCGCGCTCGTCGCGCAGGTACTTCGACACTTTCGCGAGAACCTCTGCAATCCCCACTGGGGTGAGCAGATCGAATTCCATGGCGACCGCCACATCGATCTCTCGATGTTGTTCCAGGGACTCAGCGAAGACGAGGCGAAGGCGGCGTGGCAACCCTTCCTGCAGTGGGTTGCGGGCCGACCGGCTTACACGTGGGTCAAGCCGTTCTGGCTGAAGGCGATGCCGGCGCGGCACTTCTGGGACCTCGCTTTCTACCAGAAGCTAGGCCTGACCTTCGCTGTGCCGGACGACAGGCCGGGCGCGCCCGCTCATCACATGATGTGGGCGGGCGATAAGGAACAGGTGGGAACGTACATCCATGCCTATACGTCGGCATGGCTGCCTTCGCGTCTGCTTCAGGACAATCAGGTGGAGACACTGGCCACGGCGATCGTCGAGGCATCACGCGAGCTGGGCTTCTCGCTGCATTTCAACAAGGGGTTGTTCGGTGCTTCCGCGGAGACGCTGGCGCAGGCACGCGACACTGCGATGAATCCCGACGTGCTGGACGCCTTCGCCCTGGCCATCATTGCGAACGGTGGTCCGGCGGTTTTCGAGGGGCTGCCCGGCATGCATCGGGACGATGCGAAGGCGCAGCAAGGTGAAGACGCGACGCGGAAATCGTATGCGCGCCTGACGCGCGTCGCGCCGGGTGCGGGCGCGTATTTTTCCGAAAGCGATTTCTTCCAGAAGGACTATAAAAAAGCGTACTGGGGGACGAACGTACCTCGACTCGCGGCGGCCAAGCGGAAGTACGATCCCGAAGGAATATTCGCGGTGAGAAACGGGATCGGCTGAGGCAGGTGCTATCCCGCCGCGCGCGGATCAGTCGCCTCACGAGTTCCGCGCAATTCGCACGCGAGCTCATGCGTGTGCGCTTACCGCCATTCGAGCAAGGCGCTTAGGCGCCCATCAAAAATGGGTCGATTACCGGAGTACTCTCCTAGCTGACCTGAACCGATGGCGTCGAGAACCATCGGTCAAAATCGCCGTCTTTATAAAGCGATGCAGACTCAATCTCGGAGGCTGGGATCACCTTCAGCCATTCTGTAGCATCGAAGGATTGAAGTGCACCGTACCGAGCCAGATTTTCCACGAGATCGGTACGCTCCCGAATCAATTGGCGACCATAATTCTTCACCCCCGCGATAGTCGGCTCATCCGGGGATGCCTCCGACATCGACCTCACCGCCCTCAGCACGCGCACGAGTCTGGCTATGTCTCTGATCTCACTATCCAACGACGCTTTTCGATCAAACGCGCGCTTTAATGAGAATGCCCTGTATTCCGTTCGAGTCTCCGGCAAGAACTTCAGCGAATCTTTGTCTCGTGTTATGGAGAACGCCGGAATTAACTGGATGTGCACCATAGCGGATTCATGCACCCCACGAATTCCGGAGATCAGACCGCAGTAGACCTTCCTCGATTTGAGGCAAATCATGACGAGTGAGTCATCAGAGACAGCACGGCGAACCAGCTCATCGAGAGCGGTGACGTGCTCGGACATCTCGCGCCAGTAAGTCCACACGCTTACACGCCTGCTATCAGCTGGTGCCTTAAGGCGTTTCCGCCACCACAAGTACCCATTCGCCGCATGCCCAAAAAACGCTGCGAGCATGATCGCCCCGAGGAACGTCATGCTGTAGGGAACGGGAATTGCCTGGTGGAACCAGTCCATCAATTCGCGAAACCGGCCCTCTGAGGGAAGGTGTCGCCGTAGCGACGCGGCTATGGCAAACGCAATGCAGCCGATGCTGAAGCCTGCGATCACGCATGAGAAAAACAGCCGCTGTCCATCTGCGCGCGCCAGTCGAAAGCGCGTTCGATAGAAAATTGAGTTAAAAATGAAACCCGCCGCGAGCAGCGGCAAAATCCCTACTAGTGAAGCGCCACTAGATGTGCCCAAGTTCACCCTTCCCTGTGAAAAACTTGCCGCCGATATAAATGCCTACTTTTTTCGGAGACGCTCTATCGATTGCATCGCCTTTTTGCCTTCAGCCTCTGAGGTGTACAGGCCAGCATTGCCACGCACGTACAGGGCATCGCCTGAGACACGCATGGCCCGATCGCGTGCGGTGGCGACCTCTTCCCGCGCGAAACTCTGAGCAAGTTTGACCAAGCTATCGACTCGCTGCTGGGTGCTCAACCCGAGACCAGCCTTCGACTGAGAGTCGAGTAACTTGAGTGTCGCTTTCTTAAACGTTTTGAACGTCGCCATCGATGCTCCTCCCAGCGACACTTTGCGCGCCGCCACTTGGTATTTCAATAGGCTGGGGGCTCCACCGGCAGCAAGGATTCTCTGACAGTACCGTCGCCGCATAGAAAAAAGGCGCTGACCAGAGTCAGCGCCTTTTTAGAAAACTGGTAGCGGGGGTAGGATTCGAACCTACGACCTTCGGGTTATGAGCCCGACGAGCTGCCAGACTGCTCCACCCCGCATCAGAGTCAGCAAGTATACGGACATGGCCGGATTCTTGCAAGCGTTCTGCAACAAATAATCGGGAAAGTTCGCATCGGCTCAGAACCAGGGCGTCACCCCGCCCTTATTCGCCACCCTCCCCGCCCGATACGCCACTACGGTCCCAACCCATGGAACCGATCCTGTGGGCGAAAGACGCATAAAAAAGACGCGGACCGAGGTCCGCGCCTTTTCCGTCATTCATCGGGCGACGTCAGCCTCAGCTGGCGAACGCCTTCTGGCACCAGGCCAGCAGCGGCGACCAGGTGAAGCCCAGCACGAGCAGCGCGAGCGCGTTGATCGAGAGTACCCAGCGCGACGGCGCGTCGGCGACGGCACGCACGTCGGTGCCTTCCACCGGTGCGTCGAAGTACATGATCTTCACCACGCGCAGGTAGTAGTACAGGCCGATGATGGCGAACACGGCGCCGACCAGGGCCAGCCAGAGGAAGCCCGCGTCGACGGCGGCCTTCAGCACCAGCAGCTTGCCGAAGAAACCGAACAGCGGCGGCACACCAGCCAGCGAGAACATCACCAGAAGCATGAGGAACGCATACCACGGCGAACGCTGATTGAGCCCCTTGAGGTCGTCGATCTCTTCGCACTCGAAGCCCGAACGCGACAGAACGATGATCATGCCGAAGGCCGCGGCGCTGGTGAGCGCATAGCTGACCGCATAGAACATCGAGGCCGAGTAGCCTTCCGGACCGGCGTTGACCAGACCCAGCAGCAGATAGCCCATGTGCGAGATGGTCGAATAGGCCAGCAGGCGCTTGAGGTTGGTCTGCACGATGGCGACGAGGTTACCGATCGCCAGCGAGAGCACCGCCAGCGTCGCCAGCATCATCTGCCACTGCGGCGCCAGGCCGGTCGCGCCACCGGCGATATCGCCCATGCCGGTGGACAGCAGACGATAGGCCATACCGAACGCCGCCAGCTTCTGCGCCGAACCGATGAAGATGGTCACGGCGGTCGGCGAACCCTGGTACACGTCCGGGATCCACATGTGGAACGGAGCCGCGCCCAGCTTGAAGCCGATGCCGACGATCATGAAGACCAGGCCGAACAGCAGCAGGGTCTTCCACTCGGTGTTGACGATGGCGGCGTGGATCGTGTGCAGGTCGAGGCTGTGGGTCGCGCCGTAGACCATCGACATGCCGTACAGCAGCATGCCCGAGGCCAAAGCACCCAGCACGAAGTACTTGATCGCCGCTTCAGACGACAGCTGCGAATCGCGGTTCAGCGCGACCAGCGCATACGACGAAAGCGTCAGCAGTTCGAGACCGAGGTACACGGTAACGAGGCTGCCGGCGGAAACCAGGAACATGATGCCGACGGTGGCGAAGATGGTCAGCGTGTAAAACTCGCCGAACGGAATCGCCCGCGCCTTAAGGTACGGACGCGCGTAGACGAAGATCACGGCGGTGATCAGCAGCGAGAACACCTTCAGCACTTCCGCGACGCCGTCGCGGATGAACATGCCGCTGAAAGCGGTGATGCTGGTGTCCGGCTGACCGCTGACGACGAGGTACGCGCCGATCACCAGGACCAGGATGGAAAGCCAGTGGACTGCGCCCTTCTGTGCCGGCGAGAGCCATGCGTCCATGAGAAGCAGGACGCAGGCCGCCAGCACGAGGTAAACCTCGGGGAGCAGGATCAGGATGTCGTTGATACCAGGCATGGATAGTTCCCGCTCAGACTTTGGTGATGGCCAGCTGCTCGACGATCCGAGCAACCGAGGCATCCATCAGGTGCACCAGCGGCTCCGGCCAGATACCGAAGACCAGCACACCGGCGGCGAACGCGCTCAGCATGAAGATCTCGCGACCGTTGACGTCCGTCAGTTCCGCGACGTGCTTGTTCTTGACGTCGCCCCAGAGGACGCGCTTGACCATCCACAGCGTGTACGCCGCGCCGATGATCAGCGTGAACGCGGCGAACAGCGCGATCCACGGGTTGGCACTGAACGAGGCCAGGATGACCATGAACTCGCCGACGAAACCGCTGGTGCCCGGCAGGCCGCTGTTGGCCATGGCGAACAGCACGTAGAACGGGGCGAAGATCGGCATCACGTTGATGACGCCGCCGTAGTCCTTGATCTGGCGGGTATGCATACGGTCGTACAGCACGCCGATGCAGCTGAACATCGCGCCGGAGATGAAGCCGTGCGAAATCATCTGGACCATGGCGCCCTGCATGCCCAGGCGCGCGGCCTCGACATTGTTCGACTCACGCACCAGCAGGAAGGCGATGAAGATACCCAGAGTGACGAAACCCATGTGGGCGATCGACGAGTACGCCACCAGCTTCTTCATGTCCTGCTGCACGAGCGCGATGTAGCCGATGTAGCAGACCGCGATCAGGCTGAGGACGATGACCAGCCAGGCGAAGTGATGCGACGCGTCCGGCACCATCGGCAGGCTGAAGCGGAGGAAGCCGTAGCCACCGATCTTCAGCATGACCGCCGCCAGCACCACCGAACCGCCGGTAGGTGCTTCGACGTGGGCATCGGGCAGCCAGGTGTGTACCGGCACCATCGGCACCTTGATGGCGAAGCCCAGCAGGAAGGCGAAGAACAGCCAGCTCTGCTCGGTCATCGTCAGGTGCACGTTGGCCATGTCGGCCATGGCGAAGCTGCCGCCGGTCTTGTGATACAGGTAGATCAGGCCGATCAGCATGAAGATCGAGCCGAAGAACGTGTAGATGAAGAACTTCAGCGTGGCATACACACGGCGCGGACCACCCCAGATACCGATGAGGATGAACATCGGGATCAGCATGGCTTCGAAGAACACGTAGAACAGCAACGCATCCGTCGCGCAGAACACGCCGATCATCATGCCTTCGAGGATCAGCATGGCCGCCATGTACTGGTGCGGCTTGTTCTGGATGACTTCCCAGGCACCGACGATCACGAGGATCTGGGTGAAGGTGGTCAGTACGATGAGCGCGACGGAAATACCGTCGACGGCCAGCGAGTAGTTGATGCCCAGTGACGGAATCCAGCTGAACGATTCGTTGAGCTGAAGCGTACCGGTGGAGGCATCGTAGGCAGGCAGGAGGGCAAGGCTGGCGGCGAAGGTGGCAACCGCGACCAGCAGCGAGATCCAGCGGGCGAGACCCGGACGACCGGCGCCGGCCAACAGCACCGGAATGGCGCCGACGACCGGGAGCCAGATCAGCAGGCTGAGCAAGTGATTCGACATATAGCTCGTTTCCCTTATTGCCCGATCAGCCAGTACCCGCCGAGGAGCAGGATAAGACCGAGGATCATGGCGAACGCGTAGTGGAAGAGGAATCCGGATTGCAGGCGACGGGTGCCGCTCGCGATGCGCTGTACGAGGCCGGCCGAGCCGTTGACGATGGCGCCGTCGATGATGGCGGTATCGCCCACCTTCGAAAGACCTTCGCCCAGCTTGACGCCGCCCTTCGCGAACACCGCGAAGTAGAGTTCATCGATCCAGTACTTGTGGTCGAGCAGGTTGAACACCGGCTTCAACGCGTTCTTCGCCTTGTCGGCGACGGACGGGTTGAACAGGTAGACGTAGGTGGCGACGACGAAGCCCGCGAACGCGATCCAGAACGGCGGCTGCAGGAACCCATGCAGGCCGGCCGCCAGCGCACCATGGAACTCGTGACCGAGTTCGCCGAGCACGTTGTTGGCTTCGTTGACGTGGATCGCCTTGCCGAACCAGTCGCCGAACAGCATCGGACCGACCGTGAAAGCACCGATCAGGATGGACGGAATGGCCAGGAGCACCAGCGGTACCGTGACGACCCACGGCGACTCGTGCGGTGCATGCTCGAGAACGCCCGGCGTGTGATGGCCGTGATCGTCGTGCGCGTCGTGCGCGTCGTCGTGGTGGTCGGCATGGGCGTCATGACCGTGGCCATGCGCCTTGTGCTCGACGGTGAAGCGCTCCTTGCCATGGAAGGTCATGTACAGCAGGCGGAAGCTGTACAGCGAGGTCACGAAGACGCCGCCCATCACGCAGAAGTAAGCGTACGTCGCGCCCCAGCGATGCGACTCGCCGACGGCCTCGATGATCGCGTCCTTCGAATAGAAGCCCGAGAAGAACGGCGTACCGGCGAGGGCCAGCGAGCCGATCCACATCGTGATCCACGTCACCGGCATGTACTTGCGCAGGCCGCCCATGTAGCGCATGTCCTGCTCATGGTGCATGCCCATGATCACCGAACCCGCGCCGAGGAACAGCAGCGCCTTGAAGAAGGCGTGGGTCATCAGGTGGAACACGGCGCCGCTATAGGCGGACACGCCGAGCGCGACGGTCATGTAGCCGAGCTGCGAGAGCGTCGAGTACGCGATAACGCGCTTGATGTCGTTCTGCACGATACCGATCAGGCCGGTGAAGAAGGCCGTGGTCGAACCGATCACCAGGATGAAGGAAAGCGCACCCTCGGTCAGTTCGAAGATCGGCGACATGCGCGCGACCATGAAGATACCGGCGGTCACCATCGTCGCCGCATGGATCAGCGCGGAGATGGGGGTCGGGCCTTCCATCGAGTCCGGCAGCCACACGTGCAGCGGCACCTGGGCCGACTTGCCCATGGCACCGATGAACAGCAGGATGCCGATCACGGTCGCGGCGTCCCACGCATGGTTCTGCGTGATCTGCAGCGTCTTGCCGACCAGCTCGGGAGCGTGGTCGAAGGCGGTCTGGTAGTCCAGCGTCCCCATGAAGTACAGGATGGCCGAGATACCGAGCAGGAAACCGAAGTCGCCCACGCGGTTGACCAGGAATGCCTTGAGGTTAGCGAAGATCGCGGTCGGACGCTTGTACCAGAAGCCGATCAGCAGGTACGACACCAGGCCCACCGCTTCCCAGCCGAAGAACAGCTGCATGAAGTTGTTGCTCATGACGAGCATCAGCATCGAGAAGGTGAACAGGGAGATGTAGCTGAAGAAGCGCGTATAGCCCGGGTCTTCTTCCATGTAGCCGATGGTGTACAGGTGCACCAGCAGCGACACGAAGGTCACCACCACCATCATCATGGCGGTGAGACGGTCGACCATGAAGCCGACCGACGCGTGGTACTTGCCGATCTCGAACCAGGTGTAGATGTCCTGGTTGAAGTTCTGCGCACCGGCGAAGACCAGCTGGTAAAGCACGTAGAACGAAAGGGCGCAGGAGATGCCGACACCGAGGATGGTCGCGGTGTGCGCCCCTGCCCGGCCGATCACCCGACCGAACAGGCCGGCCAGGATCGAGCCCACCAGCGGCGCCAGTGCGATCGTCAGCAGGATTGAAAGCGAGAGACTCATCGGATCAACCCTTCATGCTGTCGATTTCGGCGACATTGATCGTGCTGCGGTTACGGAACAGCAGGACCAGGATCGCCAGGCCGATGGCGGATTCCGCCGCGGCCACGGTGAGGATGAAGAACACGAAGACCTGGCCGCCGACATCGCCGAAAAAGCGCGAGAAGGCGACGAAGTTGGTGTTCACCGCCAGGAGCATGAGCTCGATCGCCATGAGCAGCACGATCACGTTCTTGCGGTTGATGAACAGTCCGGCGACCGCGATGCAGAAGAGGATCGCGCCGAGGACGATGTAATGGGAAAGCGTGATCACTTGGCGTTCTCCTGCGTCGGATCGACAACCGGGGCCGGAGCCGGGCTGACGGAAGCCATGGTTTCGCTGGCGACCTTGACCACGCGGACGCGGTCGGTGGCCTGGACCACCACCTGCTGCGAGGCGGTCTGGTGCTTCACGCCCAGACGCTGGCGGAGGGTCAGGGCCACGGCGGCCACCACGCCCACGGTCAGGATCAGTGCGGCGATCTCGAACGGAAGCAGGAAGTCGGTGTACAGGGCCTTGCCCAGCCAGGCGACGTTGGACTCGCCCGCCGGGTTGGGACCGAGCGTATGGGCGTGCATGGCCTTGACGCCGATCATCGCCAGCATTTCGACCAGCATGACCAGGGCGACGATGATGCCGACCGGCAGGTAGCGGATGAAGCCCTCGCGGACGACCTCCTGCTTGATGTCGAGCATCATGACGACGAAGAGGAACAGCACCATCACCGCGCCGACGTAGACGACGACGAGGGCGATGGCGAGGAACTCCGCTTCGGCCAGCAGCCAGACGCAGGCCATGCTGAAAAAGGTCAGCACAAGCGAGAGCACGGCATGCACCGAGTTCTTCACGGTGATGACCATCAGCGCGGCAATCACGGATATGCCGGCGAAGAGGTAGAAACAGATGAGTTGGAGCAGATCGGTATTCATCGCTTGTTCTCCGGGCGCCTCAGCGGTAAGCCGCGTCTTGCGCGCGGGCGGCAGCGATGTCCTGCTCGAAGCGGTCACCGATGGCCAGCAGCTGGCCCTTGGTCACCACGTTTTCGCCGCGATGTTCGAAGTGGTACTCGTGCACGTGCGTTTCGACGATGGAGTCGACCGGGCAGCTCTCTTCGCAGAAACCGCAGAAGATGCACTTGAACAGGTCGATGTCGTAACGCGTGGTGCGGCGCTGGCCGTCTTCCGGCCGCGGAGCCGAGTCGATCGTGATGGCCAGGGCCGGGCACACCGCCTCGCAAAGCTTGCACGCGATGCAGCGCTCTTCACCGTTGGCGTAACGGCGCAGAGCATGCAGACCACGGAAGCGGTTCGACTTGGGGATGTGCTCGAACGGGTAGCGCATCGTGTACTTCGGGCTGAACATGTAGCGCATGGTCAGGCCCATGCCGGCGAACAGCTCGAGGAGCAGGAGGCTCTTCAGGTAATGGATAACGCGGGTCATGGCGATCAGGCTCCCGTGCCGAGGTGGACCCAGCCGAAATACTTCAAGCAGCCGGCGACGAGGACCCAGACGATGGTGATGGGGATGAAGACCTTCCAGCCGAGGCGCATGATCTGGTCATAGCGGTAGCGCGGGAAGCTCGCGCGGAACCACAGGAACAGGAAGGCGAAGATGAAGGCCTTGATGAACAGCCAGTGGAAACCGCCGTGACCGAGCAGGCCCCACGATTCCGGGAACGGCGACAGCCAGCCACCCATGAAGAAGATCGAGGTCAGGAAGCTGACCAGGATCATGTTGGCGTATTCCGCGAGGAAGAACAGCGCGAACGGCGAGCCGGAGTATTCGACGTGGAAGCCCGCGACGATTTCCGATTCGCCTTCCGCCACGTCGAACGGTGCGCGGTTGGTTTCCGCCACGCCCGAGACGAAGTAGACGACGAACACCGGCAGCAGCGGCAGCCAGTACCAGGTGAAGAAGTTGCCCGCCTGCGCGTTGACGATGGCCGAGAGGTTCAGGCTACCGGTGAGCACCAGCACGCAGACGATCGACATGCCCATGGCCAGCTCGTACGAGATGACCTGAGCCGCCGCGCGCATGGCGCCGAGCATCGCGTAACGCGAGTTGGACGACCAGCCGGCGAGGATGATGCCGTACACGCCCATCGAGGTCATGGCCAGCAGGTAGAGCACGCCGGCGTTGACGTTGGCGAGCACGACTTCCGGACCGAACGGCACCACCGCCCACGCGGCGAGCGCCGGTACCAGCGCCAGCAGCGGCGCGAGGTAATAGAGCACGCGGTTGGCGTTGGTCGGAAGGATGACTTCCTTCAGCAGCAGCTTGACGACGTCGGCGAAGGCCTGAAGCAGACCGGCGGGACCGACCTTGTTCGGCCCCATGCGGACGTGCATCCAGCCCAGCACCTTGCGCTCCCACCAGACGTACAGTGCGACGCCGATGACCAGCGGCAGCACGATCGCCAGGATGAAGAGGATCGGCAGCAACAGGTGGTCGAAGAGTTGATCGGCCATGGTTTACGCCTTGCTCACGGTAATGGCCGCGCCGTATGGGGGCAGCATGGCGGTTTCGGAATGCGCGGCTTCGATCCAGACGGCGCCGGCAGGCACCGCCGCGTCGAAAGCCACCGGCAGGACGACGTCGCCGATGCGCGCGTTGGCGCCATCGGTGAGACCGAGCTTGCCGGCCTCTTCCGCACCGATGCGGATGGCGGCGGGACGGTTCAGCGGATGCGCGTTGAGCGCGCCGGCACGACGAAGCACCGCGTCGCCGCGATAGATCGGCGTGGTGGCCAGACGCGAGAGCGAGACGCCGTTGCTGCGCGAACCCAGCACCTGGCGGACGTCCGAAGCGCGTTCGGTGAACCCTTCACGCAGACCGGCGAGGTCGTCGAACTCGAAGCCCGCCACGTTGAGCATCCCGCCCAGCGCGCGCAGCACCTTCCAGCCCGGACGGGCGTCGCCCGGTGCCTTCGCACCGGCGACGACGGTCTGCGCCGTACCTTCGACGTTGACCAGGGTCGCGTCGATTTCCGGCGTCAGACCGATCGGCAGGATCACGTCCGCCGAGTCCTTCAGGGCGTCGCTGGCGTAAGCCGCGAAGGCCACGACCGTCTGCGCCGAATGCATCGCCCGCTGCGCGAGTGCGCCATCGGCGAAATCGTGCGGCGGCTCGACGTTGTACAGGATGTAACCCTTACGGGCCTGGGCGAGCATGCCGCGCGCATCCAGACCGCCAGCGGTCGGCAGGACGCCGACCGACGACAGGCCCAGCGCGTTGGCACCGACCGGGATTTCGTTGAAGGCCGCACCGGCCGCCTGCGCGATGAAGCGAGCGATGGCACGCAGCCACGAGGCTTCCGGATGGGTGACCGCGGCGTGGCCGAAGATGACCACCGCGTTCTCGCCGAGCGCCTTGAAGGCGTCGCGGTGCGCGTCGGTCGTCTCCACGCCGTTCAGTGCGGACGCCAGCGACTCCGGCACCGAAGCGCCGTTCTCACCGGCCGCCTTGGCCAGGATCAGCAGTTCGTTCACCAGCGCGTGCGGCGCGGCGACCGATTCACCGGCCAGCGGGTAGTTGAAGTTGAAGTGGGCCGGATTGACCGCGTACACCCTGGCGCCCCTCTTCACCGCCTGACGGAGGCGATGGTTGAGGAGCGGCACTTCATGGCGCAGGTCCGAACCGACCAGCAGCGCGGCCTTGACCTTGTCGATCGAGGCGATCGGCGAGGCGAACGGCTTCGCGAACGCGTTATCCGCGAAGTCGAGCTGACGCAGGCGGTGATCGACATGGGCACTGCCCAGGCCGCGTGCCAGCCGGACGATCAGCTCGCCCTCCTCGTTCGACGTGGCGCCGTTGACCAGCACGCCGAGTTCGGCGCCGGAGATGCTCCTGAGCGCTTCGGCGGCGACAGCCAGCGCGTCGTCCCAGGTCGTCGCCGACCACTGGCCGTTGCGCTTGACCATCGGGGTCTTGACGCGGTCCGCCGCGTACAGGCCCTGATGGCTGTAACGGTCACGGTCCGAGAGCCAGCACTCGTTGATCGTCTCGTTGTCGCGCGGCACGTTGCGCAGCACTTCGCCGCGGCGCGTGTGCATCCACAGGTTGGAGCCGAGCGCATCGTGGTAGGCGATGGACGGACGCGCGATCAGCTCCCACGCGCGGGCCTGGAACTGAAACGGCTTGTTGGTCAGCGCGCCGACGGGGCAGACGTCGATGATGTTGCCCGACAGTTCGCTCTCGATGGTCTTACCGATGTACGTGCCGATCTCGAGGTTTTCACCACGGCTCATGCCACCCAGTTCGTACGTGCCGGCGATCTCGCTGGTGAAGCGGACGCAGCGCGTGCACTGGATGCAGCGGGTCATTTCGGTCGCGATCAGCGGCCCGATGTTCTCGTCGGCGACGGTGCGCTTGCGCTCGTTGTAACGTGACACCGA
The DNA here is from genome assembly GCF_900167995.1 of Luteibacter sp. 22Crub2.1. Taxonomy (NCBI): domain Bacteria; kingdom Pseudomonadati; phylum Pseudomonadota; class Gammaproteobacteria; order Lysobacterales; family Rhodanobacteraceae; genus Luteibacter; species Luteibacter sp. 22Crub2.1. The sequence continues at coordinate 112,516 of NZ_FUYT01000005.1, forward strand.
GCGGCCGTAGCCCAGCGAGACGTCCTGCAGTTCGCATTCGCCGCCCTGATCGCAGATCGGGCAGTCGAGCGGATGGTTGATCAGCAGGAATTCCATCACGTTGCGCTGCGACTTCAGCGCCTTGTCCGAGCGCGTGAAGACCTTCATGCCCTCACCCACCGGCGTGGCGCAGGCAGGCGCGGGTTTCGGCATCTTCTCGATTTCCACCAGGCACATGCGGCAGTTGGCGGCGATCGGGAGCTTGCGGTGGTAGCAGAAGCGCGGGATGGCGATACCGACGGCGTCGGCCGCCTGGATGATCATCGACCCCTTGGCTACCTGCACCGGAACGCCGTCGATCTCGACGTTGACGAGGTCCGGCGCGGCATTGGCTACGGGCTGCGCACTCATGCAGCGACTCCAGTGGTGACCGTGTCAGCCGGACCGTCGACGATCGAACGGCCATGCTTCACGTAGTATTCGAATTCGTGCCAGAAGTGGAACAGGAAGCCCTGCACCGGCCACGCCGCGGCTTCGCCGAAGGCGCAGATGGTGTGACCTTCGATCTGACCGGCGATCGCCTTCAGGCGATGCAGGTCGTCTTCCGTGCCCTTGCCTTCGACGATGCGCGAGAGCACGCGGTGCATCCAGCCGGTGCCTTCGCGGCACGGGGTGCACTGACCGCACGACTCCGCCATGTAGAAACGCGAGATGCGGTGGCAGGCGCGGACCATGCAGGTGGTCTCGTCCATGACGATCACGGCACCGGAGCCCAGACCCGAACCCGCCTTCTGCAGCGAGTCGTAGTCCATGGTGCATTCCATGATCTTCTCGGCCGGCAGCACCTTCATCGAGGAGCCGCCCGGGATCACCGCCTTGAGCTTGTTGCCGTTGCGCACGCCACCGGCCAGCTGCAGCAGGTCGGCGAACGACGTGCCCAGCTTGATCTCGAAGTTGCCCGGGTTGGCCACGTGGCCGGATACCGAGAAGATCTTCGGACCGCCGTTGTTCGGCTTGCCGATGTTGAGGAACCACTCCGCGCCGTTGCGCAGGATGGCCGGCACCGAGGCGTAGGTCTCGGTGTTGTTGATCGTGGTCGGGCGACCGTACAGGCCGAAGCCGGCCGGGAACGGCGGCTTGAAGCGCGGCTGGCCCTTCTTGCCTTCGAGCGATTCCATCAGCGCGGTTTCTTCGCCGCAGATGTACGCGCCGGCGCCGAGCGCGTTGAAGATGTCGACATCGATGCCGGAGCCGGCGATGTCCTTACCCAGCAGGCCAGCCGCGTAGGCTTCCTTCAGGGCTTCTTCGATGTGCTCGAACGGCTCGTGATGGAACTCGCCGCGCAGGTAGTTGTAGGCGACGGTCGAGCCGGTGCAGTAGCAGGCGATGGCCAGGCCTTCGAGCACCGCATGCGGGTTGAAGCGCAGGATGTCGCGGTCCTTGCAGGTACCCGGCTCGGATTCGTCCGAGTTGCACAGGATGTACTTCTGGCCGGGTGCCGTGCGCGGCATGAACGACCACTTCAGGCCGGTCGGGAAGCCCGCGCCACCGCGACCGCGCAGCGCGCTCTTCTTCAGTTCTTCGATCAGCGCGGCGGGATCCGGCTTCTCGGCCAGTATCTTGCGCCAGGCCTTCCAGCCATCCATCTTCTCGTAGCTTTCGAGCGCCCACGGCTTCTCGAAATGCAACGTCGTATAGACGACCTGGTGTTCCTGCGGTGCGGGTCCGACCGGACCAGTGGTGCTAGCCATTGCCCTTACCTCACTTCAGACCGTCGAGAATGGCGTCGACCGATTCGGCCGTCAGCTTCTCGTGGTAATGACCGTTGACCACCATCATCGGCGCGCCGGCACACGCGGCCAGGCATTCCTCTTCCTGCTTGAGGTAGATGCGGCCGTCGGCGGTGCTCTCGCCCGTCTTGATGCCCAGCTTCTTCTCGCACTGACGCACGATGCCTTCGGCACCGTTCAACCAGCAGGAAATGTTGGTGCAGATGGCGACGTTGTTACGACCGACGGGCGTCGTCTCGAACATCGAGTAGAAGCTCGCGACTTCGTACGCCCAGATCGGCGGCAGGTCGAGGTACTTGGCGACGGCGGTGATCAGCTCGTCGGTGAGGTAACCGACGTTCTGCTCCTGCGCCGCCATCAGCGACTGGATCAGCGCGGAACGCTTGCGATCCGGCGGGAACTTGGACACCCAGTGATCGATGTGCTGACGGGTGTGATCGTTGAGCGCGGCGAGGGGATCGACGTCCTTGACCTGCTCGAATTGACCGGTGGCTTTCATGATTCAGTTCACTCCGTCGACTTAGCGGTCGACTTCGCCGAAAACGAGATCGTAGGTGCCGATCATCGCGACGACGTCGGCGAGCATATGGCCCCTCACGATCGCGTCCATGGAGGACAGATGCGCAAAGCCGGGCGCGCGCAGATGCACGCGGAAGGGCTTGTTGGCACCGTCGGACACGAGATAGCAGCCGAATTCGCCCTTCGGCGCTTCGACGGCGGCATAGGTTTCACCGGCCGGCACACCATAGCCCTCGGTGAAGAGCTTGAAGTGGTGAATCAGCGCTTCCATGTCGTTTTTCATCTCTTCACGACTGGGCGGAGCGACCTTGTAGTTCTGCACCATCACCGGGCCCGGGTTGGCCTTCAGCCACGCCACGCACTGCTTGATGATGGCGTTCGACTGGCGCATCTCCTCGACGCGGACCAGGTAGCGGTCGTAGCAATCGCCGTTGACCCCGACGGGGATGTCGAAGTCCATGTCCGCGTACGCGGCATACGGCTGCTTTTTGCGCAGATCCCAGGCGATGCCCGAACCGCGCAGCATGGCGCCGGTCATGCCCCAGGCCTGGGCCTTCTCGGGCGGAATCACACCGATGCCGACCGTACGCTGCTTCCAGATACGGTTGTTGGTCAGCAGCGACTCGTATTCGTCGACGCGCGCCGGGAAGTCGTTGGTGAACTCGGTGAGGTAGTCGAGCATCGAGCCTTCGCGCCAGGCATTGAGGCGCTTGAGGTCGCCGCCCTTGTGCCACGGCGACTCGCGATACTTCGACATCTGCTCCGGCAGGTCGCGATAGACGCCACCCGGACGGTAATACGTGGCGTGCATGCGCGCGCCCGACACCGCCTCGTATACGTCCATCAGCTCTTCGCGCTCACGGAACGCGTAGAGGAAGACGGCCATGGCGCCGAGATCGAGCGCGTTCGAACCCACCCACATGAGGTGGTTGAGGATGCGGGTGATCTCGTCGAACATCGTGCGGATGTACTGCGCGCGAACCGGCGCCTCGATACCCAGGAGGTTCTCGATGGCGCGCACGTAGGCGTGCTCGTTGCACATCATCGACACGTAGTCGAGGCGGTCCATGTAACCGATGGACTGGTTGAACGGCTTGGACTCGGCGAGCTTCTCGGTGCCACGGTGCAGCAGGCCGATGTGCGGATCGGCGCGGACGATCGTCTCGCCGTCCATCTCCAGCACCAGGCGCAGCACGCCGTGCGCAGCGGGATGCTGCGGGCCGAAGTTCATCGTGTAATTGCGAATTTCTTCCACGGCTTAATTCTCCCGCCAGTGATCGGCGGATTCCGCCCTGGCCTGATCGAGATCGGCGTCATTACGGATCGTGCGCGGAACGAGCACGCGCGGTTCGATCGAGACCGGTTCGTAGACGACACGCTTCTGTTCGGGGTCGTAGCGAACCTCGACGTTGCCGATGAGCGGGAAGTCCTTGCGGAACGGATGGCCGACGAAGCCGTAATCGGTGAGGATGCGGCGCAGATCGGGGTGGCCATCGAAGATGATGCCGAACAGATCGAACGTCTCACGCTCGAACCAGTCCGCGCCAGGGAAGATCGGCGTGATGGACGGAACGACCGGGAACGCGTCGTCTTCGCAGAACGCGCGCAGGCGAATGCGCTGGTTCAGCTCGATCGACAGCAGGTGGATGATCGCGGCGTAGCGGCGCGGCTGCTCGACGTTGCGCGGACGCTCCGCCCACGTGAAGCGGCCTGCGCCCTGCCCTTCGACGCCGCGCGAGAAGCTTTCGCCGTGCGCGGTGTCGGTGTCCCACTCGGTCTGGCCGTAGCTGAGGTAGTCGATACCGCAGACGTCGATGACGATCGTGAAGCGGAAGCCGGCTTCGTCGCGCAGCGCGGTGGCGACGGCGGTCAGGTCGCGCGGAGACACCTCGGCGGTGACCTCGTTGCGCTCGACCTTCACCGTCAGCATGTCACCGAAACGCGCGGCGAGCCGTTCGACCAGCGAGGTCTCGTTAGTAACGCTCATGTTCGAAGCCCTGTTCAGCGCGCGATCGTGTGGGTGCGGCGGATCTTCTTCTGCAACTGCAGGATGCCGTGGATCAGCGCTTCGGCCGTCGGCGGGCAACCCGGCACGTAGATGTCGACCGGCACGATGCGATCGCAGCCACGAACGACCGAATACGAATAGTGGTAGTAGCCGCCGCCATTGGCGCAGGAGCCCATCGAGATGACCCACTTCGGCTCGGGCATCTGGTCGTAGACCTTGCGCAGCGCGGGGGCCATCTTGTTGACCAGCGTACCGGCGACGATCATCACGTCGGACTGGCGCGGGCTGGGACGGAAGACGACGCCGAAGCGATCGAGATCGAGGCGCGCGGCACCCGCGTGCATCATCTCGACGGCGCAGCAGGCCAGACCGAAGGTCATCGGCCACATGGAACCGGTGCGGGCCCAGTTCATCAGCGCATCGATGCTGGTCACGCCGAAACCGCGGTTGACGACCGGTGCGTCACCGTTGGGGCGCAGGATGTCGTCGACGAGGTTGAGCGGCGCCGGGTTGTGCATCACCCGGTCGATGGTGGTCATCACTCCCATTCGAGTGCTCCCTTCTTCCAGACGTAAGCAAAGCCGACGACAAGCAGCGCGAGGAACAGCGCCATCTCGACCAGGGCGATCAGGCCGATCTTGTCGAACACCACCGCCCACGGGAACAGGAAGGCGATTTCGAGATCGAAAATGATGAAGAGGATGGCGATGAGGTAGTAGCGCACGTCGAACTTCATGCGCGCATCTTCAAAGGCCTCGAAGCCGCACTCGTAGGGCGAGAGCTTCTCCGCGTCGGGACGGCGGGGACCGGCAAGCATGCCGAGCGCCATCAGGACGATACCTAGGCCAACGGCCACGGCAATGAACAACAGGACGGGCCAATATTGGGCAAGCACGATGCTGCGTACCTCCGCGCCTCACTGGGCGCATCAGTGACCGTCGGCGGGGACGAGCGGTCCGGCTAGGGTCGCCGGAGTTTTTTTCGGATCGATCCAAATGGATCGATCCGAGCCGACGCGACGGGCGCGCCAACGACTCCGGATATCCACAATCTCACGTTGGGGAACCGAACTATTGTACCAGTGCGTGCAGGTATACCTACAAGCCTTAATGCGGGAAAAACATCACCGCGTGAGGCAAAAACCTCACCCCATGCATGCAATCGCAGCGTTTTGCGGCGGGAAGACCTCGGAAGGGCGCCGGATGCGCCCTCCTCTCACATGGTCTGGGTCGGACGCTCGGAGGCGAGGCTACCGGCGAGAAGGGCCTCGATACGCTGACGGGCGGCTTCGCTCTCAGACGATTCGTTGAACTGGATGCCGACGCCGGCCGTACGATTGCCCTGCGCGCCGACGGGGGTGATCCAGACGACCTTGCCCGCGACCGAAAGGCGCTCGTTTTCGTCGATCAGGGTGACCAGCAGGGCCACTTCGTCGCCCAGGCTGTAGCGCTGCGCCGTGGGCGCGAACAGGCCGCCGGTCTTGAGGAACGGCATGTAGGCGACGTAGAGCGCGTTCACATCCTTGATCTTCAGCGAAAGGATGCCCTGACGCGGCGAGGAGACGTTGGCGTTCATGCAAGCGGTTTCCCTGTAATAACGGCCATCCTAGCTAGCCGATGGGCCGGGCCACAAGCCCGACCGGCTCCGGATCCTGGCATGCCCAGCCATAGTGGTCGTAGATCCAGGGCGTGGACAGGTCGGCGGTGAGCTTCACGAAAGCCGGACCCGGCGCATCGCGCAGCCGCAGTAGCCAGCCGTCACCCGAGGATTCCAGCGGCGCCTCGCGCCACGGCCACGCGACGACACCCTGCCCGTCCGCCAGCACGACGCGCAACCGGCGGCGCGCCAGCACGCCCGGCCGCCACGGCAGGAGCAGGGATCCGACGCCGGGCGCCGCGGCGGGCCGGTCGAAGCGCTCGGGCCGCGACGCCACGCCGAGCATGCGTTCGCGACTGAGCGCCATCTGAGTGTGGTGCTCGAGCACGGCGGCCAGCTTGGTGGCCTGCCGCTCGGCATCGAGGTCGGGCACCCACAGGTCGTCGGGCGAACTGCGCTCCGTGCCGTGCACCATATAAGTGAGTACGTCCGCCATCGAACCGGCAGCCGACAGCGCCAGCCGGGCAAGAACGTGGGCGGAACCGTGATCCGGGTGGGTATCGCCCAGATCGGGAATCACCACCAGGGTCGGCCGGACCCGCTCGATCACCCGCCGGACGGCGGTCACGGCGGCGGTATGCCGCCGCCTGAGCTCATCGGTCACCTGCATGTCATGCCAGCCCAGCGCATGCAACTGGTCGGGCGGTACACCCAGGCGCCCCAGGGCCCCGGCCACTTCGAGACGACGTCGCGCACCCCAGCGGGCACGCGCCGGTGCATCGATGATCACGCGCCGCTCGACCCAGCGCTGCGGCCAGGGGTTGTCGTCGCCATCGGTCAGCAGGAGCACGTCGGCCCGCCCGCCCATGGCCAGGGTGCGCTGGATCAGCATGCCCGCGGCGAGCGACTCATCGTCGGGGTGAGGCGCAACCACCAGAAGCCGGGTGGCGCCGTCGATGACGGGGTCACGATACAAAGGGTCTTTCCTCACACAAGTGACGGGCACGACCATTAGGACCGAATGGCCGGTAAGGCCGCGTCAACGCCAGGCGGCAAGCAGTTCGAGAAGAATGAGGTCGACACGCAGCGGACCGCGCAGGGCGTCGCGGGCCCGGTTGACCCGCCCGTACCAGTGGTCCAGTGCCTCGTCGTCGAGCTGACTCTCGAGCGGCGCGGGCTTTCCGGCCGTACGCGCACGCAGCTCGTCGGTCACCGCCTGCGCGGCGAACCAGAGATAGCGCGCCGGCTGCGCGGCCTGCCAACGCTTGATGACCTCCATGGCGTCGCCTCGGCCCGCGGCAAGCGCCTTCAGATCGTTGCGTACCTCGGAGCGCTGTTTGAGCGCACCGTCGGCGGACCACTCGCGCGCCATGCCGGGGTTACCGCCGGCCGCCTCGAGCGCGGCCGGCGCGTCGGAGACGCCTTCGGCGCGTAGCCAGGCCAGCGACACCTCGCGCGAGGGAACCAGGAAATCGATGCGCTGGCAGCGGCTGCGGATCGTCGCCGGAAGCCGCGCGGGATCGTCGGCCACCAGGATCAGCAGCGTTGCCGGCGTGGGTTCTTCCAGCGTCTTCAGCAGGGCGTTGGCGGCGGCGGCGTTCATCGCGTCGGCCGGATCGACCGTGGCGATCTGCCAGCCGCCGAACTGACTCGACATGGCCAGCCGGGCTGACAGGTCGCGAATCTGGTCGACCACGATCTCGCTTCGGGTGACCCCGTCCTTGCGCAGGCCGAACGTCAGCGTGACGACATCCGGATGGGTGCCGGCAGCCACCAGGTGGCAGCTGCGGCAGATACCGCAAGGTACGCCATCGACCGGTTGCTGACAGAGCAGGCCCTTGACGAATGCCGCCAGAAAATCGCGCTTGCCCAGCCCCGCGGGCCCGGCCAGCAGCAGCGCGTGCGGCAGCGCATCCCGCTCGCGGCGGGCCTGCAGGCGAGCCCAGGCGTCCTCGTGCCAGGGGCGCGACGTCACGCGGTCACCGCCACGATGACGTTCATGGCCCGGATCCGGCTGCGCTGGAGTGTCGTCACTGGCATCGCTTCAACTGGTAGCAGGCCACGGCCCGGTTATGTTCTTCGAGGGACGACGAGAAGACGTGGCTGCCGTCGCCTTTAGCGACGAAATACAGCTCCTTGCCGTCCGCCGGATGCACCGCCGCCAGGATCGCCGCGCGGCCTGGCAGCGCGATCGGCGTCGGCGGCAGACCCGTCCGCGTGTACGTATTGTAGGGGGTGTCGGTCGTGAGGTCGCTCTTGTGGATGCTGCCGGCGTACGACGCGCCCATGCCATAGATCACCGTCGGATCCGTCTGCAGCAGCATCCGGCCTTCGAGACGACGCACGAAGACGCCTGCGATTCGCGGACGCTCATCCGCCCTGCCCGTTTCCTTCTCGACGATCGAGGCGAGGATCAGCGCCTCGTAGGCGCTGGCCAGCGGGAGATCTTTCGCGCGACCGGCCCAGGCGGCATCGAGCGTCTTGCCCATCGCCACATACGCTCGCTTGAGGATGCTCGACTCCTTGTCGCCTTTCACGTAGGCATAGGTCTCGGGGAGGAAGCGCCCTTCCGGGTTGTCGCCCTCCGGGGCGCCGATCAGGCGCATGATCGCCGCATCGTCGAGGTCCGCGGTGTCGTGGGTCAGCGTCGGCACCGCCGCGAGCGTGCGACGCAGGTCGGCAAAACTCCAGCCATCCACGATGGTCAGGTTGCGCTGCAGGACACGGCCATTGGCCATGTCGCCGATGAGGTCGCGCGGCGTCATCCCGGGACGCAGGGCGAACTCGCCCGCGTGCAGGCGGCCCGACGCGTGCATCTCCATGGAGAGCACGCGCCAGTATAACGAGGGCGCCGAGGTCGCATGGCGGTCGCGCAGGTCACGCACGATGTCCCTGAATGACGCACCGCGTGCTACATCGATACTCTGCCCGGCGGCGGGAATCGCCAGCGGGGTACGGGCGAAACGCGCCCAGTCGAACCAGAGCCAGGACCCGGCGGCGATCGCCGCGACCAGCACCACCAGCAAAATGACACGCCAGAGGGCGATGCCGCGCACTTTCATCGATCGGAATCCTTAAAGCCTACAGGCAACGGCAGGCCCAGACGTCCCCAGTGCGCCTGCAGCGCACGCGTGACGGGACCGGGCTGCCACGACCGGGTCGCGAAGACCCGAACGGGAAGCATGCCCCGAACGGCCGACGTGAGGAAGACCTCGTCGGCTTCGGCAAGGCGCGAGGGGCTGATCGGAGCCACCTCGACGTTGCGAATGGCGAGCACTTCGGCACGCGCCACACCGGCGACGCCGCAGCGATCCACCGGCGGCGTCACCAGTCGCCCATCGAAGACGGCGAACACGTTGGCGGCGGTGGCACAGATGACGTCGCCGCGATCGTCGAGCATCAGACCCTCGGTCCAGGTCGCATCGGACCATTCGGCACGGGCCAGCACCTGCTCCAGACGATTGAGATGCTTCATCCCGGCCAGCAGAGGCTGCGTGGCGAGGTGGGTGTCGCAAAGACGGACGGAAACACCCTCCGCGTAGGCGCCGGCATCCAGCGACAGCGGAGCGACCTGCACGACCATGCGTGGCCGTTGCGGCTGTGGCGGCGCATACCCGCGCATGCCATCGCCACGGCTGAGCGTGACGCGGACCACCGCATCGCTCAGATCCGTGGCAAGGCGCTCCACTTCAGCGAGGATCGCATCCACGTCCGGCACGGGCATGCGCAGGCGCGTGCAACCATCGCGCAGCCGGGCCACGTGCCGCGGCCACAGCGGGACGCGCCCGTCGACCATGCGTAATGTTTCAAACACCCCGTCGCCGTACGTGAAACCGCGGTCGGCCGCCGGGATACGGTCGCCATCGACGAAGTCCACGGAAACGCGTGCGCTCATCCGGCGCCGAACACGCGCAGCAAGCCGCGGGCCTTGGCCCGCGTCTCGTCGAGTTCCTTCTCCGGCACGGAGTCGGTCACGATGCCCGCGCCCGCGCGGAACGAAACCTCGGTCCCTTCGACGGTCAGGGTACGGATCAGGATGTTGAGATCCATGTCGCCCTGGTCATCCAGATAGCCCAGCGCGCCCGTGTACGCACCACGCGGCTCCTGCTCCAGTGCGCCGATGATCTCCATGCAGCGAACCTTCGGACAACCGGTGATCGTTCCGCCAGGAAACGTCGCCGCGATGATCTGTCCGGGCGTGATCCCCTCGCGTGCGCGACCCGACACGTTGCTGACGATGTGATGTACGTGGGCGTAGCTCTCCACCACCATCAGCTCGTCGACGCGGACGCTGCCCGGCACGCACACACGGCCGAGATCGTTGCGCTCGAGGTCGATCAGCATGACGTGCTCGGCACGCTCCTTCGGATGCGAGGTGAGTTCGCGAATCTTCTCCACGTCGTCATCGCCGGCGACACGCGGTCGCGTACCGGCGATCGGCCGCGTCTGCAGCACGCCGCCGCGCGATTCGACAAGGCGCTCGGGCGACGAACTGACGATGGCCCAGCCGGGTTGCTGCAGCAGCCCGGCGAACGGCGCGGGATTGGCCTCGCGCAGCGCGAGCATCAGGCTGGCCGGTAACGGTGCCTGGGCGAAACGCGCAGACCAGCGCCGTGAAAGATTCACCTGAAAAACGTCGCCCGCACGCAGGTGCTCGTGGATACGCGTGACGCCTTCGAGGAAACGTCGTGGCTCGTCTTCGTCGACGGCGAGCGGTGTCGCCAGCGCCATCGACGGGGCGTCGAGCGCGAGATCGTTCTCGAGACGATCGAGCCACTCCGGAGCACTTTCTTCCGCGACGAGAACGGTGCGCCGTTCGACGTGATCGACCACCGCGGCGGCTGGCGCACGCAAGGCGATGGCCACCGGTGCCGCACCGTTCGATGCCGGCAGATGCAGGCCCGGCTCGATCTGCCCCACCAGTTCGTATGCCAGGTACACGACCCAGCCGCCGTGAAACGGCAGGCCGTCATCGACACGCGGCCTGCGACGTCGCGACCACGCCGCATCGAGCGCGTCGAGAAAGCTTCCCTCGATGACATCGCCGCGTGCATCGCGAACGACACCGTCCGCGTACAGCGTGAGGGATTCGGTGCCCGCGGCAAACAGGATGTCGAAACGCGATTGCGGCGTTCCGGTGACGGCACTGGCCAGCAACGCCGGATAGCGCGCCGGATACGACGCGGCCGGCGCGAGGAGATCGCGCCGGCCGGCCAGGGTTCGCGTGACGAAAGCCAACGCGTCAGACGCGACGGAAGACGAGCGTACCGTTGGTTCCGCCGAAGCCGAACGAGTTCGATACGACGACGTCGATGTCGGCCTTCTCCGCTTTGTTCGGCACCAGATCCATGCCGAGCGCGGCGACTTCCGGATCCACGTTCTCGAGGTTCATCGTCGGCGGCATGATGCCGTCGCGAATCGCCATGATCGAGAAGATGGCTTCGACACCACCCGCGGCACCCAGCAGATGACCGGTGACGGACTTGGTCGAGCTGACCGAGAACGCGCCCTGCTTCGTGGCGTGTTCGCCGAACACGTTGCGGATGGCCCTGGCTTCGCCCAGATCGCCCACCGGCGTGGAGGTACCGTGCGCGTTGACGTAGCGCACGTTTTCGGCGGTCAGGCCGGCGTCGTGCAGTGCGTTGCGCATGGCCAGTTCCGCACCGTCGCCGCTCGGCGCGGTGATGTGGTACGCGTCGCCGCTCATACCGAAGCCGACGAGCTCGGCCAGGATGGTGGCACCGCGCGCCCTGGCGTGCTCGTATTCCTCGAGCATCAGCATGCCGGCGCCATTGGACAGCAGGAAGCCGTCGCGACCGGTGTCCCAAGGACGGCTGGCGTGCGCCGGGTCGTCGTTGCGCGTGGACATGGCCTTGGCCGAGCAGAAACCCGCCATCGCCGTCGGCGTCGTGGCGAATTCCGCACCGCCGGCGATCATCGCATCGGCATCGCCGTACTGGATCAGACGCATGGCCATGCCGATGTTGTGCGCGGCCGTGGTGCATGCCGACACGAGCGCGATGTTCGGGCCCTTGAGGCCGTGGTAGATCGACAGGTTGCCGGCCACCATGTTGATGATGGAGCTGGGCACGTAGAACGGCGACACCTTACGGGGCCCCTTCTCGTGAAGCTCGAGCGCCGTGCCTTCGATGGTGTGCAGACCACCGATACCGGCGCCTGCCGCGACACCGATACGGCCCGCGTTTTCGTCGGTCACCACGAGGCCCGACTGGCGGAACGCATGCGTGCCGGCGACGATGCCGTAGTGGATGAACGGATCCATCCGCTTGAAATCCTTGGCGACCGAACGACGCTCGTCGTCCGGCGTGTCGGTACCGACGAAGAAGGCGTCGACAGGATCGAACCCCTTGACCTCGCCCGCGATACGGGTGCTATAGGCGCTGGCGTCGAATTCACTCACCGGACCGATGCCGGTATTGCCTTCGACCACATTCTTCCAGGCGGTGGCGACATCGTTGCCGACCGGCGAGATGATGCCCATACCGGTCACTACCACACGTCGTTTACTCATGCGTTCTCATCCTCAACTGTTCCCGCGCAAACCATACGCGGGCGCAGGTTGCGTTTGCCGCAAACGAAAACTGCGCCGTAAGGCGCAGCTTCCATGTCGCTCGGAGATCGACGGGAGGCGACGCCTCCGATCGACAACCAGCCGGTAGATGTGGATCAGGCCTTGACGTGGGCCTTGACGTAATCGACCGCCTGCTGAACCGTGGTGATCTTCTCAGCTTCTTCGTCCGGGATCTCGCACTCGAACTCTTCTTCGAGGGCCATCACGAGCTCAACGGTGTCGAGCGAATCGGCGCCGAGATCGTCCACGAACGAAGCGTTGGTGGTGACTTCGTCTTCCTTAACGCCCAGCTGTTCAACGACGATTTTCTTGACGCGCTCTTCGATGGTGCTCATGTTGCCTTTACCTCCCGAGGGAAAAATCCGGCGGCATTGTAGTGGCTAAGGACCAGGCCCGCCAACACACCGCCGCCACGTGAATAACGTCCGACGTTTCTGAGCCGGACGCGAAAAAGAGATTGTCTCTCAAAAACGGGCCGGTGGCGACTGCCGTCGGCCCTGCCCCATCAGGGCATGTACATGCCGCCGTTGACGTGGAGCGTCTCGCCGGTGATGTATTTCGCCGCGGGCGAGGCCAGGAAGGCCACGGCTTCGGCGATATCCTCCGATTCACCCAGGTGCCCCAGGGCGATGCCGGCCAGCAGCGCCGTGCGCTGCTCCTCCGGCAGGGCGCGGGTCATGTCGGTGTCGATGAAGCCCGGCGCCACCACGTTGACCGTGATGCCACGTGAGCCGATCTCGCGGGCCAGCGACTTGGAGAACGCGATGATACCGGCCTTGGCGGCCGCGTAATTGGCCTGACCGGGGTTGCCGGTGACGCCCACGACCGAGGCGATGCTGATGATGCGACCCTTGCGTGCCTTCATCATGCCGCGCATGACGGCCTTGGACGTACGGAACACCGAGGTCAGATTGGTCTCGATGATCGCGCTCCAGTCGTCTTCCTTCATGCGCATGAGCAGCTGGTCGCGCGTTATGCCGGCGTTATTCACCAGGATGGAAACAGCACCGGTCTCCCTGGCGATCGCGTCGATCAGCGCCTCGATCGCGGCAGGGTCCGTGACGTTGAGCACGCGGCCGTGGCCGCCGTGCGGCGCGAGGCGCTCGCTGATGGCCTGCGCACCGGCCTCGCTGGTGGCCGTACCGAAAACGGTCGCGCCGAGCGCGGCGAGCCGATCGGCGATCGCCGCGCCGATACCGCGACTGGCGCCGGTGACGAGGGCGACTTCACCCTTCAGGGACTGGGTCATGGAATGCGTGTCCTGTCGTACTTAAGAAAGAAGAAGGGCCGGATCAGGCCTGTACGGCCGTCAGGGCGGCATCGAGGTCGGCAGGCGCGCCGATGGGCTTCGCCTCCACCGACTTGTCGATACGCTTGATAAGACCCGCCAGAACCTTGCCCGGACCGCACTCGAGCGCCTGAGTCACCCCGGCGGCGGCCAGCGCCTGGACACATTCGGTCCAGCGTACCGGCAGGTAGAGCTGGCGCATCAGCGCCCCACGAATGTCCTCGACCGAGGTGTGCGCCGCGGCGTCGGCGTTCTGAATCACCGGAATGGACGGCATCGACCACTCGATGGCGGCCATCTTTTCGCCGAGGCGATCGGCGGCATCGCGCATCAGCATGCAATGCGACGGCACGGAAACGGCCAGTTTCACCGCCTTCTTCACGCCGAGCTCGGCAAGACGCGCCAGAGCGCGGTCCACCGCCTCGGCGTGACCCGCGATCACCAGCTGGCCCGGCGAGTTGAAGTTGGCCGGAGCGACGACCTGCCCCTGGGCCACTTCTGCACAGACCTCGGCGATCTGGGCGTCGTCGCCACCGATGATCGCAGCCATGGCGCCCACGCCAGCCGGCACGGCGGCCTGCATCAGGCGGCCACGCTCGGCGACCAGCCCGGCGGCATCCTTCAGGGACAAGGCGCCCGCGGCGACCAGCGCGCTGTACTCGCCGAGGCTATGGCCGGAGAGGAAGGCCGGCATGACACCGCCCTGCTTCACCCAGACACGCCAGACGGCAACGCTGCCGGCCAGGAGCGCCGGCTGCGTGTTCTCGGTGCTGTTGAGCTTTTCTTCCGGGCCGTTCTGGCTGATGTCCCACAGATCGACACCGGCGCCCGCGGAAGCTTCGTCAAAGGTGGCACGGACTTCGGGATGCGCGGCGGCGAGGTCGGCAAGCATGCCGACGGACTGCGAACCCTGGCCAGGGAAAACGAAGGCGAGCGAGGCGCTGGATGAGGTCATTCGAGACGATTCCGGGACTTCAAACCGCGAATGGTGCAGCAACCCGGAGGCGATTGCACCATTCGCAGGCGTGTGGTGGCGTCGGAATCAGCCGTTACCGCGTCACCGATCAATACCTCAGAAGCGCGGACGCCCAGGTAAACCCGCCGCCGAACGCCTCGAGCAGCAGATTCTGCCCGCGCTTCACCTTGCCCGACCGGACGGCGTAATCGAGCGCCAGCGGCACCGAACCCGACGAGGTGTTGGCGTGCTTGTCGACCGTGACGATCACGCGGTCCATCGACATGTTCAGCCGCTTGGCCGTTGCCTCGATGATCCGCAGGTTGGCCTGGTGAGGGATCAGCCAGTCGACCTGGTCCTCGGTCATGCCCGCATCGGCGAGCGTTTCACCGACCAGCGCGTCGAGCGTCTTCACCGCGACCTTGAACACCTCGCGGCCAAGCATGGTGATCTTCACCCCATGGTTGGGCGCGTCGGTGAAGCCGACGGAAACACCGACCGGGTTGAACAGCAGATGCTTGAATCCACCGTCGGCGCGCATGCGCGTCGTGTAGATGCCCGGCTCGTCGGACGCATCGAGAACGACCGCGCCGGCGCCGTCACCGAAGAGAACGCAACTCTCGCGCTCGGTCCAGTCGACCATGCGCGTCAGCGTCTCGGCACCGATCACCAGCGCGCGCTTCGACTGTCCGCTGCGAATGAACGCATTGGCCACGCCCAGGGCGTAAACGAAGCCCGAGCAGGCCGCATTGACGTCGAACGCGGCACAGCCGTTGGCACCCAGCCGGTGCTGAACCAGACAGGCGGTGGACGGAAAGATGAGATCCGGCGTCGTCGTACCGACGACAATCAGGTCGATGTCACTGGCCTTGACGCCAGCCGCCTCGAGCGCACGCTGCGCGGCAAGGAAGGCGAGATCGCTGGTGGTTTCGCCGTCCGCGGCGATGTGGCGCTCGGTGATACCCGTGCGCGTGCGAATCCATTCGTCACTGGTGTCGACGATCTTTTCGAGGTCGGCGTTGGTGACCACCCTGTCGGGAAGTGCGCTGCCGGTGCCTATGATGCGGGCGTATTTCAGAACCGTATCCCCATCGTGATGGTGTTTCGGAAACGCAAAACGGCGCGTTGCCGCGCCGCCTGCGTTCTGATCATCCCTGGCGGGACGGATCAGTCTTCGACTTCAACCGCGCCGCGGGTGTCGATGACCTTCTTACCACGGTAGAAGCCGTCCTTGGTCACGTGGTGACGCAGGTGGACTTCGCCGCTCGTCGGGTCGGTCGACAGCTGAACGGTGGTCAGCGCATCGTGCGAACGACGCATGCCGCGGGTGGACGGGGTCTTGCGGCTCTTGGCAACGGCCATGGCGAATCTCCAGCGAAATTACTTAATGAGTCCGCGGAGTGCCGCGAACGGGTTTTCGGTCTTTTCCGGCAAGGGCTCTTCTTCCTCACCGGCTCCAAGCATGTCGTCGGGCAACTCATAGTCCGGATTGACCGGGACCAGGGGCAGCACCAACAGCAGTTCATCTTCGATCGTCGCGATGGGATTGAGCTTGCCGTCGTCTTCGACCAGCAAAGCCTCGTAACCCGGCGGAAGCCCGGCTTCCTCACTCTCACGCACGATCAGTCCGAGACGCGTATCGACTTCGACCGGCAGCACGAACGGCTCGAGCGATCGCTGACAGATGAGTGTCAACGGTGCTGTCGCACGGACGGCTACGTACTTCGTGCCGAAGTCGTCGGTGCCGAAGTCCAGTTCGTAGGTCACGTCACCCTCGGTGGACGCGATGACTTCTCCGAGACGGGTGAAAACCGACACGGGAAGCTGACCCTGAAACGAACGCCGCGCACGAACTTCGCGCCAAGCGTCCACGGACGATGGCAAAGTCACGGACATAATCGGGAAATGGTAGGCATCAACACCCTTGAAGTCAACCGGTTAGGCGGTCGAATGTGGGAGACAGGGCGGTTTTGCGCAGTCGCGGGGCTTTCGTGCAGACTGCCATGCCTGGTTCCCGATTGCCGCCACCAGCCCCCAGGAAGGAAGAGGTCGCGTGTTTTCCGTTGCATATTATGCACTTGCCACCGTCTTTGCGCTAGCGGTCGGGCTCTCCGTATGGGTGCTCCGCCACCAGCGGACGCGCCGACGCCACGGCGCCCTGCAGAGCCTGATGGACAACGCCGACCGGCTGGAGGCGGATCTGAAGGATTGCCGGGATCGCCTTCAGCGCGCCCATGCGGTGATGTCGGTCAGCCCCGACCAGCCCGCGGCAGGCGAGATCGAGGCTCAGCAGGCCGTGGACTCCGGACTGCGCGCCCTGCTCCAGCAGCGGCTGTGGATCCGCGACCGTGGGCCTGACGCCAGCCAGCGCGAGCTCGATGAGGCGGTGGATGCCCTGATCCGCGCCCGCCAGCAGCTGGAGCCTCGCCTGCGTGCCCTCGATGACGCTCAGACCGCACTCGACACGGCCGTGCGCGAACACATTCACAAGGAATTCTGACGTGCCCTCCCCGATGGTCGTCCTCGCATCGACCTCCCACTACCGTGCCGGCCTGCTGCGGCGCCTGCTCGATGACTTCGGGCAAGTTTCGCCCGGTACGGATGAAGCAGCCCTTCCCGGCGAAGCCCCCGCCTCCCGCGCAGCCCGCCTGGCGGAAGCGAAAGCGCGCGCGGTCGCCGCCCTTCGCCCCGGCAGCGTCGTGATCGGTTCCGATCAGGTCGCCGATCTCGACGGCACCGTGCTGGACAAGCCCGGCACCGTCCATCAGGCCCACCGACAGCTCGTCGCGAGCTCGGGCCATGACGTGGTCTTTCACACGGCCGTCTGCGTCATCGATTCGCACGGCGACGCACTGACCCACGTCGACGAAACCCGGGTGACGTTCCGAACCCTCACCCAGGCGGACATCGAACGCTACGTGGAACGCGAGCGGCCACTCGACTGCGCGGGGAGCTTCAAGTGCGAAGGACTGGGTATCGCCCTGTTCGAGCGCATCGTCAACGAAGACCCTACGGCGCTGGTCGGTCTGCCACTGATCGCGACGTCACGCCTGCTGCGCGCCGCGGGCGTCGAACTCCCCTGAGCCCTCAGCCGCCGGCGCGCGCGGCAGCGGTCCAAACCCGGCAGGCGTCGGGGTCCGCGACACCCGGCTCCGACGTCGGCGGCGCCGGCCCGGCACGATACAAGGCAAAACGACGCCGCTTGTCGAACAGGTCAAGACGAGTCACCGACTCACCCAGCGCCACACGCGAACACACCGATCCCAGCCAGTCGCGCCGCTCACGCTCACGCAGCGCGGTTTCGTCGACCACGAGCAGCAACCGCGAGCCCTCATGCAGGGACAGTCCTCTTTCATCCAGACCCCAGTCGGCGAGCTGTCTTGCGCGACCATGCTTCGTGTTCAGCGGACTGTCGAGCGCATAGATCTCGCGCCCGCCGCCGAGTGCGAAACGCAGTTCCGCCGCCAGCATGAAGTTGTCGGCCACCACGACCAGGGATGGGTCCGCGCGCAATACCCTCGCGACCGCGGCCGAGGACTCCCGCCAGCCCGTGAAATTCGCCGGAAACGCCTTGGCTCCCGAAAGCATGCGGGCGCCCGACGGCGACGCGGCAAGACCGAGATAGGCCAGCCCGATGACCAGCCCCAGCGCCGCGAGCGCAAATCCACCGCGCGCCGCCCTGCGCCATCCGCTCGCGGCATCCTCGAGCAGTAACGGCAGTGCGGCGCACAGCAGCGTGTAAGCGGGCAGCGGCCAGTGCGCACGAAAGCGCACGTCGTCCGCGAACAGGCCAAGCACGAAGTAAGCAAGGACGAACGTGCCCGCGATAGCCGCGACGACGTCGAAGGGCGCCTCCGCGCGACGGCGCCAGCTTCGCCACAGCGCCCAGAGCATCACCACCCATGCGACGGGTGTGCAGGCCACGGCCTGCTCCAGCGGTTGCACCAGCGCATCCGCATGAAACTGCCAGGGATTCCGGTCGACCAGCTGAAACGCCACACCGGCGCCGCGCGACGCCATGTTGTAGAGCACGATGGGCACGAGACCGATCGACGTCAGAGCCAGCGCAAGCCAGATGCCGGGACGCCGCCACTGCGCCCTGCCGCGCGCGGTGGCGACCAGAAACACGAGGCCGCCGAGCATCGGCATGGCGGCGCGATAGTGGGTCATCCAGGCGATCGCCAGCGCCACGCCGAGCAGCGTCCAGTCGCGATAGAGATTTTTCTCAAGTGCAGCGATCAAACCTTGCGAGGCAAGCACGATGGCGAAGGTCAGCGGTACATCGGGCAACGCCAGCACACCCAGCGATCCGACCAGCGGAAGGCTCAGGGCGAAGGTCGCCGCCTGCCAGCGCGCGATCTCACCACCGTAGCGTCCTGCGATCGCGCCTACCTGCCACGGGATACAGGCGCCGATCAGCAGAAATGGCAGGCGCATCGACAGAAGGCCGTGACCGAAGCACGCCTCCGATACCGCGATCAGCCACGCCGTGAGGGGCGGAAGGTCGCTGTAGCCCCATGCGGGCGCGAGGCTCTCCTGCCAGTAGAACGCTTCGTCACCGAAGGGCGACAAGGTGCATGCGATGAAAAGCTTGCCCAGCAGCGCCAGCGCGAAGAGGACGAGAAACGTGCCTCGCCAGGATCGCGCGCGCGCCGCTACACTCGAACGATCTCGCATCGACATGGCCAGGACGGGGAGCTCACGCATCGATCATGTCCGCAACGAATCCACTCAACGATGAAATGCTGCGCCATCGACTCGACGGCGCCCTCGCACAGGTCAACGGCGTACTTCTGGGCAAGCCACGACAGGTCAAGCTGGCGTTTGCCTGCCTGATCGCCGGAGGACACCTGCTACTCGAAGACGTGCCGGGTGTCGGCAAGACCACGCTTGCGCATGCGCTGGCAGCCACCTTCGACCTCGAGTTCCAGCGCATCCAGTTCACCAGTGACCTGCTGCCTTCGGACATTATCGGGGTCAGCGTGTACGAGCGCGAGACCGGCGAATTCCGTTTCCATCCCGGCCCGATCTTCACCAGCCTCCTGCTGGCGGACGAGATCAACCGCGCCACGCCGAAATCGCAGAGCGCCCTGCTCGAGGCCATGGCCGAGGGACAGGTCACCGTGGACGGTGTGACGCACGAACTGCCTCGCCCCTTCTTCGTCGTCGCGACGCAGAATCCGCTGGATCTCGCCGGCACGTTCCCTCTGCCTGATTCGCAGCTGGATCGCTTCATGCTGCGCCTGAGCCTCGACTATCCCGACCCCGCCGCCGAACGCGCACTGCTGATCGGCGAGGACCGCCGCGACATGATGGCCTCGCTCAGTCCGCGCCTCGACATCGCGGCGATCGACCAGTTGCATGCGGCATCCCAGGCGGTGAAGGTCACCGGGACCCTGCTCGACTATCTGCAGGCCCTGCTCACGGCCAGCCGTAAACACAACGAGGTGCGGGTCGGCCTGTCGCCCCGCGCCGGACTCGCCCTGCTTGCGGCATCGCGCGCATGGGCGTTGCTGAGCGGACGTGACTACGTCATTCCCGAGGACGTCCAGACCGTGTTCGTCCCCACCGCCGCGCACCGACTGGTGCCCGGACGGGGAAGCCAGCGCGAGGTCATTGCCCGGGCGATTCTCGCCGAGACCGCGGTGCCCTGATGCCCGACGCGGTGCAGCGACTCACCGCCTGGGCGGAGCGACGGCTGCCGTCACTCACCCGCATGCGCCAGCGCGAGCCGATGCCCATCGTGCTGCACCGGCGGCGCATCTATATCGTGCCGACGGGTTTCGGCCTGGGGTTTACCGTGCTGCTGGCCGTCATGCTGATCGGCGCACTGAACTACGCCAATAACGCCGCCCTGCTCCTCACCTGTCTGGTCGGTTCGGTGAGTGCCGGCAGCATGCTGGTGGCGTTTCGCGTGCTCAACGGCATCACCGTGGGCGGTCTGCGGATGGGCACGGCGCGCGCCGGCGAGAACGTTCGTGTCTTCCTCGATATCGGGGCATCGCAGCGCGAGCGCATGGCTGTGCGCCTCGATGTCGAAGGCAGGGAGCACGTGGTGGTCGTTCCGGCAGGCGGAGCGGCGACGGTGGAGTTCGACCTGCCCACCGAGTTCCGCGGCTGGCTGCCGCTGCCGCGCATGCGACTGCACAGCCGCTGGCCTCTGGGCATGTTCCGTGTCTGGAGCTGGCTCAATCCCGATCGGGCCGTGCTCGTGTATCCGCGCTCCGAAGGCATGGGTCCGACACCTTTCGAACCGCAGGGCGATGCCGACCGCGGGCGCCCCCGTCCCGGCGACGAACTCGCTTCGCTGCGCGAATATCGTGCGGGCGATCCGCGCCGGCTGATCGCCTGGAAACTGAGTGCCCGGCACCACTCCCTGCTGGTCAAGGATCTGGAACAGCCCGCGCCACAGGAAGACTGGCGACTGGACTGGGACAGCATGCACGGACTCGACGACGAGTCGCGGATCTCCCGACTGGCCCGCTGGGTGGACGAGGCTCGCGAATCCGGCCGTCGCTGGAGCCTTCGCCTGCCGGACGGATATTTCGACGTGGCACAGGGCGACGAGCATTACCACCGCTGCATGACCGCCCTGGCGCTGCGCCCATGACCGGCTTCCGCCCTTCGCTGCGTGCACGCCCGTCGGATGAGCCCCGCCTCGCGCCCCGATCGTTCGACCTGCTCTGCCTCACCATGGCGTTCGTCGTCGGCGTCCACGCGCCGCACCTGCCCTGGTGGCTGACGGCTGGCCTCGCTGTGGTTTTGGTGGCCCGCTGGCAGCAACGTCGCCGAGGCGGTCGTCATCCACCGGTCTGGATCAAGGTCCCGCTGATCGGACTGCTGCTCGCGCTCATCGTTTCGACCTACGGCACCCTGTTCGGACGCGAGCCCGGCAGCGCGTTCGCGGTGGGCCTGCTGGTGCTCAAACTGATGGAGAGCGAGCGATTGCGCGACGCGCGCGTCGGCGTGGCTTTCGCCGCGTTCGCACTGATGAGCGCATTGCTGTTCGACCAGAGCATCGTCGCGACGCTGATCGTCGCCCTGGGCATCGTGCCCGCCGTGATGACCCTGCGCTCGGTGGAGGAAGTGGAGCCCGCACGCATGCGCCTGCGCGTCGAGGTCATGCCGGTGCTTCTGGCTCTGGTCGTGTCGATCCCCCTCGCCCTGTTCGCCTTCCTGTTCATTCCCCGGCTGAGTTCACCCCTCTGGGGAGCGCCGACGATGGACCGCGCCACGACCGGACTGTCGGACCGCATGGCACCCGGCGACATGGCCGAGGTGCTTACCGACGACACACCCGCGATGCGCGTCAGCTTCGATGGGCCCGTCCCGATTGCCAGCTCGCGTTACTTCCGCGCCTTCACGATGACGCGCTTCGACGGTCAGGCATGGAGTCCGGGGTTCCTCCGCCGCGATGACAGCGTTCTCGAGGGATCGGCGCGGTTCCACTATCGGGTCACGCTGGAGCCGACGCGCGAGCGGGTGCTGCCCATGCTCGACATGCCCGTGACCGCGCCCACCGATGCGAGCATGCGTAGCGATCGGACCGCGCTCGCGAATCAGCGACTCGACAAGACCTATACGTACGACGCGACGGCGACCGGCGAATACCGTCTCGATGCGACACTGGACCCGCAGACCCGTCGCGCCAACCTGCAGCTTCCGGCGAACGTCGGGCCACGTGCGCGGGCGCAGGCGGCCGCGTGGGTCGCGCAATTCGGCGGCAACCCCACCGCGATCGCCCAGGCCGCCCTGGCGATGTTTCATGACGGCGGCTTCCGCTACACGCTGGCCGCCGCGCCACTGGGACGCGACCGCATCGACGACTTCCTGTTCGGCACCCGCGAGGGTTACTGCGAGCACTATTCGTCGACCTTCACCTTTCTGATGCGCGCAGCGGGCATCCCCGCGCGCGTGGTCACCGGCTATCAGGGCGGCTACTGGAATGCGCTCGGACACTACCTCCTGATTCGTCGGGCCGACGCACACGCGTGGACGGAACTCTGGCTCGAAGGACGCGGCTGGGTTCGCTTCGATCCAACCGGCGCCGTACGCCCCGAACGCGTCACGCTGGGTGCCGCGGCCGCCGCCGCGGGCGACGGCGGCGACAGTTTCTTCAATGCGGCGTGGTGGCGAAGCGCGCGAGATCGCTGGGATGTGGTCAACCAATGGTGGAACCAGGCCGTTAACGGATTCGACTCGCTCCGTCAGCAGGGCCTGCTGCAGCCGTTCGGCATCCGCCGGGCGGAAGTCGGCGACCTGGCGATCGTCCTCGCCATCGGTTGCGCCCTGCTGGTCGTGGTCGCCCTGGGATGGGCGCTCTTTCAACGACGTGAAGGCGATGAGTTGGATGTGTGGATGCGTCGGCTACAGAGGAAACTCGAAAAGGCCGGCGTGACACGACGGGCAGGCGAAGGACCGAAGCATTTCATGGCTCGCGCGGCCCGCGCGCTGCCCGACCATCGAAATGCATTGGAAAGGTTGAGCGAGGTCTACTTGCGGTCGCGTTATGCCAATGACGAACCGCCGCCTGAATCAGTAAGTGAATTCAGTCGTGCGGTGAAGGAATTAAGGCCGCGCCGCGTGGTCAAATAGGTCATGGCGCCGACTGTGTCCGGCGCTTCCAGGAGATGTGTCATGTCCATGTACAAACCGCTGGCCATCGCGGCCGCGACTCTGGCTCTCGGCGCTTGCGCCACGGTGCCGCAGCCGCTGCAGGGTCAGTTCAACGACGTATCCACTTCGGGCGCCCAGCAGGGCGGCGCACCGGGCGCGAAAGTGCGCTGGGGCGGCGAGATCATCAAGACCGAGCCGGGTCCGCAGCAGACGTGTTTCTTCGTGCTTTCCGAGCCGCTCGACAGCGAAGCCCGGCCGACGGCCAGCAAGTCCGATAGCCAGGGCCGCTTCGTCGCCTGCCGCGACGGCTTCTACGACCCCGAGGTGTTCACCCGCGGTCGCGAGATCACCGTCACCGGCACGCTGCATGGCGCCGTCTCGCAGAAGGTGGGCGACTTCGATTACGCCTATCCTCGCGTCGAGGCAGACGTCGTCTACCTCTGGCCGAAGCGCGTGCCGATCAACCGTGGCTACGGTCCGGGGTTCTACGACCCGTTCTGGGGTCCGGGCTGGGGCCCGGGTTTTGGCCCGTACGGCTACGGTCCCTGGGGCGATCCGTTCTATTACCGCCCGCGCACGATCATCGTGCGGCCCCCGCCGCCGCCGCGCGCTCGCTGAGTATCGCGACCCACAAAAAAGCCGGCCATGTGCCGGCTTTTTTGTGCCTGTCGTCCGGCTTAGCCCGGCGGCCAGTGCATCTGGCGGCCGGCGAGCAAGTGGACGTGGATGTGGAAGACCGTCTGGCCGCCGTGCGCGTTGGTGTTGATGACGGTGCGATAGCCGTCCTTCGACAGGCCCTGGTCGCGGGCGTAGGACGCCGCGGCGAGCAGCAGTTTTCCGAGCAACTCGGCGTCGCCCGCGGTCGCATCGTCCAGCGTGGCGATGGCGCGCTTCGGGATGAAGAGCACGTGCACCGGCGCCTGCGGGTTGAGGTCACGGAAGGCCAGCACGTCATCGTCTTCGAAGACGATATCGGCGGGGATTTCGCGGCGGACGATCTTGGCGAAAATGGTGTCGGTCATCGGGTTTCCCTGGATATCAGCCGAGCGACTGCCGGCTGCCGAATGCGTGAGCGAGCGTGCCGCGGTCGACGAACTCCAGTTCACCACCCAGCGGCACGCCATGAGCCAGGCGCGTGGCACGAATACCCGCGGCCTTCGCCAGCTGCCCGATGTAGTGGGCGGTCGCTTCGCCTTCCACGGTCGGGTTGGTCGCGATGATCATTTCTTCGATCTCGCCCTCCCCCAGCCGCTCGGCAAGCAACGGCAACCCGAGCTCGTCGGGACCCAGCCCGTCGAGGGGTGACAGCCGTCCCAGCAGTACGAAGTAGTGACCGCGAAAGCCGGTGGCCTGTTCGATGGCCGCGAGATCGGACGGCGACTCGACAATGCACAGCACCTGCTTGTCGCGCGTGGCGCTGGCGCACAGCGAGCAGACCGGCGTCTCGCTGAAATTGCGGCAGCGCGTGCAGTTGCCCACATCGCGCATCGCCGACTCCAGCGCGGACGAAAGGCGCAGGCCACCCTGCCGCTCGCGTTCGAGCAGGTGGAAGGCCATACGCTGGGCGCTCTTCGCACCGACGCCCGGCAGGCAGCGCAGGGCATCGATCAGTTCACCGAGAAGGCGGGAGCCGTTACTCATCGTGTCGTCGGACGATCCGTCAGAACGGGAGCTTCATGCCCGGAGGCAGGTTCAGGCCGGCGGTGACGCCACCCAGACGCGTGCGGCTCATCTCGGCGATCTTGTTGACCGCGTCGTTGACGGCGGCGGCGACCAGATCCTCGGCCATCTCCGGATCGTCAGCGAACGTCTGACGATCGATATGGACGGCGCGCACTTCGTGACCACCGGTCATCGTGACGGTGACGAGGCCGCCACCCGCGGAGCCGGTGACTTCCGTCTTGGCGAGTTCGTCCTGCGCGCGCTTCATTTCGTCCTGCATGCGCTGCGCTTGCTGCATCAGCTGACCAATTTGACCTTTCACGTTCCTGGCTCCACGGGTTTGATCGATTGCGGAATGACGCGCGCGTCGAAGTCGCGCTTGAGCGCCTGTACAAGGGGGTCGGCATCCATCGAGGCTTCCGCCCTGGCCTGCGCGTCGCTGGCCGCCTGCGCCCTGCGCTCCGCCGGCGTGCCCAGGTTGCCCCGGTCGGCGACGAAGCGGAAGCGCACGCGGCGATCGAGCGCGCGCGAGACCTTTTCTTCCATCTGGCTGGTCAGTGGCTCGACCGCCAGATGCATGTGCTGGGGCTGCAGCGCGAGCACCATGCTCTCGCCGTCCACCTCACGCAGTGAGCAGTTTTGCGCCAGCTGGCCGATCGGACCACGCAGGTTCGCCCGCTCGACGATGTCGTGCCAGTCCGGCAGACCATCGGCGCCGATGCTGATCGGCCGGGGGCGCGCGGCGGGTTCCGGCGCCGGAGGCGCTGGCGCTGCAGCCGGACGCGACGCGGCGCGCGCGGCAACCGGAGCGGTAGCCGGAGGCACAGGAGCCGCAGGGCGCGCCGCTGCCGGTGTTGGTGCCGCCGCTGGTGCGGACGGGCGCGCCGCGGGCGCGGAAACGGGTGCACGTGCCACGGCGGCCGCCGCCACGGTTCCACCGCCGTCGGTTGGACGGAAGGCGAACATGCGCAGCAAGGCCATCTCGAAACCGATGCGCGCGTCGGGCGCCATCGGCAACTCGCGGCGACTGGTGGTGGCGATCTGGTAATACAGCTGGACGTCTTCAGGCGCGATGCGCGAGGCGATATCGGCGAGGCCGGCATCGCTCTCTTCTTCGCGATAACCGGGCACCAGCTGGATCAGCTGAATGCGATGAAGCACCGTCGCCAGATCGTCGAGCACGCCGGCGAAATCCGGAGAGAACGACGCAATGCGCTCGGCTTCGCCCATCAACGCGGCGCCGTCGCCGGCCGCCAGCGCTTCGAGGACACCCAGCACCTGGCCGCGCTCGACGCTGCCGAGCATGGCGCGCACATCGTCCGCACGGACCGCGCCGCCGCCGTAGGCTATCGCCTGATCGAGCAGCGACAGACCGTCGCGCAGCGAGCCGTCCGCGCCATGCGCGAGTTCGCCGATGGCTTCGTCGTCGTACTCGATACCTTCGGCACCGAGGATGTGGCGCATCTGGCCCGTGATCTGATCCGGCAGCAGCCGCTTCAGGTTGAACTTGAGGCAGCGGGACAGCACCGTCACCGGCAGCTTCTGCGGATCCGTGGTCGCAAGCAGGAATTTGACGTGCGGGGGCGGTTCTTCCAGCGTTTTCAGCAGCGCGTTGAACGCCGGCTTCGAGAGCATGTGCACCTCGTCCACCAGGTACACCTTGAAGCGCCCCCGGGACGGTGCGTACTGCGCGTTCTCGATCACCTCGCGGACATCGTCCACGCCGGTGTTGCTGGCCGCGTCGATCTCGAGCAGGTCGACGAAGCGACCCGCATCCACCGCCGTGCAGACCGCGCATTCGCCGCACGGGTCGGCCGACTCGCCGCGCTCGCAGTTGAGCGACTTGGCGAAGATGCGGGCGATCGTGGTCTTGCCGACACCACGGGTGCCGGTGAACAGATAGGCGTGATGCATGCGACCGGAGTCGAGCGCGTTGGTAAGCGCGCGGACCACGTGCTCCTGTCCCACGAGTTCAGCGAACTTGCGTGGGCGCCACTTGCGTGCGAGGACCTGATAGGACATGCGTATTACCTTGGGGCGACAGTGGATTGTGCCAAGGACACGCGTCGGGCGCACCCCAGCCCCGAAAAGGCGATGACCCTGCCAGCCACACCCCGGCACCCGAGTCGTCCGCTACCGTTGCTTCCTTCCGGACCTGGCGGAGTTTACGGACTATCGTCGCGGGGGGACCGACAGGGTCACCATAAAGACGGTAAATCAATTTAAAAGCAGGGTGTTGCAACCGTGCGGGCGGGATTGCTCGGGCTCCTGCCCTCACCCCTCCGCTTCGCTACGGGGCCGACGCTACGCGTCGTCCAAATTTGTTCCAGACAAATTTGTCGAACCCGCGCGGGCTCAAATCCCGCTCCCACGGTGTCGCTTCGTTTGTCTCTGCGCCACCTTTAACGGTGTCGCATTTTAGATTTGGCGGAGAGAGCGGGATTCGAACCCGCGATACCTTATTAGGGTATACACACTTTCCAGGCGTGCTCCTTCAACCACTCGGACACCTCTCCGCACTTGCACATCCTCTTCCCCGGCGTCCTGTCCGGCAAAGAAGCGGAAGGATAACGTTCCCGCCGCGGCGGGGCAAGCCTCAGCCGGCACCGGGACGCGGCGGCTCCGGTTCGGGCAGAGTCAGGCGTTCTCCCGGATGAGCGATCCGGTAGCCGCGTGAGACCAGCGTTTCACCGTCTTCGGCGCTGCCGTAGTGGTACAGGGCCATGCGCGCGGTGACCTCGGGCGCGTACTCACGCTCCAGATCGTCCACGCCGGTATGCGACGGATTGCCGATGACGCCGCAGTCATGGGCGATCAGTTCGCCAGCCGCACCGTGCAGCGCCAGGGCCTCCGGCACCGGCCTCGTATCGCCCGTGTAGACGAAGCTGCCACGCAGCGCCAGGCCGTACGAGGTGCCCTGCACGTGATGCCGGGTGGGAAAGACGTCGAACCAATGGCCTTCGTGCCAGAACCCGCGGGTGCAGGGCAGCAGATGGAAGGCCTCCCAGTAATTCACGCCGCCCTCGGCCAGTGCGCCCGGGTAGTCGGCCACCCTTCCCTGCAACCACGGCAGGAGTGCGGCGTGCAGGTAAACCCGGGTGCGGCCGCGCAGGGCTTCGTCGAACCACAGGCGGAAGAACAACCTTTCCATGCCCGCGACATGGTCCATATGCACATGCGTGACGTAGAGCGCCGGTGGCGGCGTGCCGTAGGCGGCGACGTAGCGATCGAGGGTATCGGGGCCGCAGTCGACCAGCAGCAGCGGTTTGCCGTCCCGCTCGACGACCACGGCCGACGAACCGAGCTCGACCGCGTGTGCCGCGCCGGTTCCGAGGAAATGCAGGTCCCAGGTCATGCGCGCAGGCTCCGTTCGTAGTGTTCGATCAGGGCCGGCCATAGCTCGGCGTCGAAGGTGTCCCCGGCCGCGTCGCGCGCGCCGAGCTTCACCAGCGAGCGCTTCAGGCGGGACAGATTGGCATGGCGCCAGCCGCGCGACGGACGGCGCACACGCCCCCGGTCGAAATCGATCAGGTAGAGACCATCGGCATTGACCAGGATGTTGTGCGCGTTGAGGTCGGCATGCCAGGCGCCCTCCCGGTGGAACCGGGCGATCAGCTCGCCGACCCGTCCCGCCAGCGCCGCATTGAAGGCGCCATCCTGAAGGCGCTCGGCCAGCGTGGCGGCGGCAGGAATGCGCAAGGTGATCAGGTCGGCCGAGTAACGGAAGCCCTGACGAACGAAGCGTGAGGCCACCGGCGGCGACACGGGCAGGCCCCGGCGCTCCAGTTCGGCCAGCAGACGGAACTCGCGGTCGCTGCGTGTGCGGCGGCGGCCGGTAAAGAGGTAGCGATCGCCGAGCAGACGGGCGACCATACCACCGCGGCGATAATGCCGAAGCACGGCTTCGCCGGCCGGGGTATCGATTACCGCGACACCGCCCCGCCCACCCGATTGCGTGCGCAGCGCACCCCGCTCGCGCCAGTAGTCGGGCGAGAACCAGGGTGCGTCGACTTGAGATACACGGGTGGCGTCGAACAGAATCGTCCCGCCCGCGCTCTCCTTGACTCGTTGCTCTGTCATTCGTCGGCCGCCCTTACGCAGCCACTCATCCGGTACTCCGATCGTGTCCAGTCTACCAAGCCGTCCACTCCCGTCGGGAGATTCCAGCCTCTGCATCCTGCGTACCTCCGCCATCGGCGACGTGACGCACGTGATTCCGCTGGTCCGCACCCTGCAGGAGAAGTCGCCCGGCACGCGCCTGACGTGGCTCGTCGGCAAGCTCGAGCGCAAGCTCGTGGGCGATTTTCCGGGCGTCGAGTTCATTACCTTCGATAAGGGCAAGGGCCGGGAAGGCATGCGCGAGGTACGCCAGGCGCTGGCCGGACGCCGGTTCGACGCCCTGCTGCACATGCAGGTGGCATTGCGCTCGAATCTGCTGAGCCTGGCCGTAAAAGCCGATCGCCGCATCGGCTACGACCACGCCCGCTCCAAGGACCTGCACGGGCTCTTCGTCAACGAACGCATCGAAGCCCGCACGGGCGAGCACGTGCTTGACGCCATGGCCAGCTTCATCGAGCCACTGGGCCTGAAGCAGACGGAGGTGCGCTGGGACATTCCCGTGCCCGCCGACGCCCATGAGTGGGCCGCCGAACAGCTGCCCGGCGACGCGCCGACCCTGCTGGTCAGTCCGATGTCGAGCCACACGGTGCGTAACTGGCGGGTCGACCGCTACGCGGCCCTGATCGACCACGCGATGGCGCGCGGCATGCGTGTCGCGCTGGTCGGCGGTCCGTCGGACCCCGAGCGCGCGCTGGCGGACAGCATCCTGGCGGCGACCGCGGCGGCCCCGCTGGACCTGACCGGCAAGGACACGCTGAAGCGTTTCATGGCTCTGCTGGCACGCAGCGCCATGATCCTCACGCCGGATTCGGGCCCGATGCACATGGCCAACGCGGTGGGCACGAAGGTCCTGGGGCTGCACGCCGCCAGCAACCCGCACCGCTCCGGCCCCTACTCGGACCGTCGCTGGTGCGTGGACAGATACGACGCGGCGTCGCGCAAGTTCCTCGGCAAGCCGGCGTCCGAAATACCCTGGGGCACCAAGATCGAGAAAGCCGGCGTCATGGACCTGGTCGAGGTCGCCGACATGAAAGACCGCTTCGAGGCCTGCGCGGCGTTCCTGAAACTGCCGCTCGCCTGATCAGGCCTGCGGCGCGCGGTAGTCCTGATACGACTTTTCTTCGACCAGCGTCGAGCCCAGCTTCGTGTTGATCTCGCGCTTGATCGCCGCGCGCTCGTCGTTTTCGATGTACACCGAACGGGCGAGCTGGATGAATTCGTCGTCGAATGCCTGAGCACGCTCCTTCATGCGGATGTCGTCTTCGATCTTCCACAGGCGCTGGTTGACGGCCAGCAGGCGCGAGGTCTCGTCGGTGATGTCGGTCTCGGAGGCCCTGTCGTTCTTCCACGTGGCCTCGAGCAGTTCGAGCTCGTTGCGCACATTGGCCAGCTTGGCCGCGTCCTTGATCTGCTGCAGTTTGATCTGGAGGATCGTGATCTTGTCGATCAGCTCACCGTAAGAAACGGGGGTCTGGATAAGGCTCATGGCAAATCTCCGGTCGGTCAGGCGCCGGAGGTTAGCAGTTTTGCATCCGCAGGACCGCCCCCGAAGGCGGCGAGGCTGGCGGCGAGATGATCGAATACGGCTCGGACACGACGGCTCTTGCGCTGGTCCTCGTGCATGACGACCCAGATCGGGAGGCACACCTCGAGCTCGTCGGGCAGTAGGCGTACCAGGCCCATGCGGTGCGCCAACGGCTCCTGACAGAAGCCGATGCCGAAGCCGGCGCGGATCGCCGCCATCGCGGCCAGATCGTTATCCGTGCGCAGCGCGAAATGCTCGCGCGAATACGGGACACCGGCCGGCCGCAATGCGCGGATGTACGGTTTTTCCTCGTCGTAACCGATCAGCGCGTGCGTGACGATATCGGCGACGCGTTCGGGCGCGCCAGCCACGGCGAGGTAGTCAGGGTGACCGTATAAGCCCAGCGGTATGTCGCAGACATGCCTGGCGACCATCGCGTCCTGCTCGGGCATCGCACTGCGAACGGCGATATCGGCGTCCCGACGCAGCAGATTTTCGGTGCGATTGGTGGTCGACAGCTCGATGACGATGCCGGGATGCGCGCGCCGGAACGTCGCAAGCATCGGCGGCAGGATCTCGACGCCGACCACCTCACTGGCAGTGATGCGCACCACGCCGTGCAATGCCTCACGCGTGCCCGAGGCGACCCGGAGCACGGAGGCGGCCGCGGCAGCCATGGCCTCCGCATGAGGCTGCAACTCCAGCGCCGCGTCGGTCGGAATGAGTCCGTGGGATGCGCGGGAGAACAGCGGAACGCCAAGCGACGCCTCCAGCTCCCGCACATGCCGGCCGAGGCTCGGCTGGGTCATGTCCAGCGACCGCGCGGCGCCGGACAGGCTGCCTTCGCGCAATACGGCGAGAAAGGAGCGAAAAAGATCCCAGGCGGGCTCGGTGTTGGCCATACATAAACGTATAGCAGATGTTTACTGATACGCAATTCCCGAACAGGGGCACACCCATCAGACTTTGCCCATCCCAACGGAGCACCGCCATGACCCAGCACCCGCGCACTGCCCTCGTCCTCGGCGCGACCGGCGGGGTCGGCGGCGAAACGGCCCGCGCCCTGATCGCCGCGGGCTGGAACGTCACCGCCCTGACCCGCCACACGGGAAAGACCGGAGATGGCATCCGCTGGATCGAAGGCGACGCCATGGTCGCCGCCGACGTGCTTCGCGCGGCCGACGGAGCGCAAGTCATCGTCCATGCCGTGAACCCGCCCGGCTACAAGGACTGGGAGCGCGTCGTTCTGCCGATGATCGACAACACCATCGCGGCGGCGCATGCCGTCGGAGCGCGCATCGTGCTGCCCGGCTCGGTCTACAACTACGGGCCCGACGTGTATCCCATGATCGCCGAGGACGCCGCGCAGCATCCGCCGTCACGCAAAGGAGAGATCCGCGTCGACGTCGAACGACACCTGCAACGCGCGGCCCGCGACGGCGTACGCAGCCTCGTGCTTCGTTGCGGTGACTTCTATGGGCCGGGTGGCGGCAACAACTGGCTGGCTCAGGGCATCGTGACGCCCGGCAAACCGCTGCGCGCGATCCGCTATCCCGGTCCGCCGGCGCTGCGGCATGCGTGGGCCTATCTGCCCGACGTCGCATCGACCCTCGTGGCGTTGCTGGATCGCGAGGACGAACTCGAGACCTTTGCACGCTTCCACTTCGGGGGACACACCCTCACCGGTGACG
The DNA here is from genome assembly GCF_900167995.1 of Luteibacter sp. 22Crub2.1. Taxonomy (NCBI): domain Bacteria; kingdom Pseudomonadati; phylum Pseudomonadota; class Gammaproteobacteria; order Lysobacterales; family Rhodanobacteraceae; genus Luteibacter; species Luteibacter sp. 22Crub2.1. The sequence continues at coordinate 144,856 of NZ_FUYT01000005.1, forward strand.
AGCTGCACGCCGCTATCCGTCGTGCGTCAGGTAAGCCGTCGCTGCGGATGCGTCCGTTTGCCTGGTGGATGGTGAACCTCATCGCACCGTTTCACGAGACGATGCGCGAGGTGCGCAAGATGCGCTACCTGTGGAATGAGGAAGTGCTGATGGACGGTAAGCGCCTGCGCGCCTTCCTGCCGGAACACCGTGACACGCCGCCCGATGTGGCGATGAAGGTCACGCTCGACGCGCTCGGTGTTCTGACGCGCTGATTCGGACCGCCGATTCAGAGCGAGACGGCGCCGAACGCGTCCATGAGCAGCAGTACGTTGAGCCCGAGCACCACCAGTGCGGCGAGCGCGGCGAGACCCACCACGAGCATCCCGTTGCGGAAGGCACCCATGACGTCGCGCCGACTGGTGAACCACACCAGTGCGATCATCGGGAACGGCAACGCGATGCTCAGCGCGACCTGACTGAGCACGAGCGCGCGCGTCGCATCGACGCCGGCCAGCACCACCGCGAAGCTGGGCAACATCGTGATCGCCCGTCGCAGCCAGATCGGGATGCGAAAATCGACGAAGCCCTGCATGATCATCTGCCCCGCCATGGTGCCGACGACCGAGCTGGAGAATCCGGAGGCGACCAGCGAGACCAGGAAGATCGTCGCGGCAGCGCCGCCAAGCAGTGGTACCAGTGTCTGATAAGCGGTTTCGATCTTCGCCACATCCGGATGGCTTCCGTGGAACGCGCCGGCCGCCATCACCACCATGGCGAGGTTGATCAGGCCCGCGACGGCCAGCGCCAGGATCACCTCGAGGTTGGACAGGCGGATGATCCGCCGGCGCTCGCTGTCGTTCTTCGGCTGCGCCCGACGCTCGGTCAGCCCCGAGTGGAGAAACAGCGCATGCGGCATCACTGTGGCGCCGATGATGCCCACGGCGATGGCGATGGCGGCGCTGTCCGGAATGCTCGGCACGAAAATCTGCTGGCCCAGCGACTTCCAGCCCACCGGCGCGATGAACAGCTCCACGAGATACGACAGTCCGACCACGCCGACCAGCGCACCGATGGTCAGTTCGAGCCGCCGGTAGCCTTTGCCTTCCAGCATCAGCAGCGCGTACGTGACGATGCCGGTGATTCCCATGCCCACCAGCAGCGGCATGTGGAACAACAGGCTCAGGCCGATCGCCCCGCCGAGGAATTCGGCGAGATCGGTAGCCATCGCCGCCAGTTCGCTCACCACCCACATCAGATAGACCAGCGGTCTCGGCAGGCGATCCCGACAGAGCTCCGCGAGATTGCGGCCCGTGACGATTCCCAGCCGGGCGGAGAGGCTCTGGAACAACATCGCGACCAGATTGGCCAGGAGCACCACCCAGAGCAACGCATAGCCGTAGCGAGCGCCCGCCTGGATATTCGTGGCGAAGTTGCCCGGATCGATATACGCGACCGAGACCACCATCGCCGGCCCCGCGAACGGCAGCAGCGCGGACAGGCCACGGCGGCGCCCGGAAAGGACGTCGACCATCGCCGGGTCGGGATTCTGCTGTCTTACCTGATCAAGCATGCGATGAATCCGCGGGACTTACGACAAAAAGAGAGCGCCGCGCGGTGAACGCGCGGCGAGGCTGCGTGGGATGCATGCCCCCGTTATACGCCGCGGCCGCGCGCCTTGCGACGCGAGCCCGGTGCGAAGACGAGTCCGGCGATCACACCGGCCGCGATGAGCGAGCCCGCGACGGCGGGCGAGGAGACCTTCAGCGTCCGGACCTGGCGCACCGGCCGCTTCGGCCCGTGCTGCACCTCGGCCGGCGCCGCCTCGATCTCGACCGCGTGCGTGCTGGGCCGGATCGGCTTGCCGCGGGCGTCGGCAACGCCACGGGTCAGCTCCGCGCCGAGCAGGACGATGATCGATGAGTAATAGGTCCACGTGAGCAACACCACGAAGGCACCGGCCGGTCCGTACGCGCCGCCGACATCCGAATACTGGATATAGAGGCCGATAGCGTACTTGCCAACCATGAACAGCACCGTGGTGAGCACCGCGCCGATCAGCGCCTCGCTCCAGTCGATCACCGCGTCGGGGAGCACCTTGTACATGGCGCCGAAGGCCACCACGAAAACCACCACGGAGATACCGAATTCCACCGCCTTCCAGGCGGTGGAGTCACCGCGGATCATGGTCTGGATGATCGCGCTGACGATAAACGAGACAATCATCATGAAGGCCATGCCGCCGAGCAGCGCGAAGGCGCGGCCGCGCGCGCGCAGCCAGGCGCCCACGGCCTCGCCCGGCCGGGCCTTCACCCGCCACACCCGATCGAGGGTGCCCTGCAACTGGGCGAACACCGCCGAAGCGGCGAACAGTGTCACGCCGATGCCGATAACGCCCGCGATGTCGCCGATTCGCGGATGCGCCCTGGCGCTGTTGATCACCGAATCGATCGCGCCAGCCGCGCGGCTGCCGACGACCGCCGACAGGGCCTCGGTCAGCTGGTCACGCCATTCGGGGTGAAGCAGCGAAATGACCCAGACCAGCAGGAGCAGGAGCGGCGCGAACGACAGCGCCGCGTAGAACGCCAGCGCCGCGGCGCGCGTCATCAGCTCATCGTCGCTGAAACCGTCCACCGCCGAGACGATGGTTCGTTTGAGAGCGCCGCCGGTCATGCCCTTCTCCTGATCGTTCTACGCGTTTCCACCAGAGGCATACCTTCAGGGAGGGCGAGCGCACGTGATGTGAACGTGGAAGCAAGGCCCTAGAATCGGCGTATGCCTCTGACCCTGCTGATCGCCGACGACCACCCGATGTTCCGCGGCGCCCTGCTGCACGCGCTGGCCGAACCCCTCCGCGGCGGCCGTGCGCTGGAAGCCGCCAGCCACAGCGCCATGGAGACCGTGCTCGCCTCCGGGGAATCCGTCGACCTGGTCCTGCTCGACCTGACCATGCCGGGCGCCATGGGGTTCTCCTCCCTGCTCTGGTTGCGCGGCGAGCACCCCGACGTGCCCGTGCTGGTGGTTTCCTCGAACGACCACCCGCGCAACGTGCGCCGGGCCCAGCAGTTCGGCGCGGCGGGATTCGTCTCCAAGTCCGCACCCGCCGAGGTATTGCGCGAGGCGGTGGCCGAGGTCATGCAGGGCGGCACGGCTTTCGTGGGTGCGCGCGCCGAGCGCAGCGACGACGACGCGCAACTGGCCGCGCGGCTGGCGCGGCTCACGCCCGCGCAGTTCCGCGTGCTCATGCTGATGGCCGAAGGTCTGCTCAACAAGCAGATCGCCGCCGAGCTCGGCCTCGCCGAGAACACCGTGAAGATTCACGTCACGGCCGTGCTGTCCAAGCTCGAATGCCGCTCGCGCACGCAGGCCGCCGTGCTGGTGAAGTCGCTCGACATCGACGAGGGTGTCGATGGCTCGCATCCCGGCTGACGCGACCCGCTAGCCGGCGAGCATCAGCAGCCGGCTCATCACCGCACGCAGACGTGCGGGCGCCAGCGGCTTGGTCAGGTAGCGCAGCCCGGCCGCCGCGGCGCGCTCGACATCCGATGCCGACGGCGCCTCCGCGATGAGCACGACCGGCGGCAGGCTGCCCCATCGCGAACCGAGCGCTACGCGAAGCTCTTCGGTAGCCATGCCATCGATCGGATCCTCGAGCAACACGATCGACGGTGCCTCGTCGGTCTCGGCATGACGCATGGCTGCGCTGGCCCCGGGGACGGCCACGACATCGCAGCCCCACGAAGACAACAGCCGGGCCGTCGCCTGTCGCGTGACGGCGTCGGCATCGACGAGCATCACACGCGCCCCCGTAAAGGGCGACTCGTCTTCGGCACTCGCACCCGGCGCGACCACATCGGCATCGCCGCGATACACCGGAACGGCGATGGAGAACACGCTGCCGCGCCCCAGCCGGGAGCGCACGCCGACACGCGCTCCAAGCAGCCGACCGATGCGATCGACAATGGAGAGACCGAGCCCCGAACTGCGACGATCGCGATCCATCCCGTTATCGAGGCGAAGAAACTCGTCGAAGATCGCGCGTGTTTTCGCCTCCGGAATACCGAGCCCCGTATCCCAGACCTCGATGCGCACCGCATCGTCCTGCCGCCGCGCACCAATCAGCACGCCACCGCGCGGTGTGTAGTGGATCGCGTTGGAGAGGAAGTTCTGCAGCACGCGGCGAAGCAGCAAGGCATCGGCACGCACGACGAAAGCACTGTCGACCCAACGCAGGCGCAGGCCCCGCGAATCGGCCAGCACGGCAAACTGGCGGGCCAGATCGGCAAGCAGCGGGCCCAGTGCCACCGCCGTGAAACGGGGCTCGACCGCACCGCCCTCCAGACGGGACACGTCGAGCAAGCTGGCAAGCAGTTCGTCCTGCGTGTCGAGGGCGCTGCGAACACGCTCTGCCAGTTCGCGCTCGTTCGCGTCGAGCCGGCCCTCCGCCAGCGTACCGATGAAAAGACGCGCGGCATTCAACGGCTGGAGAAGGTCATGCACGGCGGCGGCGATGAAACGCGTCTTGGATCGGTTGGCGCGCTCGGCCTCCGCCTTGGCCTCGTGGAGATCGCGCGTGCGCTCGTCGACGCGTTGCTCTAGGCTCGTCGCCAGCGAGCGCAACTCGCGCGCCGCCGCCTTGTACGCGGTGATGTCGGCATAACTGGTAACGAAGCCACCATCCGGGAGCGGGTTGCCACGAATCTCGAACGTCGTGCCGTCCGGACGCTCGCGCTCATACATGTGCGGGCTACCCGCACGCAGGTAGGCGAGACGACGCTGAATCGCTTCCTCGGGATCGCCCGGGCCCAGAAGGCCTCGACGAGCGTTGAAGCGGAACATGTCCTCGATGGGCCGCCCCACCCGCATGTAGTCGTCGGGAAAACCGAAAATCTGCTGGTAACGCGAATTCCACGCCACCAGACGCAGCGAGGCATCGACGACGCTCACGCCTTGCGGCAGGTGCTCCAGGTTGCCATGTACCCCCTGGGTCGCCTCATGCGCGGCGGCTACGATGCTGTCCTGCGCCGACCGCAGCGCGGCGGCATGATGCGCCACCATGCGCTCCAGTTCCTCGCGGCTGCGCAGACGCAGACGTGCAAGGCGGATCCGCTGTTGCAGGAACAGACCGAAGAGGATCACAGGCAGCCAGCCTGCCAGTACGATCAGCGCCGCGTTGCGTGCCGCCACGGTCGCCGGGCGCGCATCGGCCAGCAGGTGCAGTGTCCAGGCCTGCTGCGGTAATGGCAGGCTGCGCCAGATGACCTCATGAGGCAGCGCGGGCGACGTCACCCTCACCTGATCCGCACCGTCCCCGGCGGTTCCCACCCGCGTGCGTACGATCAGGGGAAGCGTGCGACCGCCGTACTGGCGCGTGCGATCGATGGATAAGGCGTCCCGTGGATCGAGCGCGTGCAAGGTGCGGTACATCCATTCGGGGCCACGGTTGGCCAGGAAGACCACGCCGTGCCGGTCGGCCAGCAAGACGATGTCCTCTCCGCGCGCCCAGTCGTGGCGCACATCGTCCAGCGTGATCTTGACCACGACCACACCGATATGACGGCCCGTATCGTCGTCGACCGTGCGGGTGATGAAGTAGCCCGGCACGTTGGTGGATACGCCCAGCGCGTAGAACGTGGAGTGGCCGTCACGCATCGCGTCCTGAAAATACGGCCGGAAACGGTAATCCAGACCGACGTTACTTTCCGGCGTGTTCCAGTTGTTGGCGGCCACGGCGTGGCCGTCACGGTCCAGCAGAGTCAGCGTCGAAGCATGCACCGCGCCGTTGGCCTGTTCCAGTTTGCGGTTGAGCGCCGGCGTATCGATGGCTGCGGTCGGACCGGACAACGCGGCCCTGAGCTCGGGATCCAGCGCCAGCACGTCAGGCAGCACGGTAAAGCGATCGATCAGGCGCTGTACCGCCAGCGCATGCAGATTGAGCCGGTCCGCCGACTGCGCGGCGATGCCGCCAAGCGCCCGCCGCCAGGCCCACCAGCCGCCCAGCGCCACGCTCCCGGCCATGGCCAGCAACAGGATCAGCAGGGTAACGAGGCGGGCAAGACGCGATCGGGGCATGCGACATGCTCGCACAGGCGCGGGACCTCTAGCCGGAATGTGCTATGGGTCGTTCCGGCCGCAGGGAGTACAAAACGGCACCCGCCCTCAAAAGGGCAGCTGCCGTTGTCGTGCCATGTCCCTGCGCTCCGCCTCGCCCGTCGTACCTGTCCCCTTCTATCGCCAGACCTACGTCCAGGTGTTGCTGGCCATCGCACTCGGCGCCCTGCTCGGCCACTTCTGGCCGACGTTCGGCCAGTCGCTGAAGCCCCTCGGCGATGCCTTCATCAAGCTGGTGAAGATGATCATCGCGCCCGTGATCTTCCTCACCGTGGTCACCGGCATCGCCGGCATGCCGCACCTCAACGCCGTCGGCCGCGTCGTGCTGAAGGCGATGATCTACTTTCTGGTCTTCTCGACCCTCGCGCTGATCGTCGGCCTGCTCGTGGCCAACGTGGTGCAGCCGGGTGCGGGTCTGAACATCGATCCCGCGACCCTGTCGACGAAGGAAATCGCGACCTATGCGTCCAAGGCGCACGATATCTCGCTGACCGGCTTCCTGCTCGACATCATTCCGGACACGGTGGTCGGCGCGTTCACCTCGGGCAATATCCTGCAGGTGCTGCTGTTCGCGGTGCTGTTCGGCATCTCGCTGACGATGGCCGGCGAGCGCGCGAAGCCGGTCGTGTCCTTCTTCGAGTCGCTGACCGCGCCGGTGTTCACTCTGGTGCATCTGCTGATGAAGGCCGCACCCATCGGCGCCTTCGGCGCCATCGCGTTCACCATCGGGCGCTATGGCATCGAGTCGCTGTCGAACCTGCTGTTTCTGGTCGCCACGTTCTATGGCACGGCGATCCTGTTCATCGTGGTGGTGCTGGGCACGGTCGCCAGACTGGCCGGGTTCTCGATTTTCAGGCTGCTGCGCTATCTCAAGGCGGAGCTGTTGCTGGTACTCGGCACCTCGTCGTCGGAGGCCGCGCTTCCCTCGCTGATGGAGAAGATGGAACGTGCCGGTTGCGACAAGTCCGTCGTCGGCCTGGTCGTGCCCACCGGTTACTCGTTCAATCTGGATGGCACCAACATCTACATGACCCTGGCCGCGTTGTTCATCGCGCAGGCGACAAACACACCGCTGACGCTCGGTGAACAGGTCGCCCTGCTGCTGGTGGCGATGGTCAGCTCGAAGGGCGCGGCGGGCGTCACCGGTGCGGGATTCGTCACGCTCGCGGCGACCCTGTCCGTGGTGCCCTCGCTGCCGGTTGCGGGCATGGCGCTGATCCTCGGTGTCGATCGGTTCATGAGCGAGTGCCGCTCGCTCACCAATTTCATCGGCAACGCCGTGGCTACCGTGGTCGTCGCACGCTGGGAAGGCGCGCTGGATCGCAAGGCTCTGGACGCTGCTCTGTCGTCTCGCGCGGAGAACCGCGCGCCCACGCTCGTCGCTTCACAGGGGAAACACTCATGAGCTTGCTTCGCGTCGCGCTACTCGCCGCGGCCGTCGGTCTCGCGTGCACCGGCCAGGTGGCCGCGCAGGCCGCGCCGGATGCCGGTAAACCCACCTCCATCGATCTGTGGCCCGGCACTCCGCCGGGCGGCGGCAGCGGTCCGAAGGGGCCGGAGCGTATCGGCCAGAGCGGTACCGGTGTCGGCGCGGTCTCCAACGTCAGCCGCCCGCGTATCGAGGTATATCGCCCCGCCCGCCCAAATGGCGCGGCGGTGATCCTCATCGGCGGCGGTGGCTATTTCCGTATCGGGATCGGGCATGAAGTGATCCCGACGGCGAAATGGCTGGCGGCGCTGGGCGTCACGCCGGTGGTGCTTTATTACCGCCTGCCCGCCGATCACTGGCCGGCCGTCGCGCCATTCCAGGATGCGCAGCGCGCGATCCGCGTTTTACGTGCGCATGCCAGCGAGCTCGGCATCGATCCGAAGCGCGTGGGTGTGATCGGGTTCTCGGCGGGTGGCAATCTTGCCGGTATCGCCGAGACGCGCTTTGCCGATGCGTTCTATCCCGCCGTCGACGCGGCGGACCAACAGTCGGCACGACCGGATTTCGCCGGTCTGATCTACCCGGTGATCTCGTTGCAGAAGCCCTTCGATACCACACGGTCCAGCCGCGAACTGTCCACGCAGTCCGATGCGGTGCAGGCCTATTCGGTCGAACTCCACGTGACGCACGACACGCCGCCGACCTTTCTCGCGCAGGCCGCCGACGACCCGATCGCCAACATCGGTAACAGCCTGGTGATGTTCGACGCCCTGCACAAGAACGATGTCGACGCCGAAATGCATGTGTTCGACAAGGGTGGTCATGGGTGGGGTCTTGGCGATCCCGGCTCGGCGCCGGCGCAATGGCCTCGCTTGTTCGCCGCCTGGGCACGTCGCGCAGGCTTCTTCAACGCCGTCGACACCGGCCCGTTCGCCGTGCCCGCCACATCGCCGTCGAATGCCGCGCCCGCGGCCAGCGATGCGATTCCGGACGACAACTGATCGCCACCGACGACGAGACGCATGCCATGAAGACAAGCCAGTCCCGCCTCTATCCGGCGATCGCCGCCGTGCTTTTTGCCAGCGGCATGTCCGCGCCGTCGATGGCCGCCGACAGGGTAACCAACGCCGACTTGTTGAAACTGATCCAACAGCAGGCCGCGCAGATCGATGCGTTGAAGCAGCGCCTTGCCGTGGTGGAAGGCCAGACGCGTGCTCCCGCCGTGGCTTCCGCCGGTGTCGATGCCCGTACTCCCGTCGCGCCCACCGACACGCAGTCACCTGCCAGCGAAGACGACCGCCGCCAGGCGCAGGTCGACGCGGCCATCGCCGATACGCGCGAGAGCGAGATCGCCGTCGCCATGGCGCGCGGTGGCGCAACGAAATCCTCCGGTGGCAGCACGCGCTGGGGCCTCGGCGGCGAAGCCGGCCCGCTGTTCCGCAGCGACGATGGCTTCTTCACCTTCAAGCCCGACGGTCGCCTCCTGATCGACTTCACCCGTACCAGCGGATCGAATTACGACACACGCAACATCAACGGGGCGCAGATCACCAGCGCGCGCCTCGGCGGCGAAGGCACCATCGGTGCACTCGGTTATCACGTCGAAGCGGACTTCGCCGATAACGTCGTCGCCCTGCGCCAGACCTACCTCACGTACACCGCGAAGCTGTTCGGCAACACGACGAAGTTCTATCTCGGCAACTTCCTCAAGGATCTCGGCACCGAAGGCTCGTCCGAATCGGCGCGCGTGCCCTTCATGCTGCGCAACGCCGCGACCGCGGTGGGCCAGCCCGTCGTCAGCTACTTCGGCATGGGCGCACAGATGCGGATGTACGGCAACAACTGGCATTACAGCCTGTCGATCAACGGCAACGCCCCGAACAGTTCCACGTCGGGCACGCGCACCGACTCGACCACGTACCTCACCCGCGCGCACTGGAATCCGTGGAAGACCGAAAACGGCTTCCTGCATGTGGGTGGCTGGTACTACTACGAGAAGATCAGCGACGGCGTCACCAGCATCAACAACACGCCGGCCATCGCGCTCGACTACAATGACAACCTCGCGGTATCGGCCAGCTCCATCGCCAATCCCACGCAGGATCGTGGCAAGGGCTACGAACTGGGCGGGGTACTGCGCAACTTCTGGCTGATGACCGAGTACGGCAAGCGAACCATCGATTCGAGCACCGCCGACTCGGTCACGCGGCACGGGTCCAGTTTCGCCGCCGGCTGGATGATTACCGGCGAAGCGCCAGGGTTCTCCAGCCGTTCGGGCAGCTGGAAAGCGGTGAAGGTGAACAACCCGGTGACGTCGGGCGGCTGGGGTGCCTTCGAGCTCGCCGGGCGTGTCGACCATTACGACTACGCGGACGCACCGCGCGGCGGTATCGGCAAGAGCTATACGCTCGGCGTGAACTGGTACCTCAACGACTGGTCGCGGCTGATGCTCAACTATGTCCACTGGAATACGGATAACCAGGTGGGCAGTTTTACCGGGCCTGACGCCGGTAATTCGGTGGCGGTGCGGGCTCAGGTCGTCTTCTGAGCCGGCACCTGTTGCAGGACGGGCCGGAAAGATCGCGGCGCCGAGGCTACGAACAGCGCCACGCAGCCGACGACGGTGATGTCGACCTTGTCGAAACGCTTCGTGAGTTCGGCCCGCAGATCATCCAGGCTGTCCGTCGCGTTACCGAAGATACCCTTGCGGTTATAGAACGCCATCAGCCGCACGGCCGCACCGCTACGCACCACACCTTCCGCCAGGATGGTCGCACCGAAGATCACGCCACCCGGAGCGAGCAACGGCAGCATGTGGTCGAAAACACGGGCCTTCCCGGGCATGTTGCCCGGCAGGCAGTGCAGCAGATAGGTCAGGCCGATGGACGCGAACGGCTCGCCGACCGGTCGCACCGGCTGCAACACGTCGGCCACGTGGCTCTCGGGCGCGTAGCGCTCCACCCGCTTCGCCGCCGAGCGCAGGGCATTGTGGTTGAGGTCCATCAGCGCCAGCCGCGGCGCGGCCGGGAAGCGGCAATGATCCAGGTACCACCCCGTGCCGACACCTACATCCAGATGGTTAGAACTTACGTAACTGTCGTAGATCCCGAGGATCCGTGAGGTCGGACAGCGCCACACGGCGGGGTTGGAGATACGCAGGACGAGCGTGTCGTAAATGGCCAGGGTCAACGGGGAATAGACGGACTGGCTGTCGTAATCCTTGTCTTCTTGCAATGTCATGGGCGGGTTCCGGGCGCGGATGGGTGCGATGTGAGGGGATCGATGCCGCAATCCGTGCGCAGGGTAGCGGAACGTCGGCGCCACCTCTTTCACAATTGCACCCTAAAGCCTGGCCGACCCACGCCGATTCACTAACAAACACGCTGAGCCGACCAACCATGCCCGTCCAGCACGCCCGCCACACCAATCTGACTGCCGTCCTCGCCCAGCTCGAACGCGAGGGTATCGTTGGCTATGCCGAACAGGCCGAGCACCTCGGCAACGTCACCGAGCACCGTCTCGCCTCGATGCACCAGGGCGGCACCATCGATGTGCTGTTCTCCCAGCATGTCGAGTGGGTGCTGCACCGACGAAAAGGCTGGATGGACGAACTGCATGAGGACGATCCGCTAGAGGCGTGAGCGGAATCCGTCTCGTCGATCTAGTGCCGCTGACTGAGCCAGCGTGCCTGATCGACCGTATCGACGACCTCGCGAAATCCTGCGACGTTTGTTAGCCTCGCCGGCCCATCGAAAGATCGTCCCCATAGTGAACTCCGTGAAAAAAAGACTTATCCCCTTACTCCTCGTTGCCCTTCTCGCCGGTTGCGGCGACCGCAGCGCCAGCTACTCCATCGACAACCCGACGGATAAGCCGCTTTCGCTGACCATCGACGGTAAGGCATACGAGGTCGCCGCGCATGACGCCGAGAGCGTGTCGCTCAGCGCGGGAGAACACACCATGAAAGGGGACGTCGTCGGCGACATCCGGTTCATCTCGTACTATCGGGGGCGGGGCGGCATCATCAACCCAACGCTGGGTGACTATGTGATTTATCGCCAGAGCTTCGAGAAGGTGAATACCAAGTCGCCCGGGTATCAGGGCAAGCTCGACACCATCGTACTCGATGGCGTGCCCTTCGAAGGCACCATGAAGCAGTCGGATGCCCTCTTCATCGACAAGGACTGGACGTATGGCGTGGACGAAGAGCTTCCCGACAGTGTGACCGAGCACGACAACGGCCTGAATAACACGGTGCATAACAAAGTCTTCCGTGCGAAAGACTTCATCGCCTTCTTCGAGAAGAATGCGGACGCGAAAGGCTACTTCGAAGCGAACCGCCCGAAGAATCCGTCGCCTGTCGTTCACAAGCTGACCGTCCTCTCCCCGACTTTGCCGCCGATCGACGATCCGGCTCTGGAGAAGCTGGCGGAACCGCTGCGCGAAAACTACGCGAAGTATCTGAAGGCCAAAGATGCGTCAGACCAGGAAGCCCTGCAGAAGGAAAATTTCACGCTGAGCATGGCGTTCTCCAGAGGGGCGATGGCGATCAACGACAAAACGCGGCTGTCGCCGGAGTCGTCCAGTCAGATCGATGCGTTTCAGCGTGCTATCGGCGAGGCATATGGGTCGACGGCGCTGGTCGAGCCGTAAGCGCCATCGCAGCGAACATGCCGGACACAGGAGAGTGTCCGGACTTTGCGCCGATCGCATCCAGTGCGAGTGCAACGCGCTGGTAAACCGGGTAAACCCTAAAAAAACAACTTGCGGTTGGCTGTAGGGCTAGGCCTTGTACGTTTCCCAGCAGCCATCCTGGCGCTCGACCTTGACCACTACCGTGCCGCCGGCGCGCTCGACCATCCGCGCGTAATTGCCGGCAAGCTCGATCGCTTCACGCTCGGAGCGGACCTCGTCGACCGGACGATGATCCGAGCGGACGCGCCATGGGCCTCGCGCCGTGGACGGCGGCGAGATGTAGATCAGCACTTCTTCCGTCATGCCTTGCCTAATGCCTTCCGGACATCGTCCGTCATGACGCCGATGCGCTTCACCGTCTCCCGAAGCTTGTCTTCCGGTACGCCGAGAACCCGGGTCCAGTATTCGACCTCGTAATCCTCATGGACATTAATACGCTGCGCATCGCCGGGGCCGCGTTTGCTGGTGTCATCGCTCATACCCTGCGCCTCGTTGAAGGTGGCCAAACGTGGCAGACGAAACGTCGAGCGTTTGTGGATCTGGCGCGAAAGCTCAGCGGATGAAGGCAAGAAGATCGGTCGCTTCCTCTTCCGTCAGCGCTTCGGCCTCGACGTCGAAAAGCAGGGATTTTCCGGTTGTTTCGTTGTTGAGACGGCTGCAGCCAAACGTGCGAAGGTCGCCTGACAGGACGTCGCCCGGCGAGATGAGGCCTTCTTCCAGCGTACCCACGGTAAACCCCGCGATTCGCTCGATGAGCGCTACACGAAGCTCATGGTGGTACCAGGCAACCATACCTCGCATGTGCGACCCTCCCTTCAGACGTGATACTGCTCTGTTGGGACGGCGATTGTGTGAAGGGGTGTGGTGCCACCCACGACTCTCGGTAGGTTTCCACCCCTTTCGCTTCGTCCAGGACGGTACCGGCGCCCTCGCCAGCGGATGCGGAGATACAATCCCCCGGCATTTCAGATGGTGGAATACACGGAGGTACGATGAGCGACACGACCGAGTTTCGCGTTACTTACGATGGCCCGGCTCTCGAAAACCATGAGATGGATCCGCGCGAACTCGCGCCGGCACTTCTTGCCATGGCGGACCTGCTGGATGCCTCGGCCAAGGTTCTCTATGGCGACAAGGCCAAGGTGAACGTCAACGTCAAAGGTTCGTTCAAGACGGGCAGCTTCAACGTCGACTTCGTAACAGGCGTCAAGTGGCTGCAGTCGGTTCGCGACATCTTCGCGGGCTCCGAGGCAACCGCCACCGCGAATGCTTCGGCGATTCTTGGCGCACTGGGCGTGCTCGGAAAGACGGGGCTCATTCCATTGCTGAAATGGCTGCGAGCCAGGCCAATCACTCGAGTTGAACTGACCGATCCTGCGGGCGGGGACCGCCCGCGGGCTCGCATCTATGTTGGGAACGATTTCTACGACACCGAGGGCGCGACCGTGGATCTGTTGAGAGATGTCGGCGTGCGAAAAGCCATGGAGCGGGTACTCGCCCCGCTCGAAACATCGGGCATCGACGTTGTCGCGCTCGGCCAGGGGTCGTCGGTAAATATCACCGTGGACGCGGGCGACCTTCCATCCTTCGTTTCGCCTGTCGCTGAGAATCTTCGACACGCGCCCGGCAGCAGAGCTCGGCGGTCTGCCCGGCTCTGGGCTTGACGCCACCTCCATTCCTGCCAAAATGACCTGAAAGTCATTAACTCGGTCGAGATGTGCCATGTCGGACGTTCTTATCGTTGGTGCAGGCCCCACTGGCCTAGCGCATGCACTCTGGCTGACGGCCCAGGGTGTGAAGGTCCGAATCATCGACCGAACGGCCGGGCCAGGGACCACGTCCCGGGCCATGGCCGTGCAGGCCAGGACACTGGAGCTCTACCGGCAGCTGGATCTCAGCGACGAAGTGGTTGCCGCGGGTTTCCAGAACCGGGCCATGAATATCTGGGCGCGCGGAAAGCGTCGCGCCCGGGTTGCATTGCAAGACATCGGCAGCGGTCTGTCCCCCTACCCCTACATCCTCGTCTATCCCCAGGACCTCCACGAAGAGACGCTGGTGGCCAAGCTCGCCTCCCTCGGCGTGAACGTCGAACGGGAGACTGAGCTGGTCGACTTTCAGGACAAGGGAGACCACGTCGAAGCGCGTCTTCGTAACGCAGACGGGACGGAGGAAACGGCATCGGCCATGTATCTGTCAGCCTGCGACGGGGCAAGCTCCACCGTCCGCAAACAGCTCGGCATAGGTTTCGAGGGGGGCACGTACCGGCAGGTCTTCTATGTTGCCGACGTCGAGCTGTCAGGCCTCGAACACATGGGCGAGGCGCATATCGCGCTCAACGGATCGGACTTCGTTGCGGTGCTCTCCTACAGCGATGACGGGAAGGCGCGGCTCATCGGAACCGTTCAGGACGAGCGCGCACAGCACCCGGAAAGCCTGACCTTCGAAGATGTCGGGCAAGAGGCCATCGCGAGCGTCGGTATCAAGGTCGAGAAGGTCAACTGGTTTTCCCATTACCGTGTACATCACCGTGTTGCCGACCGTTTCCGCGAAGGCCGGGTTTTTCTGATGGGCGACGCGGGTCACGTCCATAGCCCGGCGGGTGGACAGGGCATGAATACCGGAATTCTCGATGCCATCAACCTCGCCTGGAAACTCGCCGAGGTCATCCACGGCCGGGCGCCGGACGCGCTGCTCGACACGTATGCCGACGAACGGCAGGCCTTTGCACGCGAGCTGGTCAAGACCACCGACCGAGTCTTCAGCCTGATCACGGCGGATGGAGGGCTTGCCGACATCATGCGCAGCTACGGCGTGCCGTCGATTGCCAGTGCTGTGTACAAGGTCGGCCCTGCACGCGAACTCCTGTTCAGGATGGTGTCGCAGACGGCCCTGACCTACAAAGACAGCACACTAAGCGAGGGGACGGCAGGAGACGTCGACGCCGGCGAGCGCCTCCCCTGGGTCAGCATCGATGGACGCGATAATTTCGAATCTTTGGCCAGGATGGGATGGCAGGTGCACGTGTACGGCACCGCGAAGGAAGGCCTCAAAGCATGGTGTGGCGAGCGCGGGGTCGTGCTACGGGAATTCACCTGGACATCCGCGTATGAAAAAGCGGGTCTCCGGCAGGACGCGCTCTATCTGCTCCGTCCCGACACATGGGTTGCCCTCGCCGACCCCACCGGCTCGGTCGAAACGCTGGACTCCTACTTCGCTTCGCGTTGTTATCGTCCGGGAGTAACCGACAGGCAGGATTTGTGACAGAACAGGAACCTAAATGGAGCCGGCGCAAAGACGCCCGCCCACAGGAAATCATCGAAGCCGCTATTGATGAGTTCGTGGCCAAGGGTTACGCCAATGCAAAGCTGGCCGACATAGCCAGACGAGCCGGCGTGGTGAAAGGGACGATTTACCGATATTTCGAAACGAAAGCGGATGTCTTCCGGGCGGTCGCCCGGCATCTCGTGACGGAGCACCTCAGCACCATCGAAAACGCGTCAAGTAGCGCGGACAACGACGTCACCACCGTCCTGCCAATGATCCTCTCGCAGGTCGCCGACAGGATGAGCGATCCGCGCGTTCCCGGTATCGTGCGCATGGTTCTGGTCGAGGGCCGGACGTTTCCCGACCTTGCGGCGGTTTGGCATGACGAGGTCATCGGCAAGGTCGCAGCGTTTTTGACGGCAAACATCAAGCGGGGCCAGTCGACCGGAAGCATCCGGGAAGGAGATCCTGCGCTGATGCTCTTTTCCATCATGGGCCCGATGCTGCTGGGCGTCCTGTTCAGGGATACGTTTCCGGACAGTCCCTTAGCCCCCGATCTCAACGCACTCGCCGCTCAGCACGCTGACCTGCTGAGGCACGGTATGGGTCAAAGGCGGACGTGAATCCGTCGGCCGAATCGGATCCGAACCCAGCGAGATCATGCCCGTCGACGTCCTCATCAACGTAGCCAAGGCAGCCTTAAAAGACCTCGGAAACGACTAGAGCGAAGATCGCTGTCCGGTCGGGACGTATCGGAAAGTCTCGGATGTAGTCACAGGTTTCCCGGATGGACCGAGCCGCGTAGGCGGCCGCATTCTCGCCGGGTCTTGGATTGCTGCACCAGTTGGCGTAGGCCAGCTCGAAGCCTTGCGCCGTCCGAAAGAATACATCTCCGCCCAGGACCGCTACCCCGGTGTCGGCGAGCAACTGCGCTGCTTCGATGGCGTCCTCGGCATCGAGAGCGACGTCCTCCGTGCCGAACGCGTCCATCATGGAAACGCCGCGATCCCTAACCCAATTAAGAAACGGTGATGGAAGACTCATTGCGGGTTACCCAACACCCTTGTGGGACACGCGATCGTCATTCTTCGCGCGATTAGAGTCCGCGATACCCGCGGAAAACGCCTTAGCCGCCGCGTAGCTGACAGCCGCACTTTGTCAGGCTAGTTGCCGCTATCGCGGAAGTGTCTACGATGTTTTTTCCAGATCTATCGGTGGTGAACCCAATGTTATAACGCTCACCCTCATTGAGGAGCGGAGTTTTATTGGCTTCGAACTCGTAAAGGGTGGAAGTCGTTTCAGGGTGAAACTCATGGCGATACACAGCCGCGCTAATCCGGGTGATTTTGTAGTCGGTAACAATCAGATCATGGATGGTCTTTAGATCACGCGGCTTCATTCCGTTGCTCCGTTGGCTTTATGACTTTCGGGAATAGATTCTTAGGCGGGCCAGTACATCCGTTTGAGCGGCACCATCCGCTTCGTCTCACTGTCCGTGGCTTCGTAGTGCTCAACGAGGGTGCGGACCAGGGTGTCCAGGTTCCACAGCGCCAGAGGCACGGTCGCCTGCTCGACCTCATACAACGCATCCTTAGGTCGGTCGCGGATTCACTTGGCCAAGCTGAAGTAACCCACCAACGCATTGCCATCGGGTAGATCTTGCGACTGCGCAATCGCAATCACAGCTCCATCCGGCAATGACCACACCGACATGGCGGCCGGACCGGTCACCCGGGTGACTCGTGAAATCTCTTTTGCGTGGAGCCGATCAACGAGCTGGTTTCCCAGCTCGGCATGGACCACTACCCACTGCGGCCCGATGGCGGGACTTACGCCGGTGAACACGAACATACGCTGATCCACGATGTGGTAGCCGTCCAACTCGTTTACCTGTGCGGCAACCCGGCGCACCAGGTCGGCCTGTTGCTCTGGAAAACAATCCGCCGCGATGGGTTGGCGCGGATTGAACAGCTCGCTGGTAGGCAGTTGGTCCAGAGACATCGGGGCATCCTTTGCGGAAATAGAAGCGCCCACACACAGTAGGGCAAAAACAACGAATCGGAAGATAACGGTCATATCAGCGCACCATGACCGGGCCGGTCTGAACCGGCGCCTGTTGCTGGGCCGCCTGCGCTTGCTGGGCCACTTGAGCTTGCTGCGCCTCGATAGCCTGGAACTGCGCCTGGCCCTGGGCGTGGAACGCCTGGCCGTCGGGCGACTGGGCCAACGCGGTCAGCGCCTGCCCCATCGCCGCCGGATCGTTCATGCTGGCCAGAAGCCGATCCATGGCCACGTCCCCGGTGCTGGCCTGCGGCGGGGCTTGCTTCGGGTCGGCATGAGCAGGCTGCCCCTGGGCATGGTCCTGCGTGCGCTGCCGAGCCTTGGGGCCGATTTCCAGGTCATCCAGGTGACCGTTGTCCAGCACCGTCTTCAGGTCTACTTGAACGGTGGGGGAGAGGGAATCAATGCCCATACCGGGCGCGTGATTGTGGCCCCAAGGGTTGCGCAAGGACATGGCCACATTGCCCTGGGCGTCCTTGCTGACCCCTTCGACCATGTAGACATGGCCCACGCCATGGTCCCCTTGGATCAAGCCGTCGTTGGGCACCGTCTTCATGTAGTTGGTGCTCAAAAGAACCGGTCGCCCTTCCTTGAGCGCGCCATCCAGCTGCTCGTAGACCTTCTCCGGAGTGGCCTGCTTCGCGTCGTGTGCGACCCGGCTGCATCAAACCAGCACGGCCGCTGTTACCAAGGTGAACTCGGCTATGGGCGCGCTGGACCAGGGACTGGCCAAGGCCAGAGCTTCTCTTTCTCGGCAAATCACGCTGGGCTACTTCGCCATCATGGGAGCCATGCTGTTGGCGGTCGGCGGCGGCGGCGTTGTGCTCTGGATGGAAAAGCAGGCTTACGAGGACGCTCGGGCGCGCACCGCGGCGGCAAACGTCAGTGCCGACACCGCTGCCGCTTTCGCGCAGGTCAACATGACCTCGTGTGGCGGTCGCCCTTGCGTGAAGCTGGATACAAAGTCACCGCGCTGGGGTGACAAGGGCCAGTATGTTCTGGTGGATACCAAGGCGCTGGCGAAGTAACGCATAAAACTCGACAGCACTCGCATCGAGGTCACTGCCGCGAGCTCGGCATTTCGAAAGCGACGTATTACGTGTGGAAGTCCAAGTACGGCGGGATGGAGGCATGGTCACGAACTCCACGATCGGAGCCGCAGGTTCCTTTGGGGCTGCACATGCGGCAGCGAAGGTTGCCAGGTTGGCTTACCGAGTCGATCTGGATCACGACGGCTACTCCAGCACGCTGGCAGGCGGGTTGACTGAGCCTCAGGCAAAAGCGGTAGCGGCGGAGGTCCTTCGACATGTGCCGACGCTGACCTAACGCGACCATCGGGGCGACGGCGCCGTCCAGCGACGTGGGCCCTAATAGCCTCAACGTTCCGCGTCAGGCCTGGAGCGGCTGTCGAATCAGAACCAATCTACTGAGATTCAGGAACCGGGTGCCAGGCCGAGCGCGAGCGCCATGCCCGCAAAGGCGCCCACAACGGCCAACAGCGCGCCGAGCGCATGGCGACGGAGGAAGGGTTTTCGCATTGCCAAGAGTTGCGCCTTGGCTTGCCGAACACCCTCGCCATCGCCAGGGCGAATGAGGCGCTGGGGTCGGAACACAAAATCAAACCGCAGCGAGGGAGTCGCGGCTAGGTCCAGCCATTCACCGCGCGCCTGGGCGGTGCGTTGCGCCGCCCGAAAGGCTTGCTGCCCCCGCGCAAGGTTCCACAGCGCATAGCCCACGCCAGGCGCGATGCCTAAGAAAAAACCCACTTCGCTGGCACTCACTGCAGGGATTCCCGTTGGTTGGGCCTGGGGTCGTTCGGCCGCGGATTCGGTGGCAGCGGCAGCGGCGGCGGCGCGGTGGTCGCCGGACCGACCGTGACCGTCGGCTGGACCGGGTTGGAGCCCAGCCAAGTCATGCCCCCCGACTGCGTCACCGAGGTATGGATTTCGACAGGGGCCACGGTCAGGCGGGTCCCGAACGTCACCGACTGGACCGCCTTACAATCCGTGCACAGGCTTCGTTCGTAACCCAACGAGGCGCCAAAAAGATTGACGGCCCCTCCGGCCGCCCCATTGCTGCTGGCTGCTGCCATTTCTTCCGCCGAGTCCGCGGGCGAGTAACTCAGCACCAAGCCGCCACCGGTGCCCACATCCGTGCTGGCCACGCCGCCGGCGGAGCCATAGCCGCCGACACGCCAGGTGCTCGGGCTCCAAGACGTCGCACTGAAGGTCAGTTGGCCGGTCACGGTGCCCCCGGCCAGGGCCGAAGCATTCAGCGTGCCGCCGATGGCAAAGGTCGCGCGCCCATCCGGGTCAATGTTGCGCACGGGATTGTTGTTGCCATACGCATATCGGTTGAAAACGAACAGGTCGGCCGCCTTGCCCGGTGCGGGGTCCACGCTCAAAAAGCGTCCGGTCTGAGGGTCGTAATACCGGGCCTGCATATACACCAGGGCCGTATCCACATCCTGGACATGGCCGGCGTAACCGGGGCCATCGGCGGGCGAGCCCAAGGCTTGGCCGCCATACGGGCGATAGTCCACGGTGTTCAGAAGATGCCCAGACGCATCGGCCGTGGCGAGCACCGATCCTTGCGGACTGGTGTAGTAATAAGTCACCGTTTCGTCAGCCGCCACAGGGCCCATGCCCAATGCCAGCACCAGCGATGCCCACGGACGCGCTCGACGGGTCGTCATGACCGCTGTCTCCTTGCGAAGCGATGCTGTGCACGACCGCGTGCGCCGTGCCCCCAGTGCCCACCCCGGAGCACCCCTGGGCCCGATGATAGGGAAACGTGATCGGTTCGAGCAAGACCAGGCGAATGGCCTCGGTAGCCCGTCTGAGGCTTGCCCGAGCGGACGGATTCGAACCGACGGGACGACATGCACCAGACTTGGGCGGGACACAGAGATGGGCGGAGGTGACGCTGAGGGGCACCGCCTTACGAGCGACAGGCCGCCATGTGCCGAGACAGTATCCGGGAAGTTGGAAAGGGTGTCCGGGAAAAATATGGCAGGAGTGACAGGGTCTTAGTGGATTTTATGTAGGAACACATATAGACCCTACATACTCTCCCGGTCTCGTTTGCTGGTCAAAAAATGATCATTTTGAAGCGCGATAGCGGTGGCTCGGGGCTGGCTCATCTACGTCACCCTCCCACAGCAGCAAAAGGAGTCAAGTCGGCGTAGGAAACTGCGTAAGTGCTTGCGGAGGCTCGAAACGTGACGTCCATCACGCGTTTCCGGCAACAAACGCCAGCGGATGCGGTTGACGTTTTTGATGGTCGGCCTCCCCATCGCATGTGCTCGGTCCGAGTCCGTTTGAGGTTGGCAGGGTCGAAAATCAGGCGAAGTTGGGCAGGCGCAAACGGCTCCCAACCGTGGCCCTCATCGCGGGCTGCCTTCTTATCCGACTTTTTGAAGATCACCAGGCCTTTGACGGGATTTTGTCCGCGCTCGATGTGACCGGCACGGATTTGCGCTTCAAAAAGTTGAGACACATGGGACACCATCATCGCCACCGTGCGCCGCGAGAGGCCCGACTGTTGGAGTTCGGCGGCCCACCGTGCTGCGGTGGATCGGCTGATTTGTGCGATGCGAACGGTCGGCGCAATGGCTGACAGGAACGACCTAAAAGCCCGGTCTCGCTGCTGCCAAGTGTCAGGCTTCATGCCGATCGCATCGGTCTTCCTATAGATCTCCACGGACTGGTAGAGCGTGGGGCCGTCAAACGGGGGCTTCTTCTCCTTCGGCGACAACGGCCGGGCTGCCGTCAGGAGTTCCAACGCGCGGATGGCCGCGGCGTTATCACGGTCGGTGCCATCGGTTCGAACCGAGTAGCCACCCTCGAAATGGTGATCGATCTCGAACTTCGAAATCCGGGTTGGATCGAAACTGTTCCCCATACGCAGCGCTTCCCTGGCCTCGACGATGGTCCGAGCATACTGCGCGCCGAGGGCATACGCATACGCTTTGGCGAGGCCTGGCTCACGGGTGCCCAGGCTGCGCTTGATGACCTTCTTGCCAAGCGTGCCCACGAGATCACGCGGGACGATGATCCGGAAATACCACATGCCGGATTTGTGCCGAAGCAGATGATGGGGTAGACGCATATGCGTGTTGACCTACCCGGAAGCCCCAAAACGAAAAACGCCCAGCGATCTAAGATCACCGGGCGTTCAACGACTTGTATCAAGTGGCGGAGAGGGAGGGATTCGAACCCTCGGTACGCTTACACGTACGCCTGATTTCGAGTCAGGTACATTCGACCACTCTGCCACCTCTCCGTGAACGGTCGACGGCAGGGCTTTCGCTCTGCCGGGCCCGCAATGATAGTGGCTCTTCCCCGCCGTGACAACAGCCTTTTCATACGGCATCCTGCCTGAGAAACCCGGGCCCCCAAGGCCCCCTCCTCCGCTTTCCCAAGGCCCACATGATCGAGTTTGGACACGGCACCCACACGGGACTGCGCCGCACGCGCAACGAGGACACCTATTACGCCGATGCCGGCCTGGGGTTGTTCCTGGTCGTGGATGGCATGGGCGGTCATCAGCATGGCGAGGTGGCGTCGGCCACGGCGCGCGATGGCGTGGTCGCTCAGGTGACGGCCGGACAGTCGCTGGTTGACGCGATCCAGCGGGTGAATGAGGCGCTGATCGCCCGCTCCAGCGGGCTGTCGGAGTCGCGGCCGATGGGGACGACCATCGCCGCGATCAGGATCGTCGGGCGGTCCTATGAGGCTGCCTGGGTCGGCGACAGCCGGATCTATCGCTGGCAGCACGGCTCGCTGGAGCGCCTCTCGCATGACCATTCCATCGTCGAAGCGCTGGTCGAGGCGGGCGAGCTGACCGAGGCGCAGGCGCGGACGCATCCTCAGCGCAGCGTGCTGACGCAGGCGCTGGGAATCACGGCGCCGGAGCAGTTGCATATCGGACTGGCTCGCGGCGAGCTTTCGTCGGGGGCGCGGTTGCTGCTGTGTACCGACGGCCTGACTGACGAAGTCGTCGACGCGCGGATCGGAGAGATCGTCGGGCGGACGGATATCGCGGCTCAGGAGGCGGTGGATCACCTGATTCTCGAGGCGCTCGGTGGGACGGGGCGGGATAATGTGACGGCTATTTTGTTGCGGGCTGCTGGGTAGAGCTCGCACCTTGGGCGCTGAGGGGGCGGGTTTGTCGCGCGCGGGGCGCGCTCCTACTGGGTGCGCCTGACGTGGCTTGACTGTTTAGTGGATCGTTTCGGACTCTAGTTTGCGCCAGACGCTTTGGCCGCCGGCGGCTTTGTCGAGGGCGTCGAGGCGGCTGGTGTGCAGCTCGAGTTCTTCGGCGGTGGCGCGGCGGACGACCGGGCGGCGGGTGATCACGATGTCGCCGAGGACGTTGGTGCGGCCGTGATCGGCGGAGGCATCGAAGGCGAGGTCGAGCACGACCTGGCCGGAGGTCATCGCGACGTAGACGTCGGCGAGCAGCTGGGCATCGAGCAGGCCGCCGTGGACATCGCGGCGCGAGTTGTCGACGCCGAGGCGCTTACACAGCGCATCGAGGCTGTTGCGCTGGCCCGGGTACATGGTGCGCGCCATGGTCAGCGTATCGAGCACGCTGGCGTAGTCGGTGGTGCTGCCGTAATTCGGCCCGAGGCGCTTCAGCTCCGCGTCGATAAAGCCGACGTCGAACACCGCGTTGTGGATGATCAGTTCCGCGCCGCGGATGAATTCCAAAAACTCGTCCACCTTGTCGCGGAAGAGCGGCTGGTCGACGAGGTCTTCGTCCTTGATGCCCGTGACCTTGCTCGCCTCTTCGTCGATCTTCCGCTCAGGGTTGAGATACGTATGGAAGTTGCGACCGGTCGGGCGGCGGCCGATCATCTCGACCGCACCGATTTCCACCAGGCGGTGACCGAGGTGGGCTTCGAGGCCGGTGGTTTCCGTATCGAGAACGACCTGCCTCATGCGAACTTCCCTTCCTTGTAGAGAATGGCCTGATCGCGGGCGGCGACGTCGACGCGCTCGTTTTCCACATGGCCGTTATGCCCCTTCACCCATTCCCAGGTGACGTCGTGCGCGGCGGCGGCGGCGTCCAGACGAATCCACAGATCCTGGTTTTTCACCGGCTTCTTGTCGGCGGTTTTCCAGCCGTTGCGGCGCCACTTCGGCACCCACTCCTGTACGCCCTGCATGACGTACTTGGAGTCCGTCATGAGGTGCACGTTGCAGCGACGGGTCAGCGCCTCGAACGCGGCGATCGCGCCCATCATTTCCATGCGGTTGTTGGTGGTGTCGCGCTCGCCGCCGGAAAGCATCTTCTCGATGCCCTTGGCGCGCAGCAGCGCGGCCCAGCCACCCGGGCCGGGATTACCCAGGCAGGCGCCATCGGTGAAGGCTTCAACTCTATCGATGTCGGTCACGGTATCGGTCATGGAACTCAGCTTATGGATTCACGGGCGTTGCGACGCGCGCCGGAGGCGAGCGTGCCAGGCATCGGTGCGGGCACCGCCGCCATGCGGGGGCGCAAGGGTACAGCCGACGGCCGCTTTTTGCGCGCCACCAGGAAATATCCGCCGCCGACGAACGAGCCGTGCGCGGGGGCGCCGCCAGCACGTGGCCAGGCGCTGCCGAGGCGGCGTGGCATCGACAGCTCGAACTCGTCGCGTACCAGACGCTGGCTCCACCACCACGGCCAGGTGAGGCGCGGCCTCGGGCCGCGGCTCTGCCGGGCCACCCATGGCGACCACAGTCCCAGCGGATGGATGCCGGTGATCGCCAGCATGCCGCCCGGGGCGAGGACGCGGATCGCTTCGTCGAGCAGGTTGTCCTGCCGGGCGGTGGTCTCGAGGGCATGGCGCAGCAGCACCACCCCGAATGCCTCGTCGGCGAACGGGAGGGCCTCCAGGCCGCTCGCGCGGATGTCCCCACCCAGTTCCGCCCCGGCGACCCGCACGGTCGCCCAGTGGCCCAGCAGGGGGATCGCGGGCGGCTCGGCCTTCGCCGAGGTCGTCAGGTGCAGCCCGTGGTCGCCCGTGCAGCGCGCCAGCAGGGGCGCCAGCACGCGCGCTTCGTCGGCCAGCAGCTTGCGGACCTGCGGCGTCGCGTAGATGTCGGGGGCGAATGGAGCCATGGGTATCGAGTGTAGTGGGGTTGTTCGAGGCTCGCACCGGTTAACAAATGGCTAACGAGCGGGAAATACCCGGCTGATATATTCCGGCCTCCCCGCCCGACAGTCCATCGCCCGGGCGGCCATTTTCTGGGAGTTCGCCCGATGCATTGGGTTCCCGTCGCGGCTCTGAGCGACAACTACATCTGGCTGGTCGCCGATGACGAGGGCAATGCCTTCGTCGTGGATCCCGGTGAAGCCGCCCCCGTCGAAGCCGCGCTGAAAGAGCGAGGCTGGACGCTGACGGCCATCCTGCTGACCCACCACCATAACGATCACATCGGCGGCGTATCGGACCTCGTGCGCAATCACGACGTGGACGTGTACGCCACGGCGGATCCTCGCATCCAGCCGAAGAACCACTTCGTGGAAGACGGCGACACCATCACTCTGGATGCGCCGAAGGCGACCTTCAAGGTCATCGCCGTGCCGGGACACACCAGCTCGCACGTGGCGTATTTCGGTGAGGGCTTTCTGTTCTGTGGCGACACCCTCTTCAGCGTCGGCTGCGGCCGACTGTTCGAAGGCACGCCGGAACAGATGCTCGCGTCGCTGGACAAGTTCGCCGATCTGCCGCCGGAGACCCTGGTCTGCTGCGCGCATGAGTACACCGCGTCCAATATTCGTTTCGCCCTCACGGTGGAACCGGACAACACACCCTTGCGCCGCCGTCGTGACGAGGTAGCGCGCCTGCGCGAGGAAGGCCGGCCGAGTGTGCCGAGCCGCCTCGCCGACGAGTACGCCACCAATCCCTTCCTGCGCGTGGACAGCGAGGCCGTCGCCCGCTGGTCCGAAGCGCAAGGTGGGGCCCACGCCACACGGATAGAGCGGTTCGCCGCTCTGAGACGTGCCAAGGACAGCTTCTGAGCATGAATTCCCTACGCCGGCGCCTGTTACCTTCGCTCATGCCCTTGTTCCTCACGGCATGCGCATCGACCATGACGCCGCGTGTGCCGACCACGCCACTGGCGGCGGCACCGCAGACGGCGCCGGTGAACGACGTGACGATGTCGCCGAAGCTGATGCGCCCCGCCCCGCCCGCGGACTTCTGGGGCAGCATGCGCGACAGCTTCGCCATGCCCGGCTGTGAAGCGGACCCGCAGGTGATGGCCTGGGCTCGCACGTATACGAAAATGCCCAACCGCTTCGAGCAGCAGGTCAACGAAGTGCTGCCGCTGATCGTATACGCGCACAAGTCGGCGATGCAACACAGCGTGGCCGGCGAGTTCGCGCTGCTGCCCTGGGTCGAGAGCCAGTATCGCCACGTGCCCGGCGCGAAGAACCGCCCGGCTGGCATGTGGCAGATCATGCCGCAGACGGCGCATACGCTGGGCCTGCGCGTGGACAAGAATTACGACGAGCGACTGGACATCACCAAGTCCACCGAGTCGGTGATGTCGATGATGCGCCGCTACTACGACGACCTGGGCGACTGGCGTCTCGTGGATGTCGCTTACAACGCCGGCGAGTTCGGTCTGAAGAGGACCATCGACAAGCACGGCGGCCCGAGCGATGACGACGGTATCCCCGACGTCCCGATGAAGGCGAACACGCGCGAGCATCTGGTCAAGCTGATGGCGATCGCGTGCATCGTGCGTGACCCGGCGCGCTTCAACGTGCAGTTGCCCAGGCAGGACAACCAGGACAGCTTGCAGGTCGTCCAGGTATCGAACCCGCAATCCCTCGCGCAGGCGGCGAAGCAGTCCGGGCTGTCGATGGGCGATCTGCGCGACTTCAATCCGGCGTTCCGCACGACGAAGGCTACGGTGTCGTCGTCGCTGCTGCTGCCGAAATCGGCGGCGGATCAGTACAAGCTAGGCCCGGTGGATCCGGTGGCCGATGTGCCGGACCCGACAGCGGATGACGCGGACGTGGCTGCGGCGGATGTGCCGGCGAAGAGCTCGCGCAAGGGCAAGGCGGCGGCGAAGGTGTCGAAAACGGCTACGGCGAAGGCTTCGAAGAACACGAAGACGAAGGCACCGTCCGATGCATCCGCAAAGAACGATGTCGTGATCCACAAAGTGGATAACGGCGAGTCGCTCTGGACGATCGCGCGCCGTCATCAGGTGAGCGTCGACCAGCTGATGAAGTGGAACGGGCTGCAGACGCAGGCCGTGAAGCCGGGCCAGGTGTTGCGGCTTACGGCTTCCAAATAAGCCGGACGGAGAGGGGACCTCGGACACGCCCGAGGTCCCGGCCAGACCTCAAAGCTGCACGACATCCCACTGCACGTCCGGATGGGTCTCGGCGTCGTAATCGACACCCTTCACCTCGAAGCCGAACAGCTTGATGAAGTCGTGCTTGTAACCGGCATAGTCGGTCACCTCACGCAGATTCTCGGTCGTGACGTTCGGCCAGAGCGCCTTGCACTCGGTCTGCACGTCATCGCGCAGTTCCCAGTCGTCCAGACGCAGACGACCCTCGGCATCCGTCTCCGCCGCCTGACCATCCGCGCGGTACAGACGGTCGTGAAACAGACGGTTGATCTGTTCGATCGTGCCTTCGTGAATGCCCTTCGCCTTCATGATCTTGAAGACCATCGACACGTAGAGCGGAATCACCGGAATCGCCGAGCTCGCCTGCGTTACCACCGACTTCATCACACCGACGTACGAGCGCAGCCCCTTCGACGCATAGCGCGTGCCGAGCTCCTTCGCCGTGCGATCGAGATGCTGCTTGGCCTGACCCAGCGTGCCGTGCCAGTAGATCGGCCAGGTGATCTCGGTGCCCACATAGCTGTATGCCACCGTGGTGGCGTTGTCGGCGAGCACGCCGGCTTCGCTCAGTGCATCGATCCAGAGCGCCCAGTCCTCGCCACCCATGACGGTGACCGTGTCCTTGATCTCCTGCTCGGTGGCGGGCTCGACGGATGCCTGGATCACGGCGTCCTTATTCGTATCCACGGACGAGGCGGTGAACGTCTCGCCGATGGTCTTCAACGCGGAGCGCACCACTTCACCGGTCTTCGGCAGCTTGCGCACGGGCGACGCGAGCGAATAGACGACGAGGTCGACGGTGCCGCCCATCTCGGCCCGGATCAGCTCGATGACCTTCGCGCGGGTTTCGTCAGCGAAGGCGTCACCGTTGACCGAGCGGCTGTAAAGGCCTGCATCGGCGGCGAGCTTGTCGAACGCGGCCGAGTTGTACCAGCCGGCGGTGCCGGTCTTGGTGTCGCTCGACGGCTTTTCGAAAAACACACCCAGCGTGGCGGCGCCATGACCGAAGGCCGCGGTGATCCGCGAGGCCAGGCCATAACCGGTGGAAGCACCGATGACCAGCACACGCTTCGGGCCGTCGGCGAACGCGCCGCTGGCCCTGGTGATGGCGATTTGCTCTTCCACATTCTTTGCACAGCCGACCGGGTGGGCGGTAGTGCAGATGAAGCCACGAACCTTGGGTTGAATGATCACGGGTTGTCCCTTTGACGCGATAAGGCGCCCATTGTAAATCGGGCGGCCCACCATGCGCTTCCGCATGGACGGCAGCCAGCCCGGTCGGCGAGAAACAAAAAAAAGGCCTCTCCGGAGAGAGGCCTTCCTTGGGATAGCCGTAAGCGTTACATCCGGTCGGCGGCGACCTTGATCTCGCCCTTCGCCTTCAGGGCGTCGATGTATTCGATCGTGGCGGCCTGAGCCATCGCGTCCATCATCTGACCGCGCAGCGCGACGCGCTGTGCCTTCTCGACCTTGGACGGGTCGCCATCGGTGACCTTGTCGACCGCCACGAGCGCGTAGGTACCGTTACCGGTCGCCACGCTGCTCCAGGCGCTCTTGCCATCGACCGGATGCGGCAGCGAAAACGCCTGCTGCAGGACGGCCGGCGGCGCGTCCTTGATCGTCGCGAGCTTGCTGCGCTCCAGCCCGGTCAGGGTCTGCACCGGTGCCTTCACGAGGCTGGCGACATCGCCACCCTTGCTCAGCTGCGCGGCGAGGTCATCGGCCTGCTTCTTCGCGGCGGCATCGACGCGCTCGTCGAGGATGCGCTGACGCACCGCATCGGTCACTTCGGCCAGCGCCCTGGGCGCCGCTGCCGCATGCTTGTCCAGATGCATGACGACCGCATCGCCCTGCTGCACCTGTACCAGCGAGGAGTTGTTGCCCTGGTTCACCACGTCGTCGCCGAAGGCGGCCGTGACGAACTTCGGGTCCGCGGCGACGCCTTCACCACCCTGGCGACCGAACATCGGGGTCGTCTTGATCTCGACGCCGAGTTCCTTCGCGGCGGGCTCGAGCGAACCCGGGTTGCGCTCAGCCAGATCGGCCAGCTTACCGGCGCGCTCGTTGTAGAGGCGCTCGCCTTCGCTCTTGGCCCAGTCGCCGGCCAGCTGCCCGCGAACCTCGGCGAACGGCTTGGCATCACCCTCGCGCGCATCGCGCACCCAGATGATGTGATAGCCCTCTTCCGGCGAGAGAATCGGCTCTTTGGTGATCTCGCCCTTCTTCAGGCCGAACAGGGCGGTATCGAACGCCGCGTTGGCGACGCCCTTTTCCAGCCAGCCCAGATCGCCACCGGTGCGCTTCGAGCCCAGATCGTCCGAGTTCTCTGCGGCAAGCCTGGCGAAGTTTTCCGGGGTGGCTTCGGCGGCGATCTTTTTCGCCTTGTCGAGCGCGGCCTTCTGCTGCTCGGGCGTGGCGTTCTTCGGAACGTCGATGAGAATGTGCGACGCTTCGCGCTGCTCCGGCTGCGCGTAACGCTGCTTGTTCTTGTCGTACTGCTCGTGAAGCTGCTCGTCGGTCGGCTCGCCGATCTTGAGGTCGGCCTGCTTCACTTCGATGTACTGCACCGAGACCTGCTCGGGCGTGGTGTAGTCGGCGATGTGCGACTTGTAGAACGCGTCGATGTCCGCATCCGCGACGGTGGCGTCGGTCAGGGACGGACGCGGCAGCACGGCGTAGCGCAGATCGCGCTGCTGGCCGTGCAGACGGAAGAAGTTGTCGACGTCGGCTTCGCTGACGATCGTGGTTGCCGAAATCGCTTCCGGGATCATCTGCGTGGCGAGCGACGTACGGACCTTGGTCTCGTACATGGCGGGGCTCATGCCCTGCATGGAGAGGATCGCGCGATAGGCTTCGGGACTGAACTGCCCGTTGACCTGAAAGCCGGGATCGGTGGCGATGGTGGTGCGCACGGCGGCGTCGGAGACGGTCAGACCGAGATCGGTGTTGGCCTGCTGCAGCAGCGCCTGACTGATCATGCCGTCGAGCACCTTCTGCTTGAGCTCGGGCTTCTCGAGATCCGCTGCGGTGAACGGCGAGTTCGGATCCTGTGCGGCCTGCTGGCGAAGACCATTGAGGCGGTCCTGCCACTCCTGCTGCGAGATCTCGTGGTCACCGACCTTCGCGACGTACGTATCGACGCGCGAGACGAAGTACGACTCGATACCGAAGAACGCGACGGCGAAGACGCAGACACCGAGGACGATGGCGGCGGGCCAGCCATGGATCTTGTTACGCAGGGCTTGCAGCATGATGCGACTCGCAAGGTTTACGCCGGAAAAGTCCTCACCGGCGGATAGATAAAGCAAAGGCGCCACGCGGGCGCCTTTGCGGACAATGGCGGAGTGGACGGGACTCGAACCCGCGACCTCCGGCGTGACAGGCCAGCATTCTAACCGACTGAACTACCACTCCACTTCCCGTTGGTGGGTGCTGAGGGGATCGAACCCCCGACCAGCGCCGTGTAAAGGCGACGCTCTACCGCTGAGCTAAGCACCCCTTTACGGGGAAGACTGCTTAGTTTACGTGATCCTTGAGCGCCTTGCCAGCGGTGAAGGCCGGGACCTTCGACGCCGGGATCTTGATCTCTTCGTTCGTGCGCGGGTTGCGGCCCGTGCGGGCGGCGCGGCTGCGCAGCTTGAAGGTGCCGAAGCCGACGAGGGCAACGTCTTCACCCTTCTTGAGGGTGTCCTTCACCGCTTCGATCAGGCCTTCGAGCGCCTTGCCGGCGTCGGCCTTCGACAGTTCAGCCTTTTCAGCAATGGCGGCGATCAGGTCGGTTTTATTCATTACGTAACTCCCTTCAAAGGTAATTCGAATCGCCGGACGGCGATCCTTGGCGAGAAGACGTCAGGTTACGAATCTCACCATGTGGCATGACTCAGCAACCCCGCGATCCAGGGCGCCCTTGCGGCGCGGGCGATGGCGGAGCGGACTTTATACCAGTGCCCTACCCCTACCGCAATACGAGCAATACCAACGCTTTCAGCGGGTATGCATAAAAAAGATTATCGCGAAGCGATCGTGACAGGACGACGAAAAAGAAAAGGGAGCACGGTGACCCGCGCCCCCTTTTCGTATGCGATGAAACACTCAGGCGATCAGTGAGTAAGCGACGGCGAACCCTTGCCCTTACCCTTGCGACCCGGCGCGGGCGCCACGTCGACACCGGCCTCGCCCGCGCCCTTCTTGCTGGGCCCGATCGGACGCTCGAGTGCGAGATCGAGCACTTCGTCGATCCACTTGACGGCGTGGATGTCCAGCGAGCTCGTGATGTTCTCCGGCAGGTCGACAAGATCTTTCTTGTTCTCGTCCGGAATGATCACGGTGGTGATGCCGCCGCGATGCGCCGCAAGCAGCTTCTCCTTGAGTCCACCGATGGGCAGCACGCGACCGCGCAGCGTGATCTCACCGGTCATCGCCACTTCGGAGCGCACCGGCACCTTGGTCAGGGCCGACACGAGCGACGTGGCCATGGCGATACCCGCACTCGGACCGTCCTTGGGCGTCGCGCCTTCGGGAACGTGGATGTGGATGTCGAGCTTCTCGTGGAAGTCGGGCTCGATACCCAGACCCGCGACGCGTGCGCGTACGACGCTGAGCGCCGCCTGGATCGATTCCTTCATCACGTCACCGAGCTGACCGGTATGGACCAGACGGCCCTTACCCGGCACCACGGATGCTTCGATGCTGAGCAGGTCGCCGCCGACCTGGGTCCAGGCCAGACCCGTGACCAGGCCGACTTCGTTCTGCTGTTCGGCGCGACCGAAGTCGAAGCGACGCACACCGAGGTAATGGTCGAGGTTTTCGGCATCGACGCGGACCAGATCCGGCGCGAGGGCCTTGCCTTTCGCCGCCTTGCCGGCCGCCTTCTGCACCTTGGCCTTCGCCTTGGCCGGGACCGTACCCAGCGCGATTTCCTTCACCACCTTGCGGCAGATCTTGGAGATCTCTCTCTCCAGATTACGCACGCCCGACTCGCGCGTGTAGTAACGCACGATGCCGCGCAATGCGCTTTCATCGATACCCAGCTCCTCGGACTTCAGGCCGTTCGCCTTCAGCTGCTTCGGCAGCAGGTACTTCTGCGCTATGTTGAGCTTCTCGTCTTCGGTGTAACCGGGAATACGGATCACCTCCATACGATCGAGCAGCGGGCCCGGGATATTCAGCGAGTTCGCGGTCGCGATCCACATGACTTCCGAAAGGTCGAGATCGACTTCGAGGTAGTGATCGTTGAACGCGCTGTTCTGCTCCGGATCGAGCACTTCGAGCAACGCCGACGACGGATCGCCGCGGAAGTCCATCGACATCTTGTCGATTTCGTCGAGGACGAACAGCGGATTCTTCGTGCCGACCTTGTTGAGGTTCTGCACGATGCGCCCCGGCATCGAACCGATGTACGTACGACGATGGCCGCGAATCTCGGCTTCGTCACGAACGCCACCCAGGCTCATGCGGACGAACTTGCGGTTCGTGGCCTTGGCGATGGACTGGCCGAGCGAGGTCTTGCCAACGCCGGGCGGACCGACGAGACAGAGAATCGGGCCCTTCATCGTGTTCACGCGCTGCTGCACCGCGAGATACTCGAGGATGCGGTCCTTGACCTTCTCCAGACCGAAGTGATCGGCGTCGAGCGTTTCCTGCGCGAGCGCCAGATCCTTGAGCACCTTGCTGCGCTTCTTCCACGGCACGCCCACCACCCAGTCGAGGTAGTTGCGCACCACGGTGGCCTCGGCCGACATCGGCGACATTTGTTTGAGCTTGTTGAATTCCTGGCGCGCTTTCGCGAGCACGGCCTTGGGCATGCCCGCCGCGTCGATCTTCTTCTGCAGCTCTTCGATTTCGTTGACGCCCTCGTCGCCTTCACCCAGTTCCTTCTGGATGGCCTTCATCTGTTCGTTGAGGTAGTACTCGCGCTGGCTCTTTTCCATCTGCGACTTGACGCGGCCGCGGATGCGTTTTTCGACCTGCTGCAAGTCCATCTCGCCATCGACGAGGCCGATGAGCAACTCGAGACGCTCACCGACATCGGAGGTTTCGAGCACACGCTGCTTGTCCGCCATGCGCACGGAAAGATGCGCGGCGATGGAGTCGGCCAGACGCGACGGATCGTCGATGCCCGAGAGCGTCGCCAGAATCTCCGGCGGCAGCTTGCGGCTCTGTTTGACCAGCTGTTCGAACAGCGAGACCAGCGAGCGCGACACGACGTCGAGCTCGCGCTCGTTCTTGCTGTAGATCGGCTCGATGACGCGGGCGCGGCCGCTCATCATCCCGGCCTCGTCCTCGAAGGCGTCGATCTGCACGCGCGACTGCCCTTCGACCAGCACCTTCACGGTGCCGTCGGGGAGCTTCAGCAGCTGCAGGACGCCCGCGAGCGTACCGACCTGATGCAGGTCGCCGATCGAGGGATCGTCGATGTCGGGGCTCTTCTGGGCGACGAGCAGGATCTGCCGCTCGCCTTCCATTGCCCGCTCGAGCGCACGCATCGATTTGTCGCGTCCCACGAAGAGCGGGATGACCATGTGCGGGTAGACGACAACGTCACGCAATGGCAGGACCGGCAATAGGTCCAGCTCGGATCCGCTCGTGGTCTGGTTGCGATTCTTCGCCATGTGCTTAGGGTTTCCCTCAGAGTTTTTTGGGCTCGCCCCGACACTGCGCCGGAGCCGCCATACACGTCAAGTGGTGGTTCGCGAAGGACCGATCAAGAGCGGCACGCCGAAAGAAAAACGGCCCCGGCGTCAGTGACGCCGGGGCCGTCGGTGTACGTAACGCCCGTTACGTCAGGCGGCGTCGCCACCCTCGCCCGCGATCCTCTGCTGCTGCAGGTTCCCGCGGTAGATAAGGTACGGCTCGGCCTGGCCAGCGACCACCGCGCAGGCGACCACAACCGCGCTGACCGCCTCCAGCAACGGAACGGCAAACAGAAACCCAACCAAAACCTAGTCGAGAATGCCACGCACGACACCGGCCCCCAGCACGCCCGGGAGCGCGCCACCCACAACGAAGGACAAGGCTTCCCCGCGGAACGCGAGAACCCCGCCCGCCACACCGAACACAACGAGGAACCACATGCGGACCGCCATCTCAGCCCCGATCAGAAACGCAACCAGGGCAAACGCATAGACGACCAAGAGCACCACCACGAACGGCAAGCCACCGACCAACGCACGAAGCAGACCGAAACGCACCAGAGACAACGGCGAGACCACCCACAACGACGGCCACACCGGCTCGATCCGGTCCAGCGACCGCAACGCGCCCGACAAGCACAGAACCGCGGACTCCGAACACGACTGGATCAACCCGACCAGCACGGCAAAAGCGACACCACAAACGAAAACGACAGCCCGAGCGACGACAACAACGAACACATACACCGCATCCGGACCAACACCCACCGCCACAACCAACGCGACCACACCCACCAGGACATCCAGCAGAGCCTGCTCAACGCCCGCAACCAACACGCCGAGGAGGAGCCACCCCATCACGACCACACCAGACAGCCCGCCGACGGAGAACACCCAGACCACGACGACCTGCGCCAATTCGACCACGGAGTCGAACACCACCAAGACCCCCTCCACGAGGGGGTCGACAACCGCACCGACACAAACGGCATCCACCAGCACCGCGGCAACAACGACGCCGAACAACACAACAACCAACCCAACCAGAGCGAACACCACCAGCAGCAAACCCGAACCCGCAACACCGACCAGGAGAACCTTCGACCGGACCACCACAACAACGCCGTCCTCCGCGACAGAAACCACGCGCGCGAAGTGGCGATAGACCACGACGAAGACACCGTCCACGCCGCCCGGAGCGCACAACACGCACCCGGAAAACGATCCCAGGAGACCCCGCGGCAGGCGAAGCGGGCGCCAACCCAAACACCCCGCTCCTGACAGAGCCCCCCCAATGAGAGCGGCGCAAAGACCAACGCACTCCGCGCAGACGAACACACCGGAACCAGCGACCAACGTGCCCAAGGCATGCAGGCTCCGACCACAGAAACAAAAATAAAGAATCGCTCCCCCGCCGCTCCAACAGCCCTGACGCGAGCCGCCCACCCCCAGAGCACGACTGAAAAGCCAAGCGCCCCGTCACAAAAGCACACCACTCAACCCAACCAAGCAGGGACGAAAGACCGCCTGACGCAAAAGAATAAAGGCAAATCAAGCCGAACACACCCACCCGACGGTACGCCGAGCAGCAACCGAACCGAGCAAGCAACAAGCCGCACATACGGCCCAACGCAACAAACCGTCGCGCCCAGGGTCCCAAGCGACCACGCCGAACGGAAGACCACCGACACGGCCAAGGATGGCAGGGAAACGCACGCCCATCCACAGGAATCCACCGGAGCCAAGATCAAGAACCCCAGCAGCCCCCCAGACACCGCAAGCAAAGAACCGGGGAAGCATCAACCGCCAATGAGCCAACAAGCAACCACGGCCCGCAGCACCAGCCGCAAGCAACAGGCCACCAACAGACGCAGCCGGACACACACACAAGAAGCCGACAACCCCCCACACAAACGCCAGAGCAAAGTAAAGAGCCATACAAGCGCGAACGCAACCACCGGAGCGCCGGAGCTACACATCGACGGCCTTAGCAAGCGAAAAGGAACCCAAGAACAGCAACTCAGCGACGACCAAATAGGCCAACTAGCCGACGAAAGGACCCAACGAGAAAAGGACGCCCGCACTGAGCAAACGCCAACAGAAAAAGAACGAACCCGAAACACCCGAAGTCCGCCCAACAAAGAAACAAACCAGGCGAAGACACTAGACAACAACAACAAACACGGCGAAACCCCTAACGACGCGGCCCCCGCGCCGAAAACAACAGCAATGCTAAAGACCCCACCCCACACACCACAGACGCGAAGAACAGGCCAGGCCCCCGCGAGGTCGAGGAGCCAACAAACCACGCACCCACCGGAACTAACAGAACCCACAGCCACAGCCAAGACAGCAACGCGCAACCACAGTCACACACCGCAAGCACACACAACCCGCCCTCAAAGCGCCAGGCAAACGCCCAAACAAACACAACCAAACCCTCACGACCCACACGAACCCACCGAGAAACGCACACCGCCACCACGACAACACCGGCGACCACGAGCGCCCGAAAAAACGCGAGAGCCTCGCCGACCAACCCCGGAAGCCCCCCCAGCCCAACCCCCAGAACCACGCCGACAAGCCCGCCCGCCGCAGCGTCGCAAACCAGCCCCGCAACCCAGACGCCCAAACAGGCCCAGCACAGCCGCCCCGACAAGTCCAACCACAGACGCGCCACCACAGGCGCCGCCAGAACCCACCCCAGCCTCGCCCGAAATCACCAACACAACATCCCCAGAGCCCCCAAGCACACACCCAACAGCGCGACCAACTCGCAGCACACCGCCCGAAACTGGGCAGCCCGCACCGCGAGGATCGGGAACGCGAACCAAGACGAACCCCCGGCAAACCCAGCAGTGCGCAACTCCCACGGGAAGCCCACCGCCGGCACCAGCCCCACGCCAACCAAACCACAGGAAAACCACCCGTCCAACCCCTGCAACAGCCACCCCCAACCAAGCACGCGACCAGCACGCCAAACACCTGCGGAAGCAAAACGAGAAGCACAGAAGCCGGCCCCCGAGCCCAAAAACACGAACTCCCCGTCCGTCCACGCCCGCAACACTGCGTCCAAACGCCGACGCGGCGCGCGCAAAGGCCCAAGCAACGAACCAAGGCCCCCGTCCGGGACCGCCCCCCCAGCGCCGGCGAGCCCCATCCGCGAAACGCCAACGGACCGAAAACCCCCAATAACTCCAAAACGACCCCGCGACGCCACACCGCCGTCCGCCGCGGCACCCCGGCGCACCACAGAACCATCGGCAATCAGCCGGAACGGACCCCCCGCCACGCCCCGACGAACCCGGCTCCAGACCAGAGACGACACCCCCACAACACCAACACCCACCCAGAAACGCCGCTCGATCACGTCCGTACACACCGAACCCCCAAGGAACAACACCACACGCACCGGGCGAAACATCGCCGCGATCCGCACCCTGACCTCCCACGCGAGACGCTCCGCCGGCAACGCCACCCTGACCGGCCGCCCGAGCTGGCCCACACCCCAAACCAAAACCTGCATCACCGCGCCCGAAACCACGAAAACCAGAGGGAAGCCACCACGAACCTACCCAGCGTCGCCGCGACACGCATCCAACACCCCCAAAAACCCCGCAAACGACCGCCCAGTCGACGAAGCCACCACACACCGAAGCAACCACCGGAAGCCCGGGAGCCACCGCCAAAGGCCACCCACTGCCCAGACCAAAGAATCCCCCAAAGGGCCGAAAACGCATGCCCACAACAAAAAAAACCCCCAACCAAAACAAGACGCCAGTAGGACCCCCAAACGAAGCAGAGGCCAGACGCAGCACAACAGAGCCCCACGCCAACCGGGACAAATCGGAACCCACGACAACCGCCACGGCGTTCGCTCACCCAAGACTATACCGAACGCCTGACGAAAGGCACCCAAGCAGAACCCCACACGAAACACCACCCGAAGAACCAAGACCCGCCGAAGAACGTCCCAGGAAAACAGAAGCTACGGACCCCAACCACGCACGCCCCGCAGCACACCCTCCCGCCCACAGAAACGCAGGGCCCACACAGCAACAACCCCGCCCAGCGCCAATTCCACCACACGAAACACGCGCACCCACTAAACCCAAACGCTAGCTCACGTCACATCCACCGCCTCGACGGCAACACAAAGAAAAAGGCCGACAAGCCCAACCCCCAACGAAGCCAGCACAAACGGGCCAACACCAGACCCCCAAACAACCACAGCCAAAACACCCCCCAAGGGCAACCACACCCGAAGGAAGCCACACAGCACAGCAACACGCGGCAGGAGCGCCCAAAGCGCGAGCACCCCCCTACAGCCGAAACAAATCAAAACCGCCATCCCGACGGGCGCCCGAGAACGAGACCGAAATCCCCCCCACCCCCAAGCCAACCGCAAAGCCCGGCCAACCAGACAAACCCGAATAAAGCAGTCGCGCCCAGGGAAAGAACCGCCGCGGCCGCCGCCCCCCAGGCACACGGGACCGCGCACGCGCGGAAGCGAAAGACCCATCGCCGAACCACCCCAGAAAAGCCAAACGCGACCTGACACACGACGAGCCCAGAGACCGGGTGCCCGCAGACGGCCACCTACCCTCCACCGCAGCGCCGCCCGCCAGCAGACGGAGGACACGCAACACAAAATGCGAGCCCCGCTCCCCCCACCCGCAGGCGTGCCGAAGCACACCCGCCCAGCCGACAGACCAGACAAACTCCAACAAAGCGACGAACCACGGCGGCGACGACCCCGGCAGCGCATCGAACAACCGCCCCCACGCCCAGGACGACACCACCGCCCAGCGCGACCCCAACCCGCCCACACACCACCGAACAACCAACCACCCACGCGCAAGCCGCGCCCGCAGGCCCAGCGCCAGGACCGACCGGCCGGACCGCCCCAAGACCACCCCCAACACCAAGTACCGCCCAGACCGCCGCCACCCGAACTGCTCCTCTACGCACCACCAAGAAGCCGCCAACCCCAAACCGGACGCCCAGCGCGAGGCCCACCGGCCAGCCTCCAACGGAGGCCCACCGCCGCGCCGGCACGCACAGCCCCACAGCAAGCCATTCAACGCCCGCGCGCACACCAGCATGCGCCGTCACCAAGCTCGCCCGCGCCGCCGATCAGACGCCCAGCGAACCGAGCACGACCCCGGACGCAGCACCAGGGACACCACGAAAAAAATCAAAAACAAAAAGGACCCACCAGCGCCACTGACCGCAGAGGCAACGGCAACACCGCCCCCGAGCAAGGCAGAGGCCACACGACCCCTAGGCCCACCCCAAGACCCCGCAAACGAACGACCCGAGCACGCATGGAAAGCCGCTAAGAAACGCGCTCCAAACGCGCACCACCAATGCCCGAGCAACACGAGAAGGCAAACAACAGCGACGCGCCGCAGCAAGGCCACGCGCAAAAGCAAGCGACGAAACGAACGGCCGGACCAAACCACGACCAAGACGACCGCAAACACGCACACACACCGCCAGACACACAGAACGGCCCAAGGACCGGCGGCACGCACGTCCCGGCAACGCACCTCGCGCGCCAGACCCGCACCGACACGGGAAAGAGAGGGTCACCGAACAGAGAACAACCACCACCCAGCAACCCCCAAGCCCATGAATCAACGAACTTCGGACTGGTGCGAGAAGGGGGACTCGAACCCCCACGGGTTACCCCGTCAGAACCTAAATAGAACTGAATCGTATGCGCCCCAATAGCAAAATGCACGTAGGTGCCGCTGGCGGTTACGGCGGGGTGCCGGTGGCACCTAGAAGAAGGTGCCGCTGGGTGCCGCCAGCACGCAGCGAGTGAATAAAAGTCGGAGCATCGAGGGAACGTCAGTTCCCCCCTAAGGGTTCCCTAAGGGTTCCCTAAAGGCTCCTTAAAGAATCCCTAAAGACGCCCTGGTGCCCTCGTGGCTCCGGGGCGTTTTCGTGTGGGCGCTCGCCCACCAGCAGAACAACCCATCGACCCATCCAAGGCCCCCCCTCGTGGGGCCTTTTTCGTATCTGGAGCCCCCGCATGAATATCGTGCAGACCACCGAGCAAGACCTTAGAGCCCGCCAGATCGCCCTGGAGGAGGAATCCCTCACTCTCGGCATCGACCGCTATAAGAAGGAACGCGAGCGCACCGATGAGGCCGACACCGGCCCCGGCAAGCGCCTCGTCCGCGACGCCATCAATCTCGTGGCGACGGGGATTGAGCAGTTCGTCGCCGAGGCCCGCAATGGCAAGCCCGGCAAGAAGCACACCGCCGTTCGCTGGGCCGAGGACTTCCCGGCCACCGAGCTGGCCTACCTGACGTGCCGTACCTGCATGAACGCCGTCTCCACTGGAGAGACCCGCGTGCAGACTGCCGCCGAGGCAATCGCCACGGCCGTCGAGGACTCCATCAATTACTCCCGCTTCCAGCAGGAAGCACCGGGACTCCATAAGCACCTGCAAGACGTCCTGAAGAAGGCCACGTCGAAGCGCCACAGCCGTAACGTCATGGAGGCGGCCATCCGCCGCACTGAGGTTGAGCAGTTCGCCTTCCCCGGCAACGACGGTATGCACTTCGGTATGAAGATGATCGAGCTGTTCATCGAGACCACCGGGCTGGCCGAGCTGTTCAACGACAGCAGCCACGGGAAGACCCGCGAGCGCGTCCTCCTGCGTGGAACCCCTGCCGTTCTCGAATGGCTCGACAAGGCCCACGACGCCGCCGCTCACTTCTCGCCCGTCCGTATGCCCATGCTGGTTGCCCCGAGACATTGGACTGCATCCAAGGGCGGTGGCTACCTGACGGACGCTGGCGGCCTCGTGCCCCTGGTCCGCACACGGAACAAGGCGTACCTGCGCGAGCTGGATAACGCCGACATGCCTAAGGTCTACGAGGCGATCAACGCGATCCAGGCGACTCCGTGGCGCGTTAACTCTGCGGTCCTGGCAGTCATGCGGGACGCGTGGGAGGCAGGTGGCGGCATTGGCGACCTCCCGCACCGCGAGCTTCAGGCTGTGCCGCCACTCCCCTCCGAGGACATGGAGGTCTACAAGGTGGACCACCCTGAGGAGTTCAAGGCATGGAAACGCAGCCGCGCCGAGGTCTATGAGAAGAATGCCCGCTCGGCGTCCAAGCGCGTGGCGGCGGCGCAGAAGATCGCCCTCGCGGCCCGGTTCGCCCCCGAGGAGGCCATCTACTTCCCGCACACCCTGGACTTCCGTGGTCGCGTCTACCCGGTCCCCGGCACCCTGAACCCTCAGGGCGACGATCAGGCCAAGGCGCTCCTCCACTT
The DNA here is from genome assembly GCF_900167995.1 of Luteibacter sp. 22Crub2.1. Taxonomy (NCBI): domain Bacteria; kingdom Pseudomonadati; phylum Pseudomonadota; class Gammaproteobacteria; order Lysobacterales; family Rhodanobacteraceae; genus Luteibacter; species Luteibacter sp. 22Crub2.1. The sequence continues at coordinate 185,682 of NZ_FUYT01000005.1, forward strand.
CGCCAAGGGCAAGCCGCTCGGCTCCTCAGGGGCCAGATGGCTCGCGATCCACGTAGCCAACCTGTTCGGCGTCGACAAGGTTCCGTTCGAGGAGCGCATTGCGTGGGTGCATAGTAATGAGGAACGCATCCTCGACTCGGCGCTCGACCCGCTCGACGGGCAGCGCTTTTGGACGGAGGCCGACTCCCCCTACTGCGCCTTGGCGGCCTGCTTCGAATGGGCGGGTTATAAGATGAGTGGCGAGGACTTCGTGTCCCACCTCCCCATCGCCCTCGACGGCTCCTGCAACGGCCTTCAGAACTTCAGCGCCATGCTGCGGGACACCGTGGGCGGTGAGGCGACCAACCTGATCCCTCAGGTTCGTCCGGCCGACATCTATACGAAGGTCATGCACGTCGCTCAGGCGCGCATCAAAGCCGAAGCGGAGGCGGGCAACCCCTTCGCGATCTCATGGGACGGCACGTTGTCCAGAGACCTCGTGAAGCAGCCTGTGATGACGCTGCCCTACGGCGTCACTAAGTCCGGTATGCGGAACCAGATCGTCGAGAAGTGCAAGAAGCTGGGACTCGACGACTCCAGAGATCGGGCCTCGTACCTGGGCGACATCCTGTGGGAGTCCATCGGTCAGGTGGTCATCGCAGCCCGAGAGGCTATGGACTGGTTGAAGGACGCCGCCAAGGTAGCAGCGAAGGGCGACATGCCTGTGAGCTGGACCACACCCGCAGGCTTCCCGGTCCTTCAGGAGTACCGCGTGAGCACCGGCATCGACATCAAGACCTACGTCTCGGGTCGGGTGGTGAATATAAGTCGGAGCATTGATGGAACAAAACTCGACGGCCGCAGACAGGCCCTCGGCATCTCGCCGAACTTCGTCCACTCGTGTGACGCAGCCCACTTGAAGCTCACCGTCTGCACTGCCCTCGACAACGACATCACCGACTTCGCGATGATCCATGACTCCTATGGAACCCACGCGGCCGACACCGACATCCTCGCTGCCTCGCTAAGAGCAGCCTTCGTTGAACAGTACAGCCGCGAGGTCCTGACGGACTTCCGCGACGAACTCGCCGCCCAGCTCACACCTGAGCTGGCCGAGAAGCTCCCGGAACTCCCGCTCTGCGGTGACTTGGACCTCTCCCTCGTGGAGCAGTCCGCCTATTTCTTTGCCTAAACGATTACCTACTCGTAACTCTTGAGGAAACGCAAATGTCCATCCAGTACAACAGCAGACTGAAGACCCACACCGCCGTTGACCAGTACGGCGTGGTCCTCGCGATCTACGACCCGGCGACCCACGGCACGCTTGCGGACTTCTGCGCGTCCAGCTCGTCGCTCGTGTCGGAGGGCTGATCCATGGCTAAGAAGCGCACCGTCTCCCCGTTCTATGGCAAGCACCACCAGCGCCTCGCAGAGCGTGCTCGCAAGACCGAGAACCTGCTGGAAGCCATCCGCATCCAGACGTACATCCGCCTCGACCTGAAGCACCGCCGCGCGAGTGCCTGACGTCAGCACCCAAGTCGGCTTCCGCGAACCTGTGGAAGCCGCCGATGGCGCGTTCCGTGTCATCCACGCCCTGCAAGACCTTCCCCCGGCGAATCAGGTCATCGCACTGACCACCGCCTTCTATCTCGTTACTGATGCGCTCGGCATCGACCGCTCCCAAGCGCTGCACACCGTGTGGCGCATGGACCGCGACGTCAGCTTCCAGAACGAGGACACGTTCAACGTCGTCCGCGACTACGCACGCGGCGAAATCGAGAAGAAGTTCCTGTGAACCCGAACGACCTCATCAGGGACGCGTACCGCGAACTGGACGAAACCGGTGCGCTGTCGCGTAGCACCCGCCTCCGCTGCATGTACGCCGGGATCGACCTCGGCGTTCTGCACGCAGCAAACATCCCCCTCAACGAACCCGAAGAAACGAATGGCCTTTAAGAAATACGCTCCGCTCCTGACGCCGCCCGGCACAGCCGTCTTCCCGAGCCTTACCGTACCGGACACCAAGTTCAAACCCGAGGGCGAGTACGCCGTCAAGCTGTCGTTCGACCCGACCGACGAGCGCGTGAGCGCCCTGGTCGCCGACCTGGAGAAGCGCCGCGACGAGCTGTTCGAAGCCTTCAAGGCCGAGGAGCTGGACAAGGCTGGCGACAAGCGCAAGCTGAAGGCCAAGGAGCTGGAGAAGTGGGACGTCGCCCCGGTGTTCACCGAGGAGCTGGACAAGGACGGTGAAGAAACCGGCCGCATCCTCATCAACCTCAAGATGAAGGCGAGCGGCGTCACCAAGACCGGCAAGAAGTGGTCGCAGAAGCCGACGATCTTCGACGCAAAGGGCAAGAAGATGGACAACCCGCCGGACATCTATGGCGGCTCGACGCTCCGTGTGAGCTTCGAAACCATCGGCGGCCCGGTGCAGTCCGCGAAGACCTTCTACCTGTCGAACCGCCTGCTGGCCGTCAAGCTGCTCCAGCTCGTCGCGCGTGGCGGCTACAGTGCCGACTCGCTGGGCATGGGCGAAGAAGAAGACGGCTATGAAGCCGACGAGGCCGAGCTGAAGGGCTCCTCGGCTGCGCCGCGTACCTCCGCGAACGACGAGGGCGACGACGCCCCGGCTGACGCTGGCGACGGTGACTTCTGATCCTGTCCTCTCGGGCCTGATCGCGACCATGGAGGGCGCCACGCTTGTGGCGTCCATCCACCTCCCACTCGAACCAGTCCCCGCCTCTCGTCCCCGCGTCACCACGTACGGCACGTACTACCAGAAGACCTACACCGCCTGGATGGCTAAAGCAAAGAAGCTCCTCGGTGCGGGCAACCTGACGTTCCACGCGAAGACCCCGCTGTTCGTCGTAGTCGAGTCGGTTTCGACGAAGGCTCGCACGTCCAAGCTCACGTATCCGCGCTACGACGTCGACAACTCGGCTAAGGCTGTCCTCGACATCGTGACGAAGGTCACCGGATGGTGGCACGACGACGACCAGATCATCCTCCTCACCTCCTCCAAGCGATTCGCCGCCAAGGGCGAAGCCGCGCACAGCAACGTGCACATCTACCGTTGCGACTGAAGAAGCTCACTTCGGTCGACCAGCTCTACGTGACGTGCTCGATGACACCTGACTCTCAGGACATCGGCGCGGACGAGCTGGCCTCCGCTCACCGCCGCACCGGCTACTCGAAGATCGCCGTCCACTTCGTCATCAGACGAGACGGCACCGTCGAGCCCGGCCGTCCCCTGGACGAACCCGGCGCGCTCTCCCGCAACGCCAACTCCCGCTCGTATCAGGTCTGCCTCATCGGCGGACTCAACGACCACTTGGAGCCCTACGGCTCCTTCACGACGGAACAGCGCGAAGCCCTCGCGGCACTCGCTGACGTCTACCGGCTCCCGAAGCACTACGGGCCGGAAAGCCCTCTCAAGACCCTCCACTAGGAATTCGCCATGAACAAGCTGCCCCCGCAGTCCACCATCGTTCTCAATCACCTTCGCGCAGAAGGCTCCATCTCGCAGTGGGAAGCCCACGGCGTCTATGGCATCCGCCGCCTCGCATCGCGTATCGACGAGATCGTGGCTGCGGGCTGGGACCTCGTGAAAGAGGAGAAGCGCGACGCCAAGGGCCAGCGCTACATCCGCTACGACCTCAGTCCCGCGCAGCGTCGCATGGCTTTCCCGCTCCACCCGGTCCGCGTCCGCGAGAGCCGGTTTTCCGAATCGCAGATCGAGAAGTCCATGCAGAAGCTGGGCTTCGACGATGCCGACATCACCGACCTGATCGCCGCACTGAAGGACAACGCATGAACCAGAACGTCAACACCACGATGCGCGAGGCGTTCGCGAACATCACCGTCAAGACCGGCGCGAAGCTCGACGCCACTGCGGACATCATCCTGGGCTCGCTGAAGCGCGGCGTGGGCGTCAAGAAGCGCAAGACGATGTGGTCGATGCAGCGTGGAACGAAGCGAGTCTGAGTTCCTCCGAAAGGAGCCCTGCCCCGACTGCGGTAGCAAAGACAACCTCGGACGCTACAGCGACGGACACGGCCACTGCTTCGGCTGCGGCTATTACGAGAAGGGGGACGGCGATGCCGCCCCTTCCACCACATCCAAACGAGACCGCACCATGACGGACTTCCTTCACGGTGAGGTTACTGCGCTTGCGAAGCGTGGAATCACCGAAGACACATGCCGCAAGTTCGGCTACACGATTGGCGAGCACCACGGCAAGAAGGTGCAGATCGCGAGCTACCGGAACACTGACGGCATCGTGGCGCAGAAGCTGCGATACGCGAACAAGGAGTTCTCGTTCAAGGGCGACTCCAAGAAGTGCGGCCTGTTCGGTCAGCACCTCTGGAGCCCCGGTCGACGAATCGTCATCACCGAAGGCGAGATCGACGCAATGTCGGTATCGCAGGCGCAAGAGAACAAGTGGCCTGTCGTCTCCGTGCCGAACGGAGCCCAGGGCGCCAAGAAGTCTCTGGCGCGCGAGCTGGAGTGGCTGGAGCAGTTCGAGGAGGTCGTCCTCATGTTCGACATGGACGAGCCCGGCCAAGATGCCGCCCGCGAGTGCTCTGAGCTGTTCACGCCTGGCAAGTGCAAGATCGCTCACCTCCCCGCCAAAGACCCGAACGAACTCATCCAGGCCAACAAGGCCCGAGAGATCATCACGGCCATCTGGAACGCGAAGGTGTTCCGGCCGGACGGCATCGTCACCTTCGGCGACATCCGCGAGAGAGCGCTGACCAAAGCGGTGCGAGGCCTTCCGTGGTTCCTGCCGACGCTCAACGACCTGACGTACGGTCGTCGCTATGGCGAGGTCTACTTCTTCGGCGCCGGAACCGGCGTCGGCAAGACCGACTGGTTCACTCAGGAGATCGTCAACACGGCGATCACGCTGAACGAGAAGTGCGGTCTGTTCTATCTGGAGCAGCCGCCTGTCGAGACCGGTAAGCGCGTGGCTGGCAAGCTCGCCGGTAAGCGCTTCCACGTCCCTGACGACTCGTGGCAGGAGCAGGAGCTGAGGGACACGTTCGAGCAGATCGAAGCGAGCGGCAACATCTTCATGTACGACAGCTTCGGCAGCACCGAATGGGAAACCATCCTTGCGAAGATGAAGTACCTCGCAACCGCTGAGGGCGTGAAGCACTTCTTCCTCGACCACCTGACGGCTCTCGCGGCTGCTGAGGAGGACGAGCGCAAGGCGCTGGAGAAGATCATGGAGGAGATTGCCTCGTTTGCGCAGAAGCACAACGTCTGCTTCTACGGCATCTCGCATCTCGCCACCCCTGAGGGCAAGCCTCACGAGGAAGGCGGGCGAGTGATGATCCGACACTTCAAGGGCTCACGAGCTATCGGCTTCTGGTCCCACTTCATGTTCGGCCTGGAGCGAGACCAGCAGGCCGAGGACGAGAACGTCCGTCAGACCACCACGTTCCGCGTGCTGAAGGATCGCTTCACCGGGCAGTCGACGGGCAAGACCATCCCGCTCGGCTACGAGCTGGAGACAGGTCGCCTGTTCGAGAAGCCTGACGCGTCGGACGATCCGTTCGGCGACGAGCCGGGCTACGGCGACACGCCGTTCTGACACCGACAACGCACGTCGTCTACATCCCGAAAGACGCTCCGCTGGAAGCCGCCGCATCGGCCTGCTTCCCCTACCTCCCCAAGTCCGCATCCGCTGCCTCCTCGCAATTCCGCGACGGGGCCAAGCGCGTGCTCGTAACCATCACCGTCGAGGAACTACCCGCATGAAGCTGCTCACCTCTTTCCTGAACCTCATTGCCCCGAAGTCCGTGGACCGCGCCCTGGCCGGTGTGCAGAAGGCCATCGACCAGCTCGATGCCGCCGCCGAACACGCCGTGTCTTCGAAGGACATCATCAAGGGCGCCATCGTTGACCTGAGCAACGAGTGGGACAAGCACAACGAAGATCACCGCCGCGCGGTCGCTGTCTCGACCAAGCTGAAGGACCTTATCTCGTGAAGGTTTCCGTAGGCCCACTTAGCGACTACGCGCTGTCGGTCTACGGGAAGATGCCTGCTGGCCTGAGCGCTCTCGCGTTCTTGGCTGGCGGCACCTTCCGCTCGTTCCTCGACGGCACAAAAGTGAAGGACCACGACCTGTTCTTTGCCAGTTACAACGACTGGCAAATGGCCGTCAACTTCTTCCGTTGGACGCCCGAGTTCGTGGAAACGACCAAGCCGGGCGAGCAGTCCTACCCCTCGTTCCAGCGGGGTGACGAGACGCCGTTCAACCTGATTGGCTTCCGGTTCTACCGCCGCATCGAAGACCTGGCCTCCTCGTTCGACTTCCGCTGCTGCGGCTTCGCGGCCGAGATGGTCGACCCCGAGACCGTGGAGGTCTTCTCTGTTGACGGCGCAGCCACCGATGCCGCCGACCGGGTGCTGACGTTCCTCAACCACCAGCACATCGACCGCGTGATCCGTCGCATGGACCGCTACGTGGACCAGTACGGCTACCGTCGTGGCGAGCAGTTCGAGGAAGGCCTGATCGTCTGTCGCGGTATGCCGGTCGACACCTCCGCCGGAGGCTACTGACCGATGCTGGCATTCGATTGTGAGACCGATGGCCTCCTTGAAGAACTGACCCGCGTCCACTGCATCGCCGTCCGGAACGTCCAGACCGGCGAGACCCTGCGGGGGAACAACCACGGAGCCGCCCTCACAGTCGAGGACGTTCTTCGCATCCTCATGGAAGCGGAGGACATCTGCGGGCACAACATCATCGGGTTCGACATCCCGGCGATTCAGAAGGTGTACCCGTGGTTCAAGCCCAAGGGCCGGGTGTGGGACACGCTCATCATGTCCCGCCTGATCTTCACCGACCTGACCGACCGCGACTTCAAGTTCGCCAAGAAGAACCCGCACTTCGGTAAGCAGCTCATCGGCTCCCACGCTCTCGAAGCGTGGGGCGTCCGCTTGGGCGAATGGAAGGGCGACTATTCGAAGGACATGAAGGCGCGCGGCCTCGACCCCTGGGCCGAGTGGAATCAGGAGATGGACGACTACTGCGTGCAGGACGTCGTCGTCACCGTAGCGCTTTACCTGAAGCTGATGAGCAAGGGCTTCAGCGAGGAGTCGATCCGACTGGAGCACGACATCGCGCCGATCATCTCGCGGCAGGAGCGCTACGGCATCCTGTTCGACCAGACGGGCGCTCGTGAACTCGAAGGTGTCCTGACGATCCGTCGCACGGAGCTGGCCGACGAGCTGCGCGTGGTGTTCAAGCCGTGGCAGGCGAAGGACGGCAAGCCATTCATCCCGAAGCGCGACAACGCGTCGAAGGGGTACGTGAAGGGCGTGCCGATCCAGAAGTACAAGACGGTCGTGTTCAATCCGGCCTCTCGTGCCCACATCGCCAACCGCTTGACTGCCCTTTACGGATGGAAGCCGACGCAGTTCACCGACAACGGTGCGCCCAAGGTCGACGAAACGGTGCTGGAGGGACTGAAGTTCCCCGAGTGCAAGCTGCTGATGGAGTACCTGCTGGTGGACAAGCGACTCGGGCAGCTCAGTGAGGGCAAGGAGGCGTGGTTTAAGGCCGTCAAGAAGGACGGCCGCATCCACGGCCGCGTAACGCAGAACGGCGCCGTCACGGGCCGCATGACGCACTCCAGGCCGAACATGGCCCAGGTGCCGAAGTGCGGGTCTCCCTACGGCGCCGAGTGCCGCGCGCTGTTCCATGTCCCACGTAAGAAGCTGCTGGTAGGCGCTGACGCCTCCGGTCTGGAACTGCGCAACCTCGCGCACTACATGGCCCGCTGGGACAACGGCGAGTACGCCAAGGTCATCCTCGAAGGCGACATCCACTCCGTCAATCAGGCGGCTGCTGGATTGCCCACTCGTGACAATGCCAAGACCTTCATCTACGCCTTCCTGTACGGAGCGGGCGACGAGAAGATCGGGTCGATCACGGGAGGCGGCCGTAAGGCAGGTGCGCTCCTGAAGAAGCGATTCCTTGAGGGCCTACCCGCCCTTGGGAACCTGCTGGCCGCCGTGAAGGCAAAGGCGAACAAGAACGGTTACCTACTCGGCCTCGACGGCCGCAAGGTCCACGTCCGTTCCGACCATGCGGCCCTCAATACGCTCCTCCAGTCCGCTGGCGCCATCGTGATGAAGAAGGCCCTCGTGATCCTCGACGACCGCCTCCAGGGTCTCGGCTACGTCCCCGGCATGAACTACGAGTTCGTCGCCAACGTACACGACGAGTTCCAGATCGAGGCGGACGAGGATATTGCGGAGCGTGTGGGTCAGGAAGCCGTACAGGCAATCCGCGACGCAGGCGCGCACTTCGGATTCCGCTGCCCGCTCGACGGCGAGTTCAAGGTTGGCCGTAACTGGAAGGAAACGCACTGAGGAAACCCGCCACTCCGGCAAGCCGACTCCTTGCGCTGACGAAGCACCGGGCAAAGAAGCGCGGCATCCCGTTCGACCTCCAAGTGGAGGACATCGTGATCCCGCTTCATTGTCCGGTGCTGGGCTTACCGCTCTACCGCAACTCGGGAGGGGCCGCTCAAGGTCCCAACAGTCCGTCACTCGACCGCATTGACCCAGCCCTCGGCTACGTCCAGGGCAACGTCAAGGTCATCTCCTCTCGCGCTAACGCAATCAAGAGTAACGCCTCTCCCGAGGAGTTGCTGCGTGTCGCTGCCTATTACCAAGAGAACCACTAGGAGTTCCAATGCATAGCATCCAACTCGGCGGCTCGCCGTTCGTCACGGCCGACACCTTCTCCATCGGCACGTCGAATGCGCTGCACCACTACCGCGCCGCTGACGGCGCCCTTCTGAAGTTCAAGCCGATCAAGGAACGCTCGCGCACCTATCGCTACCCGGATGGCTCCGAGTACCGCGTCGATAATGCCACTCTCCTATGCGTCCGTGAGACCTCCCATCGACTGGTAACGGCCGACAGGAAGCACATCATCGTTCGCGGCGGCTTCAACGCCATCGAGATCGATTGCGACGGGTGGTCGGCATGAGCGCCATTGCCCTCACCCCGAAGCTCATCGACCGGCTCCAGTCCCTCGCCTCGGAGCGTGTGGCGACCGACAACGACGAGTTCGAAGCCTACAGCTGGTGCGGCGGTAACGCCGACGATGCTGTGTGCCTTGGCGTCGACTGCGGTTACACCGACCTCGCGCGTGAACTGTGCGACGCGCTCGGCATCCCGTACGTAATCGAAGCTGACGAGAACGACGAATGAAGACCTGCACATCCTGCAAGTTCCACGCCCGTGACCTGTACTACCGCGACCTCTGCACACGAAACCACACGTCGAAGATGGTGGCCGATCCCGTCCAGGGAGGAACGAAGGAAGTGGACACCTCGAACATCTTCAAGAAGTGGCTGCGGTGCGAGGACGAACGCCAAGCGCTGTTCTTCGGCTGCGGGAGCAAAGCTCGCTATCACAAGCCGAGGTTCCCGGCATGAGCTGGCTCTCACTCGCCGCCTCTGCTGCCCAATGGGCCTTCACTGGCATCAAATCCTCCGTCGACCAGTCGCGGGCCATCAAGGCCCGTGAAACCGCAGCCGAGCACAACCTCAAGCTCGCCACGCTGCAAGCAAAGATCGCGAAAGCACAGAAGGACGGCGAGTGGGAAGTCGAGGCCGTGAAGAACTCCGGCTGGAAGGACGAGGCGATGTTCGTGATCGTCATGCTGCCGCTCGTCCTCTGCTTCGTTCCTGGCTGCGCCCATTTCGTCGTCGACGGCTTCACCTCGCTGGACGCCTCGCTGCCCGAGTGGTGGCGCTGGATGGTCATGTGCACGGTCGGCGTCTCTTACGGCCTGAAGCCTCTCACCAAACTCAAGAATCTCAGGAAACTGAAATGAACACGAAGACCACGGAGGCCGTTCTTCTCAGCAAGGTGGCTGAACTGACGCGTACAATCGAGATGCTCCAGTGCGTCCCGACTCCGAAGGTCAGGCCGATCTCCAAGCTGCGCCGCCACATCGAAACCCCTGTCGAATTCGGGATCGGCTCGGATCTTGACCTGAATTACGTGGACCACGTGCGTGAATCGCTGCGGCGCCGTGTCGCTAGCGAGCTTGCGGACGAGCTGCTGCGAAGCGGAGCGATCCAGATCAGCGAGACCCTCACACGCGATCCGCATTACTACGGCGCTCGTCTGCGCCTCTCCGCGTCCGTGGACGTCATCGCGGCCTAAGGTGCTGACCCTCATCATCGACGCAGACGTCCTGCGCTACATGCTGGCCTTCCAGAACACCAAGAAGATCAGCTTCGACGATGACGACGAAGGCCCCATCGAGATCATCAATCCCTCGAAGGCCAAGGCAGCACTCGAAGATTACGTCGAGGAGCTGATGGACAAGTTCAAGGCCGACGACTTCCTTCTCCCGCTGTCGGTCTCGACGAACTTCCGCAAGGACCTCTACCCCCTCTACAAAGCCAACCGTGCCGGCAAGGTCCGCCCCGAGCTTTGGTATCACGTCGACGGGTGGATCAAGGAGCTGTGGGCCGACAAGGTGATCGAGCGCGAGTACCTCGAAGGCGACGACATCATCGGCCTGCTTGCGACCAATCCCAACGCCAAACGGGCTCCCGGCAAGAAGATCATGGTGTCCATCGACAAGGATATGCGGACGCTGGTCGGGCGGCTCTACAACCCGAACAAGCCCGAGCTGGGAACCATGACGATCTCGCAGCACGACGCGGACCTGTATTGGATGCTCCAGACCCTGACGGGCGACACGACGGACAACTACCCCGGCTGTCCAAGCATCGGTCCAAAGAAGGCCGACGCGGCGCTCCTGCCCGTCCACGAGAAGTTCCTCGACGCCGACCCTGCCGACCACCTGGCCGCCCTGTGGGCCGCCGTCGTGGACGTCTACGAGTCCAAGGGTTTGACACAGGAGGACGCGATCCTACAGGCCAGGCTGGCACGAATCCTCCGCCACGGCGACTACGACTTCAAGAACTACAAGGTGAACCTATGGCATCCCTGAAAATCATTGGCATTACGGGTCGAGCCCGGTCTGGAAAGGACACTCTCGCGGATGCCCTCATCGACGCGAGCCGCTACGGCGTCAAGATGTCCTTCGCTGATCCGCTCCGTGTCTTCGTCTCAAACATTACAGGCATTCCTTACCCCGAGCTTGTCGACGGACCGGCGAAAGAGGCGCCTCTAGCGGAATTTGGGGGTAAGTCTCCGCGTCAGATGATGCAGACCCTCGGCACCGAGTGGGGCCGCGAACTGATCCACCCGGACATCTGGATCGCCGCTGCCCGTCGGCGGCTGGAGGACCACCTCACTTGGGACGCCCCCCTCCGACCTCATATTGCGGTCTTCGCCGACGTCCGCTTCGAGAACGAGGCCGCGATGATCCGCGAGCTTGGCGGGAGAATCGTGCATCTCTCCCGTCCCGGAGCTGCGATCGTCAGTACCCACGTTTCCGAAGGGGGCATCGAACCGCGCCGAGGTGATGTGCACCATGTCAATGCTGGAACGTTCGCCGATCTCCAGGCTCTCGCGGTTTCCCTCATCACTTAACTGGCAAAATCGGTCACAAACCTTTCGACGCCCGCAATCATGTCAGCCACGTCGTCCTCGTTAAACTCTGATTTTCCGTGAGCAGCTCTGTTCCCAATATCGGCAAGTACGGTGACTTTCTTCTGAACGAGGACGGAATACGCCTGATCCTTTGCAAGATCAGCATTCATCTTGTCGAGCTTACCGGGACTGATTTCATGGGCAGCGCACAGCTCACGTAGTGCAACTTCAAGGACGGTGCGTGCAATGACAGCGGCAGGAAGACGGTAGCCCGATTGTAGAAGCTCGCGGGCCATGTCCAACTCAGTGTCGAAGACTTCGGCACGCGCAAGCGTCCGGGCCGTCGCCATGAAGCCGCTATCGAAGTCGTCGCGGGTGGCCAATAGCACCGCCCGTTGGTTCTCAGCGGCGTCCTTGTTGGTTCCGTAGTTAACCTTGGCCGCTTCAATAAAGTGCTTTTCGTGGGTAGACCCAATCCCAGCGGCCTTTTGAATGGCGTTTAGCGTCTTGACTTTCCATGCCAGATAGTTCTCCCCGTTCACGAACTCACGGTTCCCCATCAGTTCACCATGCTGCCAAATGGTGTTGCGGAGAATTTCGTCAATCTCGTCAGAGAGGTCGGCTAGACGTTTAGAGATTGGATTCATAGGGCACATCCTGAATGGTTTCGCGCATCCTAGCAGCGATTTTCCGGCGCGTAATAAAAGTCGGAGCATAGGAGGGAAACGAAGTTTCCCCCTTATGACTCCCTAGGGAACCCTAAGGGTTCCTCCCGAACCCAAAAGGCCCACCCTGAGCGATTCGATCCCTCTCCACTCCTACGACCTGATCGACGAGCTGGCCGCCACCTACCCCGAGGTCATTTTCGACTCGGCAGAGGACCGCGACGAGTTCCTGATCCGGACGGGGGAGCGCCGGCTGGTCCTGGCCCTGCTTCGCAAGCGCGAACGGGAGCAGAAGGACCGCCATGTGCAGTAAGAAACCCAAGGTTCCTGACAACACGCAGGAAACCCCAGCGGTCCTGATGACCGCCCGTGAGGGCTCCGCGACCCCGGAGGTCAACTCCACCGGCCGCAGGAAGCTCCGCATCGACCTCAATGACAGTACGTCCGTCCCGACGACGGGCTACGGCAGCGCACTCGTAATCCCTAATTGACGACTCAGGCTCCCACCGTTGGAGCGGAGACGAGGTACAACAAGCTCAAGGCGGATCGAAACACCGCAGAGAGCCGCGCGCGTCAGTGCGCAAACCTCACGCTCCCGACGCTCTACAAGGAAGTCTCGAAGGGTAAATCGAGTTCTTCCCGCACCACCCCCTTCCAGGGCACAGGCGCCCGCTGCGTCAATTCGCTGTCGAGCCGCCTGCTCCTCGCTCTGTTCCCGGCCAACGCCAACTTCTTCAAGCTATCCCCGGATGGCATGGACGCCCAGCAGCTAGCCGAACAGGCGGGCATCCAGCAGGGCGAACTCGAAGTTGGGCTGGCTGAGATCGAACGCACGGTTATCAATGACATCGAGACCTCCGGTATGCGTGGTCGCCTCGGCTTCGGCCTGAAGCACCTCGTGGCTACCGGCAATGTCCTGCTCTACATCCCCGACGAAGGCAATGCGAAGGCGTACCCGCTCACTCGTTATGTCGTCGACCGCGATGGCATGGGCAACGTGCTGGAAATGATTACGCTCGACAGCGTGGCCCCGGCTACCTTGTCGGACGAGATGAAGAAGGTTGTCGGCCTCGACAACAAGAACCCTGGCGGCGGCGACGAGAAAGCCACGACCGACGTGGACCTATACACCCGAGTGTATCGAGAGGGCGACCTCTGGCTGGTGTATCAGGAGATCAACGGCGGCGTCGTTCCCGGTTCTGACGGTTCCTATCCCATCGACGCGTGCCCCTGGATTCCCCTCCGGATTCCTGAGGAGGACGCTGAGGACTATGGCGCCGGTCTCGTCTTCGACTACCTTGGCGACTTCGACGCACTTGAGAAACTCAGCAAGGCTGTGCTCAAGGGTGCCGCTGCTGCCGCAAAGGTTCTGTGGGCGCTGAAGCCGAACTCCGAAGCTCGACCAAAGGACATCACGTCCGCTGAGTCCGGCGACGTTCTCCGCTTCAACGCGACCGACCTACAGGCAGTGTCGCAGGACAAGTACGCCGACTTCCGCTTCGTCACCGACACGATCAGCACGCTGACCACGCGTCTGGAGATGGCCTTCGGCGTTCGGACGTCGATCCAGCGCAATGGCGAGCGCGTGACCGCTGAGGAAATCCGCTATCTGGCGCAAGAGCTGGAGGAAGTCCTGGGCGGCATCTACTCCATCCTGGCGCAGGACCTTCTGCTCCCGCTGGTCCGCCGAATCATGGACCGCCTTCAGCGCGCCCATCGGCTCCCTGATCTCCCGAAGGACGTTATCAAGCCTCGCATCGTCGTCGGCGTTGCCGCCCTTGGGCGCGGTCAGGACATGCAGAAGCTCACCGACTGGGCGAGCGCGTCGCAGAAGGTCCTCGGTCCCGAGGTCTTCGCACAGCGTGTCGACGCAGGAGAACTGCTGGCTCGCATGGGCGCCGCAAGCGACCTGTCAATGAAGGGCCTCATCAAGTCCGACGAGCAGCTCCAGCAGGAGCAGATGGACCAGACGACTCATCAGGCGGCCATCCGTGCTGCACCCAACCTCGCATCCGCCGCAATGGCTGGTGCTCAACCCCAAGGAGACCTGAGTGGCTAAGGCTACTGCACAGACCCCGGCGGCCCCCGCTGCCCCGACCGACCAGACACCGGTCGTGACCGACACCACCGAAGTTACCGCAGCGCCCGTCGAGGCGGCTCCGGCACCCGCAGCGCCCCCGCAGGCCCCCAAGGCCAAGGCGCACCCCTGGGATGCCCACAAGATCGAAACGAACGGCCTGACGATCTACAACTTCGCGGCGAAGTCTGAGTGAGCGAGAAGTCCGAGATCACCATGGCTATCGACGCGCCGACGCCTGAAGCCCAGGTCGAGGCTCCGAAGCCCTACGGCGGTTACAGCTCCGTCGAGGAACTGATCGCAGCGCACACCGCGCTCGTCGAGAAGTCCGGCACGGCGCCTGCCGCTGTCGAAACGGAAACCCCGGCGACAGAGACGCCCAACACGGAAGCCAAGCAGGAAGGTCTGGAGATTCCCTCCGACAAAGATGCGAAGGAAACCGTTGCAAGCGCCGGTCTCGACTGGGACGGCCTCAACTCCGAATACGCCGAGCACGGCAAGCTCACCGACGAGACCTACGAGAAGCTCGCCAAGGGCGGCATTCCCCGTGAGGCGGTCGACACGTACATCCGTGGCAAGCAGGCCGAAGTCGCTGCGTACGAAACGGCCGTGTTCGGCACCGCCGGTTCCGTCGAGGACTACGGCTCGCTGGTCGCCTGGGCGAAGGAAGGCTACAGCGACACCGAGAAGAAGGCGTTCAACGACGCCGTTACCTCCGGTGACGTCGCTCGTGCCCAGCTCGCCGTGGAGGCCCTCAAGGCCCGTTACTCCGCCAAGCGCGGCGCACCGCCCGCGAACCTCCTCAAGGGAGGCTCCGACGCTGCGGGCGTCCAGCCCTACAAGTCTCGCGTCGAGATGACGAATGACATGCGCGACAAGCGCTACAAGACCGACCCTGCCTTCCGAGAGCAGGTCCTGAATCGTCTGCGTCAGTCGCAGTTCTGATCCACCGCCCTGGCGCGCGCAACGCCGCCGGGGTTCCCCTATCTTTCCACAGGAAGTCAGTAAGAACTAAATGGCAAACGCAGTACCGAACCGTCTTGGTCAGGTGAAGAACACCGGTGATGACAAGGCGCTGTTCATGGAGCAGTACGCAGGCGAAGTCCTGACCTCGTTCGTCGAGGAATACAAGCTCGCCGGTCACGTGACCGAACGCAATATCTCGCACGGCAAGTCCGCGTCGTTCCCGACTGTCGGCACCATCGGCAGCGAATACCACGTGCCGGGCACCGAGCTGACGGGTATGAACGTCGAGCACAACGAGGTGATCGTGGGCCTCGACCCGATGCTCATTTCGCATGTCTTCATCGCGAACATCGACGAAGCCATGAACCACTACGACGTCCGCAGCGAGTACACCCGCCAGCAGGGTCTCGAACTGGCGAAACGCCGTCAGCTCAACGAGCTGCGCATGGCGATCAAGGCCGCTCGCACGGTGACCGGTCCGGTCACGAGCCAGCCGGGTGGTGGCGTTATCGTCGCCGCGACCATGGGCTCCGACTCGACGGTCCTAGCAAACGCCATCCGCCAGTCGCGCCAGATGTTCGATGAGAAGGAAATCCCCGACGAGGACGTCGTCTGCGCCCTCAAGCCCGCGCAGTGGTACCTGCTCACGCAGAACAAGGACCTGATCGACCGCGACTACAACCCGTCCGCAGGAGCTTCGCTCTCGCAGGCCGTCATCGAGTCGGTCGCTCGCATCAAGCTCCTGAAGACCAACGCGTTCCCGAGCGTCGACGACACGGCCAACACCAAGCTCCAGTCGAAGTACCGCATTGACACCAGCAAGACCGTGGCGGCTGTGTTCCACAAGTCGGCCGTAGCGACCCTGAAGCTGCTCGACCTCGCACTGGAAGACGCCTATGACGCACGTCGTCAGGGCACCCTGATGCTGTCGAAGTTCGCCCTGGGCCACGACTCGCTCCGAGTCGGCGGCGCCATCGAGCTGGCAACGGCCGCTACTCCGTAAGTAGCACCTCCCGAGCCCGTCATGCCCTAACCGGTGTGGCGGGCTTTTTTTCCTTCTGGAGATTCATGGAACTCACGCCCACTACTGAGCTGGAGGCCGTCAACGAGATGCTAAAGGCTATCGGCGAGACGCCCATCAACTCTCTCGACACCATCGGGTTCACCGACGCCGCCATCGCCTACTCGACGCTTCAGTCCAAGACGCGCGAGGTACAGACGCGAGGCTGGTACTTCAATCGGGACACCGACTACTACTTCACCCCGGCCGCTGATGGCCGCGTGGTCCTCCCTTCCAACGTGCTCTCCGTTCGGCCTTCACGGTCCGAGGAGCGCCGTATCGTCCCTCGCGGCGGCGCACTGCGCAATGCGACGGATGGCACCGACATCTTCGACACCGATAACGGCCCCGTGGTCGAGGTGGTCTGGATGTTCGCATTCGAGACGCTGCCGGAAGCGGCGCGTCGATACATCACCGTCAAGGCCGCCACCAAGTTCCAGGCGGACGTCATGGGCAGCGATGTCTCCTACAAGTTCACCAAGGACGACGAGGAGCTTGCCTTTGACGCTCTGGCCTTCGAGGAGCGCCTGTACGAGGAGAAAGGCAATATGTTCAACGACAGCACCGACGTGTCGGAAATCTTCACTCGATGACGCTAGTCGCCGGCACCATCCCGTCGATGATTGGCGGGGTCTCCCAGCAGGACGCATCGGTCCGCTCCCCCTCCCAGCTCGAAGAATCGCTGAACTGCAACTTCAGCCCGTCGCGTGGTGCAGGCCCCCGTGCCCCTGCCCGCTTCGTTCAGGTCCTCGGCTCCGACATCCCCGACACCGCGTTCCTCCACAGCATCGTCCGGGACTCGAAAGAGCGCTACATCGTCTGCATCTACCCTGGCCGAGTCCGTGTTTTCAACCACGAGACCGGCTACGAATATCAGGTGAACGTCGATCCGGCGTCTATGGGATACCTCAACACCCTTGCCGAAACCTGGAAATCACTGCGGGCCGTGACGGTCGACGACTACACACTCATCGCTAACCGCGACGTGATCGTCCGCCTGTCGGGTCAGGTTACGCCCGGCGGTGTTGCGGGTTCCGCGCAGACCTTTCAGGACCTCCCGAAGACCGCACTGGTCGGCACGCCGATCTACGAGATTCGCGGTGACAATTCCAACGCCTTCGACAACTACTTCGTCCAGTACGAGAGCATGAAGGTGTGGCGAGAGGTGGCGAAGCCCGGCATCCGAGGTTTTCTCGACGCCACAACGATGCCGCACGGCCTCAAGCGAATCCCTGACTCCATCAATCCGGACGGCTTCTACTTCTCCTACGGCCCACTGCCGTGGGAGGCGATGTACGCAGGCGACACTGACAGCAGCCCCCCGCCGTCCTTCGTCGATCACCGAATCGGCGACCTGTTCTTCCATAAGGACCGCCTGGGCATCGTCGGCTCGAACGGCAACGTGGTGATGTCCGAGGTGGGCCAGTATTACAACTTCTGGCGCACGAGCGTCACATCCCTGCTCGACTCGGACACCATCGACGTCAACGCGCCCACCTCGGGCGTGGCGGAGATGCTGCACGCCATTCCGTACCAGAAGGCCCTCATGGTTTTCGCCACCGGATCGCACTCGCTGTTCCAGCTCACGGGCGCCCCGACGCTGACCCCCAAGACCGTGCAGATCGATCCCGTGACGACCTATCAGGTCCACCCGATCATTAAGCCGGTACTCGCGGGCTCCAGCCTGTTCTTCGCGGACGACACCGGGGCCAAGCGCTATGCAACGGTCCGCGAATACTTCGTATCGGACGAGCAGGCCACCCCGAGCGCTGCGGACGTCACGGCGCACGTTCCGGCCTATGTGCCGGGCAAGACGCGGTGCATGACCGCTGCCGTGGACGCCGACCTTGTTCTCCTGGCCCACGAGAGCCCTGCCGGTCCCCAGGTGTACGTGCATCAGTTCCGCTGGGTCGGAGACGAGAAGCAGCAGTCCGCGTGGCACCCGTGGAAGTTCACGACCCTCGGGGCCGTGCTGCACATGAACGCAATCGGCACTGACCTCTACATCATCGCGAAGGCCCCGGCCGGTGGCGTGGAGATGGTCGTGATGGACCTGAGCAGCGCACCGGTCTTCCCGGCCGTAAGTGACCAGTTCGACATCTACCTCGACCGTCGCGAGACCGTGACGCCTCGTTACGTCGCCTTCGGGAACTACACGGAGCTGAAGGTCCCCTTCACCCTCCCGACCCTCGACGGCCTGGTTGTCCTGAAGACCACCGACTTCGCGTCCCCCGGCGCACATGTCGAGCTGACTGGAGCAACGCTGGCCGACGGCGGTCAGACGCTACGCCTGCCCGGCAACAAGGCGCAGGGCCGGTACGTGATCGGCTACCGCTACACCCGCCGCATCACTCTGTCCCAGCAGTACGTCCGCGACAACAACAACACCGCCAAGCTCGTCGGCCGTCTCCAGCTCCGCAGGATGACCGTGCGCTTCACGGACGGCGCGTACTTCCGGTGCCTTGTGTATCCGAAGGGACGCGGCGGGGCCATCGACACGCTCGTGCCCCAGCTCACGAACACTTTCACCTCCCGCACGGCGGGTGACGCGGCATTCGTGCTGGACACGCCGAGCATCGTCTCGGGCTCGCACACGTTCCTTGTGGCCTCGAAGGCCGATCAGGTGAACGTCTCGTTCGACAGCGACTCCCCGTACCCCTGCTGGTTCCAATCGGTCCAGTGGGAGGCCAACTACACGACAAAGGTCCGACAGTAATGATGATCCACTTCTCCACGCCGACGACGGCGGCTATCGACTACATCGCCGCCCACTTGTGCGCGGAGGACGTGGCGGAACTTGAGGCATCCGGTTGGAGCGATCCGCTGGATGCCATCAAGGATTCCATCAAGGACTGCGACGAGTGCTTCGTCGCGTCGTGGCACGGCAAGCCGCAGTGCGTGTTCGGCGTCGCCCCGTATCCCAAGGACAACGCCCTCGGCGTCCCATGGATGCTCTCGACCGGCCGGTTCGCCGGAGTCGAGCGCGAGTTCATGCGCGTCTCCCGCAAGTGGATCGCTGACATCGAGCCCGGCTACGGGTGCCTATTCAACTTCGTGGATTCACGACACGTCCGTGCACAGCGCTGGCTTTCGGCCCTCGGCTTCGAGGCGATGAAGGTCCACGAGTTCAACAACCACCAATTCATAGAGTTCGGTCGATTCCCTAAATGTGCGTAGTCGCCATCCCCATCATCCTGGCTGTCGCATCAGCGGCGGCTGCGGTCTATAGCGCGAATCAGCAGCGTCACGCCGTCGAAGACCAGATGAAGCAGGAGCAGAAGCAGACGAACGAAGCTGCCTCCGCCCAAACCGAAGATCGTATGCGAGCCGCGCGGGAACAGCGCGCAGCGGCCCGAGCCGCCTCTGCTGAGTCAGGCGTCACCGGCAACTCCGCCGACGCAGTTATCAGCGACATCCAGATGCAGTCCGGCCGCGACGTGTCGCGCATTGAGAAGAACCGAGAGAACGGCATCGCCGAATCGACGCAGCAGGCTCGTGCCCGTGGCGACGAGATCAACGGTCAGCTCACTCAGAGCCTCATCTCGTCCGCGTCCAGCGCCTACTCCGGCGCCCGCATGGCCTCCAAGTAACCAAACCCACAGGAACCCACTATGCCCCGTTCGACCCCCGAGCAGATCACTGCTCGTCCAGTCGTCGACCCGTCACGCGGGAGCGGCGTCGGCCTCACCGTCCAAGCCAGCCAGCCGCGATCACGCGGGGCAATGTGGGGCGTCGCCTCGGCCCTCCAGGGCCTTCAGGGCGATGTGAACCAGCAGCTCCGCGCAGATGCCTCAGCACGCAAAGAGGCGGACGAGAAGGCTGCGCACGAGCAGAAGATTCAGGACGAGAAGGACGGCAAGGCCAAGGCTGACGAAGCAGCCGTGACCGGCACCGTCGACCACGCGTGGCTCGACAACGCCAACACCGTCGCTCGCAAGAGCTACGAGCAGGTGGACGGCGCCAATGCCGTCAACTCGTTCGAGAACGACATCGCGCCGGAGATGGCCCGTCTGGAACCCGGCGAAGACATCGACAAGTGGTTGCAGACAAAGGTCAACGGCTGGCTGGAGGACAAGAACCTCCCCGAGGAATCCCGCAAGACCTTCATGGTCGGCGCCCAGGAGTCCTTCAAGAACCTCAAGACCAACTACCTCAAGCAGTCGATCAACGAAAGCTTCAAGCGTCAGGAGGAAGGCTTCGGCTCCCTCCTCAACGGCAACCTCCAGAACGGGTCGATCTCGACACCCGAGCAGGTAGCCGAATGGCGCAAGGCCGCCGCACTACACGGCCTGCACGACGACGAGATCGACAAGGCCGCAGCAGACGCGATCACCGCAGCACTGTCGTCCGGCAAGGTCGACATCGCTAAGACTCTGGCGCTGGCCCGCCACCCTGGCGCCGATGGCGTCATCCTGGCCGACCACCCGGAATACAGCGAGAAGTTCCAGAACGCCGCGCAGGCAGGCGAGACCGCGCAGAAGAAGCAGCGCCAGAAGGCGCAGTTCGACTCCGAGGTTGCCATGCTGGACAGCGTGAACGCGCAGGCCGACAAGGGCCTCCTCGGGCGTGCCCAGGTGACGGCGCTCGCCAAGCAGTACGACAAGTCCCCCGAGTGGGCTGCGTCGATGCTCGACAAAGCGCGCACCGCGCGCGAGAAGGCGGCGAAGGAAGCCGACAAGGAAGCGAAAAAGCAGGCAGCGATGTCTGCCTTCCAGTCCGGAGACCGTCTCCATCAGGAAGCTGTCGGCTACGAGGATGTCCGAAAGGCTGGCGAGGAGCTGTTCCAGCAGGTCATCAAGAAGGGAATCGAGAAGAACGATCTCTCCGACGTCCCGAAGTTCATCAAGATGGCGGCAGCAAACAACGGTGACTTCCCGGCCTACGGCCGTGTGATGCAGGGCTTCGCTGACACATCAAACCCTGCTCGCTTCGAGTACGGCTACAAGCTGTTCAAGACCACGCAGAACACCGCGCCGGGCTGGGCGGAGGCCAATATGGATTCCAAGACACTCGCGAAGTTCCACGAGTTCGAACGGCGCACTGAGGTCTACCACGACAACACCCAGCAGGCACTGGAAGCCATCAATGCTGTGAAGGAGATCGACCCGGAGGTCCTCTCCAAGCAGAAGGCCGCTGTCGCGAAGCAGCTCCCCAAGTCCCTGCCCGGCGACTTTGACGACTCGGCGTGGTTCTCTCTCTCCCCGCACGGCGCCACGAAGATCGCGAACGTCGGCTACATGCAGTCCGAAGTGTCGAAGTACACCGAAGACGCCCTGTCGCAGGGACAGTTCTGGAACGACCCCGATGGCGCCATCAAGTTCGGCATCGAAAAGTTCAAGGCCGATCACGTGCGCGTCGGTGATCGCTACGAGCGTTCGTTCGGCAGCGTTACGGGGCAGGAGCAGGCTGCGAAAGTCGGCGAGGCCATGACGACGCTGCAAGAGGCCAAGCACGCCGAGCTGGTCGACAAGAAGGTCATCGATCCCGAGGACACCGTGGGCTTCGCGCCCACGCCGAACGCGCCGAACAAGTGGCAGCTCTGGTATCTGCACGCGGGCACCCGCCGTCCGATCACAGAGACGGTGGACGTCAACGGTCACAAGGAGGACAGGCCCATCGAAGTCACTGCATCCGATATCACGTCCAAGCACGAAGCCTGGAAGAAGCAGGAAGCAGATCGAGACGCCGAGACCGCTCAGTTCTGGCGGAAGAACGGAATCGTCGGCAAGGTCGGCGACACCAAAGCGGCGGACGACTACCTTCGCTCGATCACCTACAACCAAGCGGGTGACCTCGGCACGTGGAACCACATGGGAAGCCTCAATCCCGTCGCCGATTCACTCAACACCCCCAAGGGCCGCGACGCTGCCCGCGAGTTCGTGAATGACCCTGCGCGTCAGAAGCAGAGCTTCACCGACTTCCTGAACTCCACCAAGTAAGAGGACCGCATGGCCGATACGACGAACATCCCGGCTCAAGACACTCAGTTTGTTCCGACCATCGGCCAGCCGACCGCGCTTCAGACGGAACATGCCGAAATCCTAGCGAAGGATGCGGCGAAGCAAACAAAGGACAAGACGACTGTCGGCGACCTCATCGGCGCTACGGCCGTCAATGGCAGCATCGGGCTCATTGATCGGACCATCGACGGCATCGGCGTTAAGCCCGACCCGACCTTCTATGGCAAGGCATTCGCTGCCAAGCGGCAGGAGTGGATCAATCGGGGAATCAATGACGAGCAGCTCCCGCTGCTGGAGAAGGCCATGTCGGCGGAAGACGCCGATAGGCTGTACACGTACGCCCGTGAGAACCAAGAGGCCGAGCAGACGCACGCTCAGTTCGGCTTTGTCGGCAACACCCTTGCTGGTCTTGGTGACCCTGGCGAGTTCGCCCTGGGCGCTCTCTCTGGCGGACTCGGCTACGGCCTGAAGGCCACTCGGCTCGCCAACGCTGTTCGTGCAGGCGCAATCAATGCGGTACAGGGTGTCGGCATGGAGGCGGCAAAGTCCGCTTACGATCCGACAATCGACTCCACCCACCTCGCTGCGGCCGGTGTCATGAGCTTCACCCTCGGCGGTGCCTTCGGGTTCCGTCAGGGCGAGCTGGGCGCCATGATGAAAGCTGCTGACGAGATCGCGCACAAGCCGGAAGCTGTGGGCGCCCCGGCAGGCGTGAAGAATCCTAACGACTCCATGGGCGCCGCGCGCGTGCATGGGTCTGCTGTCGATACGATGGACGGTCCGATCATCGACGACGCGAACTGGCAGCAGCACATCCGCGATGATGCTGCGCTCGTCGGAGGCACGAAGCAGACGAAGTGGGCTCAGGCCCGCACCTCTCTGTCCGCGAAGCTCGGCGCGAACAAGTCCGGCGTGGTCTCAAACGAGTCCAAGAAGCTGCTACGCGATGGCGTCGGTTATGCCGATCGTTCGGTAGCCGTTGAGGAGTCCGCATCCGAGATGAGCCTCCGTCTCCGCGACACTGAGGAGACGAAGTTCCGCCGCGCCGTCGAGCCCCTATGGGACAAGTACAAGGCCGACAACGACCTCCACTTCGATTACGGCAAGGCCGAGTTCATGGAGGAAGCCGGGCGTGCCATGCGTGACCCAGGCCGCAAGGTATCCGCAGAAGCCAGCCAGATCGCACAGCACGTCAACGAATCCACGACTGCCATGTGGAAGCACCTGCACGAAGCAGGCGTCGAGGGCTTCGAAGAATCGAACCCACCCCATAAGAACTGGCTCCCGCGCGTTCACTCCGCCAAGGGTTTCATCTCGCTGCTACAGGAGAAGGCGCTCCGCTGGGATGACGTCGTAGGCAAGCTGGTCAAGCCAGCCATGCGCAAGGCGTGGGAGGCAAAGGGCGTCAACTTCGACGAGGACACACTCAATGAGGTTGCAGAAGCCTGGGCACGTCGTGGCTACGACAAGGCCACTCAGGCGAAGACCGCCAACCCAGGCGGCGCCTACAACGCCCGCGACGTCGACACCATCGAGCAGCTCCTCACCGATGCCGGGCAGACCAGCTCGAAAGCCCGAGCGCTCGTGGAGAAGCTCAGGGCGAAGCAGGACGAGACTGCCCTGCTCCCGCACGCCAAGCGGCGGATCGACATGGACGAGTCCTACTCCACCGACCTCACCGATGAGTTCGGCAACGTCCACAAGGTATCCATCTCGGACCTTCTGGAGAACAACGTCGACAAGCTGACCGGCGACTACATCCGCGAGATGTCCGGCTGGGCTGCGCTGAAGTCCAAAACCGGCGTGGGTACCCCTCGTCGCCTCGCTGAGTACAAAGCGTTCCTGAATCAGGAATCTGTGCGCTCCGGTGGCGGGGACATTTCCCGCAAGCTGGACATCACGCTCAACAGCATCCTGGGTCACTCCACGGAAGACCAGCCCCACGCTGCGCTCTCGCGTGCCTCGCGCGTCATCCGGAGCCAGAACTACCTCACCACGATGCTTCAGGTTGGCTATTCGATGATCGAGGGCCTCGGGACCACAATGGGCGCTGCGGGTTTCCGCAACACCCTGAAGGCCGTCCCGGGCTCCCGCGCGATGTTGCGCCGAATGAAGACCGGCGAGCTGGACCTTGAGGAAGCGCGGTGGCTCGAAGACATCATCGCGCCTGGCACTGACTACATCCGAAACCAGCCCTACCTCCGGATCGACGACGGCGTGTACTACGGCACCGGCTCGACCGGCGTTGGCCGTGCGGTCGACGCCCTGGAGAACGCACAGGCGTACGGCAAGCGCGCCGCGTCGATCCTCTCGGGCATGGCCCCGATCCAGACGTACCTTCAGCGCCTTGCTGGGCGTGCGGTCGCCGCTCGGACCATTGAGCTGGCGAACAAGGTGAAGCTGTCCGAGGCTGAGGTGTTCCGCCTGCGCAACGACGGCATGACCGAGGCTTCGCAGAAGGCGTTGTTCGCTCGGCTCCAGGGCAAGACGAAGATCGACCAGATCGCGAAGGATTGGGACAAGTGGTCGCCCGACGAGCGTGCGGCCTACTCGGCGTACATGTGGCGAGTGACGCACCGTGCGGTCACCGAAGGTGACGTCTCGGACACGGCGCAGATCATGCACTCGTCCATCGGCAAAATCTTCTGGCAGTTCCGCACGTTTATGACCAGCTCCTACGAGCGCTCGCTGCTCAACGGTCTGCACATGCGTGACTGGCAGACGGCGAAGATGTGGTCCGGCTCGACGTTCTTCGCGGGCGTAGGCATGGCCGCGCGTAACTACATCAACACCGTGGGCGACCCCGAGCTGCGACAGAAGCTCCTCGACCCCGCAGAGTTAGGCAAGCAGGCGTTTCAGCAGGCGTCGTACTCCTCAATCATCCCCTTCATGGTGGATACCGTGGCTCGCGACCTGCACGCACGCAAGCTGCTCGGCGGTAAGGACGAGGGCTTCTTCGAGAGCGGCCGGTCCACTGGCCTGGACGCTGGCGTCGCTGGCATCCCGACCCTCAGCACCGTCAAGTCCCTGTACGCCCTCGCGGGCCTTCCCGGCAAAGCTGCGTCCGGCTCCGTCACTCAGAAGGACGTGCGGGACGTAATGAAGCTGGTGTGGTTCAACAACATGACCGGAGTCCGCAACGGACTGTCGCAGTTCTACAAGATGTTCCCCGAAACCGCCGACGAGTAACCCAAGGAGGTTCATGGCACCACTGGTACGAGGCTACTCATTCGTCATGTACTTGGCGAAGCCGGGGGCCTCTTACACCATCCCCTTCCCCTACCTGCACACGGACGATGTTCGTGTGTTCGCAGGGGACGTCGGGGATGCTGTCGAGCAATCATTCAAGTGGAACGGCCCTACAGAGGTCTCGCTGTCCGATGCAGTTCCGGATGACATCCTCATCACCGTTCGACGCTTCACACCACGCGACAAGAACCTTGTCGACGTGAAGGACGGCGCGCTGCTCCCTGCGGCCGACCTCAACCTCAATTCCAAACAGCTCCTTTATATGGTTCAGGAGCAGCTCGACTTCGGCACCTACGGCGGCAGCGGTCTCCCTGGCGGAGGCTCCGGCTGGCCGAACCCTGACGGCAGCACTCCGAGCCTGCCGATCTCTCAGATCATCGACGCGGTAATGCAGTCGCCGATCATGCAGCAGCTTCTAGACCGAATCGAACCCATCGACTCCACGGCCGAGACGTTGCTGGAGGAGATCATCCGAAGCGATCAGCGCTTTAACGAACGCCGCAAGGTCCAGCAGCGAGTCGCTCTGGCGGAGACGAGCATCGTCACCCTGACCGACGACACCAAGTCGCTGGCCCAGCAGACTGAGGAGCTGTTCGCTCAGTTTGACGGCGCTGCGTCCCAGCTCCTTCACGTCCAACAAGCGCTCGCCACTGAAACAGAGGCGCGCACCACTGACATCACTCAGCTCAATGCTGCCCTTGGTGACGCTGAGTCGCACATCACGGACGTACGGGAGGCTGTCGCTACCGAGACGGAGGCGCGCGCCCAGGCCATCACGAAGCTGGAATCGGACTTCAAGTCCGCCGACGACGACGTGACCAAGGCGATCTCGCAGACCCTCACGACCACCTACGCCACCAAGGACTACGCAAAGACCATCTCGACCCAGCAGGTCGAAGCATGGGCGTCCGGGTCGTTTGCGATGCTCCAGAACCGGTTCGAGGCGTTCGTGGACGGCACGGCCGATCCAGGCTCCAGCCCTAAGTGGCAGGCGAACTGGTCCCTGAAGATAAACGCAGGCGTCATCGACGGTCAGCCGGTCGTCGCAGGTATCGGACTCGGCGCTTCCTCCACGGGCGGCAGCACCTTCACCGTCCTGGCGGATCGCTTCGCCTTCGCGTCGCCTATCGGCGGGGGTCTGGTCAAGTACCCATTCGTCGCAGGCACCATCGGCGGCGTGAGCACCATCGGCATTACTGGTCAGCTCATCATCGACGGCTCCGTCACGGCGGACAAGATCAGGGCGAACTCCCTATCGGCCATCTCCGCCAACATGGGCACGGTGAACGGCGGTATTTTCCGCACGTACTCGCTGGACGGCAACGGGAACGTAATCGATCCCAACGAGTTCCGTGTGGAGATCACAAACAACCCGAACGACCCTTGGCCGTTCTGGATTGGTTCCGGCGTAAAGAACGCGAACAACGCTGTCGTATGGTTCGACCGTGGCGGTAACGCCGCTTTCAACGGAACCATCCGCGCCCAGAACATGATCGACCAGTTACAGTCACAAGCGACGGCTTCGTGGTCCGGCGACTCGTCGGGTAGCCCCGGCAACGTCGTCCTACAGTTCGACCTCCCTGCTCCCACACGCCTCGGACAGCAGCACCTTCCGGTGATCCACGTCGAGTGCAAGATTCAGAACCCTTCAGGTAATCCCGCAACGGGTGGTATCTACCTGGAGAAGTTCGCTGGCGGCTCCTGGCAGCAGGTCAAGGTCCACAACCACCTCGTGGGCGGCGGCGCAACCGACTTTGATTCGCTGCTCGCCTTCGACGGGAACACAACCGGAGCCGTGACCTATCGAGTCCGGATCGGCGTCGACCCGTACACCAACAACCGCCCTGAGAACTTTCACGTCACGCAGTGCACTGCGTACGCATTCGGATTGAGGTAACCATCGCTACAAATGATACCCCCGGCTACGTCAGCAATGCTGCCCTAGCCGCCAAGATGTCGGCCATCGTGGACCGATGGGACCGCCGCGAGAACCAGATGATCGCGGTGCTTACGCAGGCCGAAGGAAACGTAACGGTCACCGACGGCCTCGAAGTGGACCACCAGATCCCCTCGTTTCCCTCGCTTCAGGCCGAGGTAGGAGCCATGGTCGACGAGCTGACCGGCTCAGTCGCCGGTGTTCGCGACATTGCAACTCACGTCACCGCGCTGGCGAACGCCGCAGACGAGTCGGCCAGCGCCGCCGCTAGCTCCGCATCCGCATCCTCCACCTCGGCCGACGCCAGCGAACAGTCCAACCAGTCCGCTCTACAGCACGAGCAGGCCGCCGACGCTTCAGCTATCGCCTCTGAGACCTCCCGGCAGGAGTCCGACAGGAAGTCACAGGCATCCGCCGCGAGCGCCGCTGGTAGCGCCCTGAGCGCTTCACACGCGTTCGCGGATGCCAACAGGTCCGCAGCGGAAGCTGACGACTCCGCTTCGAGCGCCTCTGCTGCCCTCGTGTCCCTTGGGGAAGCCAACGACGCCCGCGATCTCGCACAGGCATGGGCGACCAGTCCCGAGAACACTGAGGTCGCTAGCGGCGGCTTCTCAGCCATGCATTGGGCTATCAAGGCCCAGCAGTTCGCTACAGGCTCCCTCGTGTACCTCGGTTCGTGGGACGCCTCGGGCAACGCCCTACCGTCCGGCGCGAAGAAAGGTGCGTTCTACAAGATATCCGGCCAGGGAACCGTCAATGGGGTCACGTACCGCGTGGGTGACAACATCGTCCACAACGGTACCGATTGGGACCTGATCGACAACACTGAGTCCGTAACCGCTGTCGCGGGCAAGGTGGGTAACGTCACACTCAACATTACCGACATCGTAAGCCTTTCGAACGCGCTGGACGGTAAGGCCGCCATCAACCACTCGCACGCTATCGCTGATGTCGTCGGGCTGCAAACGGCCCTCGACAGCAAAGCTTCCAACGCGACGGTGGCCGGTAAAGCTGCGCTGGTGCACACGCACGCTATCGCTGATGTCTCGGGACTCCAGTCGGCGTTGGACAGTAAGGTCGTTCAGGGCATCGGAGTGACGTTCGCAGGAGTGACGTCCAACGCGACCACCGCATTTGCGGGTGGACTTGGGTCGCTCCCTGCGGGGCAGTGGGCACAGTACACGCTCTTGTATGGTAGTTGCCAGGTCAGCAACAACGACCAAATCAGGCTCGGCATGCTGCGCACCTCTGCGGGTAGCTCGTGGGCGAACTGCGCTTGGCGACTCCAGCGCACGGTTGACTCGACCGCTATGGGATACATCCAGCTCGGCGATGACTCCAACACCGGAAGTGACGCACTAATCTTGAACTCCACAGGAGCCCAACTCCGGATGCAGGGTGGTGTCAATCGGTTCACTGGAGACCTCACCACCAACGCCTGGATGTACGCGGCCAATTTCAAGCTCAACTCCGACCTCCGACTCAAGAAACAGCGCGCAATCCTCGACGGCCGCGAGCAACTTGAGAACATCAGGAAACTCATTCCGCTGTTCTATCGGAAGGAGGGCCTGCCAGAGTACGGCTTCGGCGCACAGCATGTCCGCAACGTGTACCCGACAATGGTGAGCGAGTATGACGGCCCGCTCGGGGAAGGAACTCTCACGCTGTCCGTTGGCGAACTCATCGCCCCACTTGTTGCAGCCGTACAGGAACTCGACCGGCGCCTGACTGAGGCCGGTCACTGATGGCGACCGTTCCTGCGAACTGTGGCTTCGCTGATGTTTTTTCGGTATTCGGTGGAAGCGGAAGCTTCGCGGACTACTACAGGGGTGGTCCGATCGTTCCAAACATCGGGGCGAACGCCGCCATCGCTGACAACCCCGGAAGCTTGGAACTTGCGCAGTTCCCCGGCAGCACCAACTACGTCCCGCTGAGCGCGTCCGCTAATGGCGCTTCGAGTTCCGGTAGCCAGAAGGGCACCTATACCATCGGCAGTTCCACCTGTTCCATAGGCGGAGGTAACGGCAACGTGAGCTACCGCCTGGACTGGATCGGCGGCGACACGAACTTCCCGAGTACTGTCTCTGGCAACCGAGCGACCTTCACCGTCACCAACACCACGATCAACACCACCCACAAGTCAGGCACATACCGTTGGACCGTCACCGACGGAATCTCCACTGCAACCGCCGACTTCACTGTTTCCTGGAACTAACAGACCCCTCATGAACCCCGAGACGAAGCTCGCCCTTTCCCTGGCGAGCATCGGCGCTGTCGTGGGCATCGGTAAGCTCCTCGCTTCCACCGAGAAGATCACCGTCCGCATCGTTGCGGCGCGAGCGATCATCTCGGGTGCCCTCGGCCTCTGCGCCGCCGCTGCATCCCTGATGTTCCCCAATATCTCCACGAACGCCACCATCGGTGTCGCGTGCGTCCTGTCGAGCCTCGGTTCGTCCGCAGTGGAGAGCGTCTTCCAGAAGTGGCTGTCGAAGTAATGGCGGCCTCCAAGGAATCTCTCGAAGCCCTGCACACCGCCATCGCCACGAAGCTCACTGAGAGCATCGAGCAGATGCCTGCCGGTGAGAAGGGCCTCGCTGCGCTCCTAAACGTTGCCCGCCAGTTCGTAAAGGACAACGGCATCGAAGCCCTGCCGGTCCCCGGTTCTGCCACTGGCGGACTGGCGGACAAACTGAAGCAGTACCCTTTCGACCCGCAGGCTGACGGGGTGCATTGAGCACCTCGCAGCTTGACGCTGACGAGCTGAGTCAGCGCTTCTGCAACCCTGAGCCAACGCCCCACCCGTTCGACGACTTCCGTAACTTCGTCTTCCACATCTGGCGGCACCTCAACCTCCCGTCGCCTACTCCGGTCCAGTACGACATCTCGTCGTACCTGCAACACGGCCCACGGCGCCGGGTGATCGAAGCGTTCCGTGGTATCGGCAAGTCGTGGTTGACCGCTGCGTATGTGTGCTGGCTGCTATGGAAAAACCCTCAGCACAAGGTGCTTGTCGTTTCGGCGTCCAAGGACCGAGCGGACGCCTTCTCGATCTTCGTCAAGCGCCTGATTGAGACCGTGCCGGAACTGGCACACCTGAAGCCGAGAGGCGACCAGCGCAACTCGAACCTCGCGTTCGACGTCGGTCCCGCCACGCCCGACCAGTCGCCCTCCGTGAAGTCGGTCGGTATCACGGGCCAGCTTACGGGTTCCCGTGCCGACACGATCATCGCGGATGACGTCGAGGTCGTGAAGAACTCCGCGACCGTTGCGCAGCGCGAGAAGCTGTCTGAACTCATCAAGGAGTTCGACGCAATTCTCAAGCCGCTGGCGAACGCCGAGATCATCTACCTGGGCACGCCGCAGACCGAGGAATCGATCTACAACCGCCTGCCGGAGCGTGGCTACGAGATTCGTGTGTGGCCCGCGCGCTACCCGAGGGATGCGAAGCACTACGGCCAGTACCTCGGCCGCTTGGCTCCCTACATCGCGGAAGCGTTTGAGACAAACCCGGGAATCGCGTGGAAGCCTGTGGAGCCCTCCCGGTTCCATGAGAATGACCTGATGGACCGAGAGGCTTCCTATGGCCGTTCTGGCTTCATGCTCCAGTTCATGCTGGACACCACGCTCTCGGACAGCGAGCGCTACCCGCTGAAGCTGTCGGACCTGATCGTGATGGACATCGACCGCGAGGCCGCCCCCATCCGCGTCATGTGGGCATCTGGTCCCGAGCAGATCATCAACGACATCCCGGCCGTGGGGTTCACAGGCGACCGCCTGCACCGGCCCATGTACGTCGCAAAGGAGGTCGAGGAGTTCACCGGCTCGCTGCTCACCATTGACCCCTCGGGCCGTGGTGGAGACGAGACGGGCTACACGGTCACCAAGATGCTGCGCGGCATGGTCTTCCTCCGACGCGCTGGCGGCATCACTGGCGGCTACTCCGATGAGGCCCTGGAGCAGATCGCGCACATCGCACGAGCCGAGAAGGTCAAGGCCATTCTTGTCGAGTCGAACTTCGGCGACGGCATGTTCGTGAAGCTGCTGGAGCCCGTTCTCCGACGCATCTATCCCTGCTCTGTCGAGGAGGTCCGCAGCACGGGCCAGAAGGAGCGTCGCATCATCGACACACTGGAGCCGGTGCTCAACCAGCACCGACTTGTCGTCGATGCTGCGCTGCTCCGTGCAGATCAGAAGTCCGACCC
The DNA here is from genome assembly GCF_900167995.1 of Luteibacter sp. 22Crub2.1. Lineage (NCBI taxonomy): Bacteria > Pseudomonadati > Pseudomonadota > Gammaproteobacteria > Lysobacterales > Rhodanobacteraceae > Luteibacter > Luteibacter sp. 22Crub2.1. Next base: position 217,318 of record NZ_FUYT01000005.1, read on the forward strand.
CAAGTACCAGCTCTTTCACCAGCTCACCCGTATCACGCGGGAACGCGGCGCTCTGCGTCATGACGACCGTCTCGATGCGCTCGCCATGGCTGTCGCCTACTGGACCGAATGGCTGAGTCGGGACATCACGCGGGAGGAGGACAAGCGCGCTGAGGAGCTGTTTGACGAGGAGCTGCGGAAGTTCGAGGAGCACGTCCTCGGATTCTCACACTACTCGAACAACTTCTACGACCACTTCTAGCGCTTCTGATAGCCCCAAATGCACTTGGGGCACGTCTGGTCGCTATGGGTTCGTAGCGCATTTGCGATGGCTACGTGGAACGCCACAGGGGAGCTGAATATCTCCCGAAGCTCCTTGAGGTGCCTGTCGTAGATCGGCATGGCTTCCACGGCTGTCCCTGTCGCCCTGTAGTAGACGTCGTGGCGCCCGCAGTGCCTCATCAACCCCGCCATCACCGAGACAGCGCAGGCGACCTCCTGCTCGGTCAGCCCTGGCTTCAAACTCAAAAGAGAGACCATCACCACAACCTCCGACAATCCTGCCCTCATCACCTTCATCGTAAGGGTCGAGGGCGAACGGCTCGTAGCATACAAGGACACCAAGGGTCGCTGGACCATCGGTGTCGGCCACACCGGCCCTGAGGTCCGTGAGGGCCTCACGATCACCAAGGAGACCTCACGACTTCTCCTGGCTAAGGATCTCGCCATCGCCGCGTCTGCGGTCGACCGGCTCGTCCGTGTCCCCCTGACGGAAAACCAGCGTTTCGCGCTGATCTCCTTCGTGTTCAATCTCGGCGCCTCGCGCCTTATGGCCTCCACCCTCCTCCGCCTGCTCAACCAGGGCGACTACACGTCGGTCCCTCGGGAGCTTGCTCGCTGGAACAAAGAGACGCTCGACGACGGCACCGTCCGAGTCAACGATGGCCTGACGAATCGTCGGGCTGCTGAAATCAACCTGTGGAAGACCCCATGACCGAATTCAAATCCACCAAGCTCCAGCGCTTCTACGCCTTCGCCTACACCCGCCCTTGGGCCTGGCTCGTCCTGCGCTACCTCGTGGTCCCTGCGGTCGCGGCGGCGACCATCGTGCGCGAGCACGTCCCTGAGTTCATCGCAGAGGTCCGTGAGGAATGGGCGCAGGTCGAGGCCGAACGCAAGGCCGACCTCCAGGCCCAGGCCGCGCAGTGACGACCGTCTGCTACGACGGGACCTCCCTCGCAGCGGACTCGCAGATCGGCGGCACCTTCAAGCACACCCAACGCAAACTGGTGACGCTCCCTGACGGCTCCTTTGCGGCCGGTGCGGGAACCGTCGCCGACATACAGGCATTCCTCCGCGCGCTCGTCGCGGGGGAGGACCAGCCCGAGGGTGAGTACGACGTCCTCGTGTCGCACCTCGACGGCCGCGTGGTCCATTACGACTCCTACGGGATGCGTCTGGACGTCACCGGTCGCCCTTACGCTGTCGGCTCCGGCGCTCAGTTCGCCATGGGTGCGATGGCTGCTGGCAAGTCCGCCAAGAGGGCCGCTGAGATCGCGTGTGGCCTCGACGAATCAAGCGGGAGACCCGTGCATACCGTCAAGGTCCACACGGCTCCTGAGGAGTCCTGAGGGCTTCCTGGCCATGTTCCCTATCACCTCCTTCCGTGCCCTGTAGCAGGAGGTAGGAGGGGGTGATGGTGGTGACAACCAGGCGTAACCGTGAGGAGTCTTTAGGACCTCCTTAGGTACCCTTAAGAGTCTTAGCTTCTCTCTCCTGTCGCTTCGCTCCTATGCTACGAGTTATAATCTTCCGTCAACAGGAACAGGGACTTAGCATGAAACGCATCGCTGCCGTTGCGGCCGCTGCAATGGTTCTCTCGGGCTGCGTATCCTTCAGCTCGATCCAGAAGAAGCTCGACGGATACAAAGGTCGTCCGCTCGACGACGCGATTGCCCACCTTGGCTATCCCACAGCCGAACGCACGGTCGCCGGTCACCACCTGTTCGTGTGGGGTGATTCGCATGCAATGGCCTTGCCGTCCTACAAGACCTCGACTACGAGCGGCACGGTCGGCGGCACGCCGTATAGTGGAACTACCGGTACCTGGGGAACCGAGACGATCCAAGCCGAGTGCGTCGTGACCATGGAGGTCAACGAGGCAAAGGTCGTCACGAACGTCACCTTCTCCGGCAATCACGCTGGCTGTGACCGATACGGCTCTTGAGGGTCGAAATACTCAGCAGAAATTTCCGTTGGGGTATCTGACAGTCCGCAGGTGCGCGAGTCCCCCCGGTACCCCCTCGGCCCCTGACGGCCCTCGCGCGATCATTGACGCGCCCGCGTAGCCGCGCGGTGCCTATCTCGGCGGCACCCACAGCGGCACCTCGTTACGTAAGTGCCTGATACACATGCATCTGCACCAGATACGGGATGTGGTGCGGCACCTCACGAGCCACCACACGATCACCCTGGGCAACTCACGGCCATCAACGGCCTGCCCAGCGCTGTCGTGTTTGCGCTCGTGTCTGTCCTCATCTGTCGTTTTGCCCACGCCCCCTAACGAACCCTCACGACCTACCGTCGCCCCTCACGAACCCACACGGCCTGCCCGTCGCCCTGCCCGGCCCATGGCCTACCTCACGACCCCTACGGCCTCACAGGGCCACTGACGGCCCGTAACGATTGCTGACACGCAACGCTTGACGATTCGTAATTTGGTGCTAGTATGGGCTCCAAGTCGAGGCACGGACCGCCGCTGACTAGCCCGCCTCTGGCCGGCGCGGTGATGGACCACAGGGCACCACGGGCCGCCCCAAGGGCAAGCGTGGAGCCGCAAGGGAACCGAGGGACTAGCCAGCAGGCCCCCAAGGGAAACGAGCGGCGAACGGTGGATCTTCCACCGCCCTGCCGGGCACTGCACGACGGAATGATTGCTTCATCGCAACACTTGACGAATCGTAATTTGGTAGTAAGCTAGGTTCCACGGTCAGGACAGCGACCGGCACCAACCACCAGCACGAATCCACCGGGCTATTCACTGACCAGCTATGTCCCCAGGGGCGCACTGATGCAGATGCCACGGGCTTATTGCGCCCAAACGATTGCGAGGTCGTAACGGTTACGCCTTGGTGATGCGAGTCATGCCCCTTCAACGAGGGGGCATCACTGGCAGCACTCGGAAGCCGCTGCCTTTCCCCAACGCATCGACAAGGAGACACGCAATGCACCCACTCGACCGCTGGAAGTACCGCAGAAGACCAGCCGGGGACGCACATCGCCTCCCCACGAACCCGAAGGAGTCCTGAGCATGCACCACGTCATCGACACGAAGACGAACGGCATTGCCGGCCGCTGGACCTGCCCCACGAAGGCACGTCAGCAGGCCCGAGCGTTGAACCGCGCCTATGGCGCCATCCGCTACACCACACGTCCGCTGAGGAGCGCGCAATGACCCTTGAGGAAGCCTTTACGGCCCTTGTGAGCCGTGACGAAGTCCTGTGCGAAGTGCGCAAGCACGGCTGTGATGAGAACGAGTTCCTGACCGAGGTCGGGGACCGTGACGAGTACCTGGGCGAAGACGTCCTCGGCTGGCTGGGGTACTGACGATGCCCATTCAGTACACGCCGCCCGACCGGAAGACCGTGGCTCGCATCCGCGACGCCATTACGGCCCACAAGGTCCGAACGAACGCTAAGGACGCCGCACGGCGCCCGTGACCTTCGTCCCTGCCCCTTCAGTCCACCGAGGGGGCAGCAGCGAATGCCACAACCACAGTGATACGCTAGGAGCACATATGGCACCCAAAGCCGAGGCGAGACCCATGACACCCGACGAGCTGGAAAAAGTCCGCGCCGAGATCGGCAAGCTCATGGCTGAAACCGCGAAGATCAACGCCGAGGCGCGTTGGTACCCCTTCGTCGCCGCTGCCGGCGTCTTCGCCGCCGCGCTGGGTCTGCTGAAGATCATCAGCGCCATGTAGCACCCGGCCGATCCCTGCGCGCCACCAACGAACCCGCCGCACTGGCGGGTTTTTTGTTGCCCGCGTTCAGGGGGTCACATGCGCGCTTACCGCGTCGCTGAAGTGAACGGCAAGGTGAAACCTAGCCGAATCGTAGTCGCTGATTCCATGTTCGATGCCGTGCGCCAGTACGCCCGGTGTCGCGTCGTCCATATCGAAGGCCCGTTGTTCGCCTCGTCGCGTGAGAACCCTGTGCGGTTCGCCTGCGTCAACGAGGGGGCACATGCGGGCCGCCATTTCATCGCCTATCAGATAGGCAGGGAGTTCTAACGTGTATTCGATCAAGTGCACCAGCACGGAGTTCAATGCCCTGATCGCCGGACTGCGGCTGCTTGCGGTCGCGATGGACAAGGGGGAGGTCACCCCGGAGGATGGCGACATCGGTTCTATCCTGTCCAGCGACGGCGACGCTCTCGACGCTGACGGCATCTCGGAGTTTTGCGACGAGTTGCTTGAGCCGAGGTTCAGGGCATGAGCGAGACGCGCATCTACATCGCCAGCCTGAGCGACTACAACAGCGGGCACATACACGGCGTCTGGATCGACCTCGACGGCGACACGGACCGCGCCGACATCCATCAGGCCATCCAGTCGATGCTGCTCACCTCGCGCAACCAGCCCGCCGAGGAGTGGGCCGCCCATGACTACGACGGCATCCCGGCCGCCTTCGGAGAACACCCGGACCTCGACGACCTGCTCGAATTCGTCCAGGGCGTTGAAGACCACGGAGACGCCTTCCGCGCGTGGGTCGAGGATCGTGGCGTTACCAACTTCATTCACGAGGACTTCGGCGACAAGTACGCCGGGGAAGCGAACAGCGAACGCGAGTGGATCGAAGAGCACCTTGAGGAAATGGGAGTGCTCAACGGCGTCCCTGAGAACCTTCGGCCGTACTTCGACAGCGAGGCGTTCCTCCGCGACATGAAGCTCGCTGGCGATGTGTCGATGGTCGAGTTCGATGGCACCGTCTACGCGTTCTGGAGCTGACCATGTGCGCCCTGAAAACGATCCGCGTAGACGCGGCGGCAGGCTGGTGGGTCGTTAACGCATACACCGGGCTCGTGATCGAGTCCGCTCAGTGGGAGTTGCGTGATGACGACCTTCCTCCGGTCGTCCGGTTTGACCTGAAGGAGTGGCTGGCGTGGCGCAGGCATGCAGGCTTCGACCACGGCTACAAAAATGTCTACTGGCTCGCCCTCGGCTCCTGGATGCCTGACGGGAGCTTCCGGCCGCCAGAGGACGACTTCAGGGCTGATCTTCTCGTCACCTACGCCGTCGCTTGAACCTAACCTAGCGTGGAGTTGAGAGCGCCTGAGGCTTAAGACTTAAGGCGAATTCGGTGTATCACCGCCACCGTGCTTTAGTTCGTGTATCAGCTTTACGGTGTCAGCAGCCAGTTGCACATATGGCCGAAGGTTACCGATCTTCGCGGCGATGGTTCTAAGCTTCGAGGCCGCATTGAAGAGGATCGACACTTCCTTGGTTTGCAGGGCAGCGGATGCCTCTCCAGTGGAATCCTCCTTAGCCTCGATCAAGAACGCCATCAGCTCTCCAGACATGTCACTGAAGGAATCTTGGAAGGCTCGACTTCCTCTGATCGGATAGGCATCCACGGCCCGCATTAGCAGCCGCAATTGGCGTTCGATTAGCAGCCGTAGGCGGAGACTCAGGGAAGAATGCTCCAACGCCGCACGGAGCTGCGCGATCAAATTAAGGAGTTCTTCAAGTTCGTCTGCATCCACGGGAGCGCCGTCGCTAGGCATCTGCTGGCTTAGCAAGCGAAAAGTAACTCGAGTCCCGTCGGTCAGCTGCTGCCCAATATGGGTACTCGCTGAGGAAAGTAGTCGAGGAGATATGGCCGTCCGGACTTGTCCAGCGGCTTCATGAAAATAGGGCTTCGGAAAGTTCGGCAGTCCGTCGAAGTAAGCAACAAACTCGTCGAGTTCAGTATTCAACCAGATCAAGCGCTGCGAAACCTCTACGTACGCTTCGTTCTTGCCGAATTCCTCGGGAATGTTAAAGACGTCGCGCCACACGCTGTAGACGTGGGGAAGCGGCGAGGCCGCCGCGAGGTCGATGATCTTAGAAATTCGGGACGCGGGGTTACTAAGAGATTCCACAGGCACATCCAAGTCGGCGACGCGCAACTTTAGTCGCTTCCCGTTTGCCCACACAAGCCGCCCTTGAGGCGGCTTTTTCATGCTCAATCACACACAAGGAAACCCTCATGGCCCGCACGACCGCACCGAGAAACGCACGCCGCCAGTACGTCACCACCTTCGAGCACGAGGGCCGGAAATGGGGCGAGAGCGTCGCCGCTGAATCCCTGAAGGCCGCCGAGCTGCACGCCGAGAACCAGGCGTATACGCGCGGCCTCCGCATCGTCTCCACCCTGCCGCTCAATCCAGACGCTTAAGCGGTCCGAGCAGCGGCGGCCCGAGCAGTGCATCCACGTATTCGGTCCCCCAGGCGCGGCCATAAGCCACCGCCGCCTCGGCTGATATCAGCACCACGTCATCCGGTGAGTCCGCAAGCACGGCCTCCTCGGGGCGCCCGGCTGGCATCACTGCGGCCGTGACTGTGTAGCCCGGCCCGCGCGGCTTGGGTTCGCTCATCAATACGAACCCTCGGTACACCCAGCAGTTGTCGTCTTCCACGGGCGGCTCCTCGGCGGCGTGTGCCCCACTCGAAGGAAACCACATGAAGATCACCCTTGCCACCCTTGCGTCCGCCACGGCCCAGCAGGTCTTCGAGCAGTCCGCCAAGCACCTGCTGAAGCAGAACGAGAAGTGCATAAGCGGTTCCTCGTGCGCCTACAGGGGGCCTGCCGGTGCGTGCGCGGCTGGAGCGCTGCTTTCGGATGCCGATGCGGCGCTGGTAAAGGCCGAAGGCATGAACGAAGGCGCCGGTTGGGGGGCGGTCGTCCATCGCCTGGGCGCCTCCTCCGCTCACCTCGAACTGATCGAGGACCTCCAGTATGTCCACGACGGCTCCGCGCCTGCGCACTGGCGTCCGGCGCTGCGCGTCGTCGCAGCCCAGCACCGTCTGGACTCATCCTTCATGGACCTCCTGCCGGTCCCCTACGAGCCCGTCTCGATCCGCGAGACGGCCCTCGCATAATCTCACTACCCAGCGAGACAGTCCGCTCGCTGGGTTCCTTACAGGGGGAATTCCCGATGTCCAAGACCACATTCCGCTGGGGAAACCTCGCGGTGATCTTCATCCTGCTGTCGCTCGCGGGACTTTGCGGCTTCGTCGCGTGCCTTTCCGGCCGTGTGAGCTGGCTCGTGCCCCAGGTGATCGTCTGGATCGCCGCGCTCGTCATGCTGATCCGCAGCGGGAGGCCATGAGTGGCCTACCCAGCGTCGCTGTGGGACGCGTTGAACACCCTCATGGACTCCTGGGACGGCCTGTCCGTGGACGAAGCCATGACTGCCGTAATTCGTCACCTGACTCCCGTGAGGGACGTCGAAATGTGACGCAGTGCGCATATTGAAGGATTCGTGAAAGGGCCGCAGACTTTTGCGCAGAATAAGAACAACTCCCCAGGAAATGAAGATGTTCGTAGTACCCCGCATCGAGTTGGAGTTCGTCCGTAGGAGAAGCGAGCGCGGCTTCTACGTTGACAAGTCGGAAGCGTTGACAACCGTCATTGCTTTCGGTGTCGTAAGGCTATACCTTTCGCGTGGCGACATGCACCCGATCAGGACTCCAGATGAAACACCTCTCTCCGACCGAAGCCTCGCGGATTATGTTCGCATTGCTTCAGAAGGTACGGACCTCGACCGGTGGCGGCGGGCAGCTCAGCCTCGCGGCCACGGCAACGCTGTTCGCCGCGATGAAGAACCCCGGCGAGCTTCAATTTGACCTTGTGAAAGAGGTGGGCGGCGTAACTGCTGCCGCTATCTCACGTCAGATCGACGTCCTCGACGGCAACACAAAGACGAAGGCGGGCGAGTCCATCCCCCGCCTCCTCCAGCGCAACCGGGCCAACACGAGCCGGGTGAACAACCAGATCGACCTCACCCCTGAAGGGGAGGCATTCGCGAAGGAATTCGCGGAGTACATGAATACGCTGCTGGAGCGCGCAACGCGCTAGCTCCCGGCTACATCCGAAACAAATCGAACCCGCCCTCGTGGCGGGTTTTTTATTGGGAGTTCGAAATGCCCCTCGCCCTCAAGGGAACCGTAAAGCCCGGCCAGCCGGACAAGCGCTATTACATGATTCGCGTGCAGGTTAATGACCGCCGCGTCGTCGTGTCCTCGGGCACGCGTGATCGCGTACGCGCGGAGGCGAAAGAGCGTTTGGTGATCGACGCGCTCGACGCCAACCGTGACCTTACACAGGCTGAGCTGGTAGCGCTGGTTCGCGGAGAGGGCCACGTACGTTCCATCGCTGCGCTGCGCGCCAGCGGAGGGCTGACTCTCAAGACAGCATTCGATCGCTGCTTCGCCGACCCGCATGTGTGGCGAAGCATCCGCGCCCAGGCGACCTACCAGACAAACTGCAAGCACGTGATGAAGCACTTCGGCGAGGACCGCGTGATCGCATCGATCACGTTCTCCGACGTCCAGGCGTACATCACCGCCCAGCTCGACTCCAAGCCGCCCAGCGCGCCCGGAACCATCAACCGCCGCCTCGCCTGCCTCGGCCGCATGTTCAGCGCCATGAGCGAGCTGCCTGACGGCCCCAAGACGATCCCGAAGATCAAGTACCTCCCCGAGCTGGGCGCGCGTAAGTTCTCCTTTACGCACCAGCAAGAAGCCGCGATGTTCAAGGCGGTCGCCGAGCTGGATTCCCTGGTGCCAGGCTCCAAGGGAGGCCCTCCGCGTCGCCGTGACGCACATCTCTACCTCAGGCTATTCAAGGTCCTCGTGGAGACCGGCGTGCGCCTTGGCGAAGCTCTCCGGCTGCGCTGGTCCGACGTCCAGGGCATCGAGCACGACGCCGGAGTCATCCGGCTGTACCGCATGAAGGAGATCAAAAACAACAAGGCGCGGTCAGTGCCGCTGACGGCGGAGGCTACGGCCATCCTGCTCGCGATCAAGGCTGAGGGCACACGCCCGGTAGGTCCATTCCAAGACCTCGGAAAGGATCGCGCCGAGCACGTCTGGAACGCTGCTAAGAAGCTCGCTGGAATCGTTGACCACGACTGCGTGATCCATGCGCTACGGCACACATGCGCGACGCGCCTGCTGAAGGCCACGGGCAACATCAATCTCGTGAAGGAATGGCTGGGCCATACGACGATCAAGACGACCGCCGACACGTACGCACACGTCGAGACAGACAGCATGGTCGACGGCGCTGCGGCACTCACTTCCCTTCGCGGCACCTCGCTTGCGAGGTCGTGAGCGTTACGGGACAGAGATTGTTACGTCAGATATAACTCTTACGACCTCGTAACCCCTAAGTGCATGATTCAATTCACTTGGGCGTGGTGCGAGAAGGGGGACTCGAACCCCCACGGGTTACCCCGTCAGAACCTAAATCTGGTGCGTCTACCAATTCCGCCACTCTCGCTCGCGGCGCCATTCTAGGCGCCCGCAGGACGCAGGTCTACCGACTCAGCCGCGGCAGCCGGAAAGCAGGTCGAGCTCCGGCTTGTACACCGACGTGCGCGTGCCGAAGAAGCCCAGCAAGGTATGGAACAGGTTGTCCTGACTGGCCGGCTGCACGCGTCGCTGATTGAGGCACTCCAGCCGCATGCCCGTGTCGCTTACCCAGCCGGGTGAGAACCACATCAGCATCGGGATGTGCTTCTGCTGTGTGGGGGCCGTATCCCAGTCCGCGCCATGGAGATAGATGTCGTGCTCACCCAGCGACTCGCCGTGATCGGACAGGTACATCATCGCGCTGTCGATGTCGGGCGCGGCCTTCAGCGTATCCACGACCCGGCCAAGGATATGGTCGGTGTAGAGAATGGTGTTGTCGTAGCTGGCCACGGTCTGCGCATAGGTGCACGTCTGCACTTCGGCGGTCTCGCAGCCGGGTTTGAAGACATTGAAGGCGGACGGATAACGCTGGAAGTAAGACGGCCCGTGGCTACCCTTGATGTGCAGCACCAGCAACGCGGGTGAGCGCATCTTCGCCAGACGCTCAGGCAGGTCCGCCAGCAACACTTCGTCGACGCAACCATCCGCGTCGCACAGACCCGCGACCCTGGCATTGGTCAGGTCATCGTTGGGCACTCGGGCGCAGACGTCCTTGCAGCCTTCATCGTTGTCACGCCAGAACACGTCCACGCCGGCGTGCTGAAGCACATCCAGCGCATTCCAGTGCGACTTGGCGACCGGCTTATCGAACTTCGCGCGCGTCATGTCCGAGAACATGCAGGGGACCGACACCGTCGTCGCCGTGCCGCACGACCAAGCATCGCTGAAATAGATCGCGCCCGCCCGCTTCATCTCGGGATTGGTGTCGCGCGCATAACCCTGCAGCGACTGATTTTCCGCGCGCGCCGTCTCGCCCACCACCAGCACGACAACACGCTTGCGCGGAGCGACGGACGCATCCGTCGGTGGCAGCGTCGCGTCGGTGCCGATCGGCACCATCACCCTCTTCCGACGGAACACATCGCGCTGCAGGTAGTGAAACGTGCCGCTGAGCGCCGCGTAGGGATTGAAGACCTCGTACATCGTGCGGTGATTGCGCTCGAAGTAGACGTAGGTGCGACCCATCAACATGGGCGGCACGAGCATCAGCGCGGCCGCGACCAGCACGATGACGGCACGCCAGCTGAGGCTTCGCCAGACAGGCATGAAACGCACGGGCACGAGCAGAACGAGGACGGCGGGCAGCACGCCGAACAGCGCGATCCATGTCACCGACCCGGTCGTGATCATCGCCATCGCTTCGGCGCGCTGCGTCTCGAAAATGCTCTGGATGATTTCTTCGTTCAGCCGCACACCGAAGGTGTCGGCGTAGAAGGCGCTCGCGGCGGAGATAACGATCAGCAGCGCAAGCAGCGCTTTACCGATACGCGGCCACATGACCAGGGCGAGCGTCAGAACCAGATTGCCAACCAGCCGACAGCAAACTGTCACGCTGAGACCCCAGAATCCTTGTATGCCCTGCGATGCTGCCAGAGCCGCGTGCAGCTCCGTCCACAAGCCACGATTCAACACGGCGAGGATGTACACGGCGACCACGGCGCCGAGCGCCCATGCCGGTAGCGCTCGCCTGGCGCGGCGCTGAGACGGCTGGTCTTGAATGATCATCGGGTATCCATCCTGGCCCGAGACAGTCGCGAGCACATGAAATATCGCACATAAGAAAAAGGCACCTAGATTTCTCTAAGTGCCTGATTCAAATTGGTGGGCCGTGTAAGATTCGAACTTACGACCAATTGATTAAGAGTCAACTGCTCTACCAACTGAGCTAACGGCCCGTTTTAAACTTGCAAACCACACTAAAAGTGGGGTGGACGATGGGACTCGAACCCACGACATCCGGAATCACAATCCGGTACTCTAACCAGCTGAGCTACGCCCACCATAAAACACGATCTGGCGCGCCCGACAGGAATCGAACCTGCAACCGTCGGCTTAGAAGGCCGATGCTCTATCCGGTTGAGCTACAGGCGCAGGCACTGTACGTAGAACGCCAATTGGTCGGGGCAGAGGGATTCGAACCCCCGACATCCAGCTCCCAAAGCTGGCGCTCTACCAGACTGAGCTATACCCCGAACTTCTAAGCTGCATCCCGATGACCCGGGGTGAAGCCGTCAAATGTTACGGGTCTAACTCAAGCCCGTCAATCCGTATGAACACACCACACTTTCAACTACCGCTACCGTCGCGCATGTACCGCGCCGGCTTACCGCTTAAAGATGGTGCGCCCGGAGAGATTCGAACTCCCGACCACCAAGTTCGTAGCCTGGTACTCTATCCAACTGAGCTACGGGCGCACACTTTAAACCTTTAACCCGGCGACTTCCGCTGCGAAGCGTTGGCGCCGTGTCGAGAAGCGGAATTATTCAGATATCGGAGCTGTGCGTCAACCCTTTTCTGCATCTTTTTTTCTCGAATCGGTAACACGCAGTTCAAATAGCCGTCCGAATGAAGAAGGGCGGCCATGGGCCGCCCTTCTCTTTTACAGCTGTGTCGCTGGTTTACCGACTTTGTCCGGCGCCGGACCCGTGTCGCGCGGCGGCGGCGGCGGGGTCGAACCCGGCTTCTGCCAGTCGGCCGGCGGACCCGGCTCACGACCATTCATGATGTCGTCGATCTGGCGCGCATCGATGGTCTCGTAGAGCAACAGTGCTTCGGCCATACGGTGCAGCTTGTCGATGTTCGTCGTCAGGAGGTCCTTGCTGCGCGCGTAAGCGCGATCCAGGATCGTCCTGACCACTTCGTCGATCTTGCGCGCGGTCTCGTTGGAGACGCTCTTGTGCTGCGTGACGGAGCGACCGATGAAGACCTCGTCCTCCTCCTCGCCGTACATCACCGGACCGAGTTCGTCCGACAAGCCCCACTTGGTGGCCATGTTGCGGGCCATCTTGGTGGCGCGTTCGATGTCGTTGGAGGCACCGGTAGTGATCTTGTCGTGGCCGAAGATGACCTCTTCCGCGACGCGGCCGCCGTACAGCGAGCACAGCTGCGATTCGATCGCGACCTTGTTCATGCTGTAGCGATCGCCTTCCGGCAGATACATGGTCACACCGAGCGCGCGACCGCGCGGAATGATGGTGACCTTGTAGACCGGATCGTGCTCGGGCACCAGGCGGCCGATGATGGCGTGGCCGGCCTCGTGGTAAGCGGTCAGCTTCTTCTCTTCGTCGTTCATGGCCATCGAGCGGCGCTCGGAGCCCATGAGGATCTTGTCGCGCGCACGATCGAGGTGGCTCATGCGGACTTCGCGCGCATTCTCGCGCGCCGCGAACAGGGCGGCCTCGTTAACCAGGTTGGCCAGGTCGGCGCCGGAGAACCCGGGCGTGCCGCGCGCGATGACCATCGCTTCGACATCGGCCGCTGTCGGCACCTTGCGCATGTGGACCTTGAGGATCTGCTCACGCCCCTTCACGTCCGGCAGGCCGACCACCACCTGGCGGTCGAAACGGCCCGGACGCAGCAGCGCGGGATCGAGGACGTCGGGACGGTTCGTGGCGGCGATGACGATGATGCCTTCGGTACCCTCGAAGCCGTCCATCTCGACCAGCAGCTGGTTGAGGGTCTGCTCGCGCTCGTCGTGACCGCCGCCCATGCCGGCGCCGCGATGGCGACCGACGGCGTCGATTTCGTCGATGAAGATGATGCAGGGAGCGTGCTTCTTGGCCTGCTCGAACATGTCGCGCACGCGGCTCGCGCCCACGCCGACGAACATCTCGACGAAGTCCGAACCGGAGATCGAGAAGAACGGCACCTTGGCTTCGCCCGCGATGGCCTTGGCCAGCAGCGTCTTACCGGTACCGGGCGGACCCACCATCAGCACGCCGCGGGGGATCTTGCCGCCCAGCTTCTGGAACTTGCCGGGGTCGCGGAGGAACTCGACCAGTTCGCCCACCTCTTCTTTCGCTTCGTCGCAGCCAGCGACGTCGGTGAAGTTGACCTTGACCTGGTCCTCGCCCTGAAGCTTGGCGCGGGAGCGCCCGAAGCTCATGGCACCGCGACCGCCCGAGCCGGCCTGCATCTGTCGCATGAACCAGATCAGGACGGCGACGAAGATGATGATGGGCAGCCAGTTGAAGACCAGCCCCAGAAGGGAGAAGCCGTTATCGGCCGGCTCCTGGCGCAGCTCGACGCCCTTGTCGCGCATCTGCTTGACCAGGTCGCTGGTCGACAGGCCGACCACCGGCACGACGGTGCGGTAGGAACCGCCGTCTTTCAGTTTGCCGGTGATGGTCGGAGGTGCCGTCGACGTAATGGTGCCGCTGGCTACGTTCCCGTTATCGACCTGCTGGGCGAAGGTCGTGTAGGACATGTCCTGCGACGATCCGCCGTGCGGGTTGAAGGTCTGGAACACGGTCAGGAGGACCACCGCGATGATCAGCCAGAGCAACAGATTTTTTGCCATCTCATTCATGCGCGGTTCTCGCCTGGTTGCCGGGTCGCGGACTTCAGTCCGGTCGCCAGTGCATACACCTCCGGCGAACGTGCGCGGGAGGCTTTCGGTTTACGCATCGTCACGCGACTGAAGTCAGCGCGCAAGGTCTTGAGGTACTCGTCGAATCCCACGCCCTGGAACAGCTTCACGAGAAACGACCCGCCCGGCTTCAGCCATTCGAGGCTGAACTCACGAGCGAGATCGCAAAGGTCCATCGCGCGGATCTGATCCGCCAGTGCCACACCGGACATATTGGGGGCCATGTCCGACAGGACAAGATCGACCTTCTGGCCGCCAAGCATGGATTCCAGCTCGCGCAGGACCGATTCCTCACGGAAATCGCCCTGCATGAACTCGACCCCGGCCAGGCTGGCCATCGGCAGGATGTCCATGGCGATGACCTTGCCGGTGTCGCCCAGGCGCTGGCGGGCCAGCTGCGACCAGCCGCCCGGGGCGGCGCCCAGATCGACCACGGTCATGCCGGGCTTGATCAGGCGGTCGCGCTCGATCAGCTCTTCGAGCTTGTAGATGGCGCGCGAACGCGCCCCCTCGGCCTGAGCCTTCTTGACGTAAGGATCGTCGAAGTGCTCTTTAAGCCAACGGGAGCTGGTCTTGCTGCGTGCCATGGGCTTTTGCCGGATTCTTAATAAGGAGCGGGCCTTGCATGATACCCTTTGCCGCCTATCCGCCGCACATCGAACCTGAACGCAATGTCGCTTTCCCCTACACAGCGCCGATATCTCCGTAGCCTCGCCCACGACCTGCGGCCGGTCATCCTGCTCGGCAACAAGGGCGCGACCGAAGCCGTCGCCAAGGAGCTCGCCCAGGCCCTGGATATCCACGAGCTCGTGAAAGTGAAGCTTTCCGGCGGCGACAAGGACGAGCGCCAGGCTCAGATCGCCTTCCTGTCGGGCCAGACCGGTGCCGAGAACGTCCAGGAAATCGGCCACATCGTCGTCCTGTTCCGCCGTAACGAACAGGATCCGAAGCTCGCCCTGCCCCGGTAAACCCCATGGATCTCTCGTTCGAACACCCGGGTGAGTACCTGTTCGTGCGCCGGGTTGGCCCCGGCACGGTCACCGTGGTCGACCGCGACTTCCGTACGAGCCTCCTGCTGACGCCCGAGCGGGTGGTCGAGGACTGGGCCGTGAGCGACGCGAGCCAGCTTACCGCCGACGATGTCGAGACCTTCGTTGCCCTCGGCCCCGAGCTCGTCCTGCTCGGTACCGGCGAGCGCCAGGTGTTTCCGCCGGCCGCCTTCATGGCGGGACTGCTGAAGAAAGGTATCGGCGTCGAAGCCATGACCAACGGATCGGCCGCCCGAACTTACAGCCTGCTGGCTGGCGAGGGCCGCAAGGTCCTGGCCGCCTTCATCCTTCCCAAGGTCTGAACCCCATGCGACTCCTGGTCCTCGGCGCCGGCGGGACCGGCGGTTACTTCGGGGGCCGGCTCGCACAGGCCGGCTCCGATGTCACTTTTCTCGTCCGCCCCGAGCGCGAGCGCATACTGGGCGAACAGGGACTGGTGATTCGCAGCCCGCTCGGCGACGCGACGGTGAACGTCGCAACGGTCACCGCCGAAACGGTCGGCAACGCGGGCGCGTTCGATATCGTCCTGCTTTCCTGCAAAGCGTATGACCTGCATTCCGCCATCGAGGCCATCGATCCGGCCGTAGGTCCCCGGACCGCCCTCCTTCCGATCCTGAACGGTCTGGCGCATTACCCGACGCTCGACCGGCGCTTCGGGCCGGACGCCGTCATTGGCGGACTTTGCTTCATCAGCGCGGCGAAGGGTCCGCACGGCGAAGTTCTGCACTTCGGCAACGCCGCCTCGGTCACATTCGGCGAACGTGACGGCCAGGCGCATGACAACCGTTGCGCTGCCCTGGCACAGGCCTTTACCGCGGCCGGGGTCGACCACGCTCACTCGACGGACATCCACCGCGACATGTGGGCGAAGTTTTCCTTCCTGACGACGCTCGCCGGCGCGACCTGTCTGTTCCGCGCAAGCATCGGCGACATCGTCGCCACCAACGACGGCCGCCAGCTGATCGAGCGCATGTACGAGGAGTGCCTGATGGTGGCGCGCGCCTCGGGCCATGCCGTGCCCGACACCGCACGCTCGTTCGCCTGGAAGACGCTCACGCAGGAAAGCTCACCGCTGACGGCCTCGATGCTGCGCGACCTGGAGTCGGGGCAGCGGGTCGAAGCCGATCACATCGTCGGCGACATGCTGACGCGGGCGCGGGATGCGGGCATCGCCGCGCCGATGCTGGAGGTGGCGTTCGCGCACCTCCAGGCGTACGAGGTAAGGCGCCCTACTTAGCCGGCAGATACTGCAACGGATCGACCGGATTGCCATCCCGCCGGATCTGGAACTGCAGTTCGTCGCGCGTCGCACCCGACGAGCCCATCTCGGCCACCGACTGCCCCGCCTTCACCTTCTCGCCTTCCTTCACCAACCGCTTCCGGTTGTGCCCATAGGCGGAGAGGAAGCTGTCGCTGTGTTTGATGATGACGAGCTCGCCGTAACCGACCAGTCCGTTGCCGCTATACACCACGACACCGTCGGCGGCCGCGCGCACCGGATCGCCCGACTTGCCGGCGACCTCGATGCCAGGGATGGCATCGCCCGACGCGAATTTCTTGATCAGCGTGCCGTCGGCCGGCCAGCGCCAGTTGATGCCGCCCGCACTGCGCGTCGCGCCGCTGGTGACGATCGGCGTCGCCGCCGGCGGGTTCTCGACCGGCGCCGGGGCGGCCGCGGGAGCGGAAGGCGTCGGCGCCGGAGGCACGAGCGACTCGCCGGGCTTACCCGCCACGACCACCGGCGTATTGGTGGTCGTAGCCGGCGCGGGCACGGACGGCGGAGCCGACTCGGCGGCGGTCACATTCTCGAAGGCGGGCCTGGTCGGCTGCACGGGCGGTGGCGATGAAGCCGGTGCCGGATGCCCGGCAGGCGGCGGCACGGCAACGACCACCGGCGGAGCGGCGTGCGACGGAGCCGGTGCATTCTCATGGCCTGGCGGCGACAGGCGAAGATCCTGCCCCGGCCAGATGGTGTACGGCGAAGCGATACCGTTCCAGCCGGCCAGATCGCGGAAATCGACCTTGTTCCGGAATGCGATGCTGTAAAGCGTATCGCCCTTGACCACGCGGTAGCTCCCACCCGGGGGCGGCGACGGCGATGTGGCGGCGTGCGCCGGACCGTAACCACCCGGTGAGCGGGTCACGACCACGGTGCGGGTCGGCGCGCAGGCGGAAAGAGCCACAGCCAGGCCCAGCACGACGGCCAGGGCCAGCGGACGGGTCATGAGCATCGCGGATTTCCTTTCTCGGGCACTCATCGCAACAGGAACCACCAGACGGCCAGGAGGACGACCGCCACGATAACAGCCCAACCTATCCACTCGATGTGTTTGCGGAGCATCTTTTCGGCACGCTCGCCGAAGATGCGGATCAGCAGCGCCAGCAGCCAGACGCGCTTGCCGCGACCGATGAGCATGCACAGCAGGAAGGGCAGCAGGGGCACGCCGACTATGCCCGAGGCCCAGGTGACGAACTTCATCGGCACCACGGGCTGCAACGCGGCCATGGCGAGCACGATGTACAGCCCGAACGAGTGCGCCTCCATGTCCTTCTGCAGGTTGCCCACGCCCGTCATGATGGGCGCCAGGAGGTGCATCGACTCGAGCAGCGGCTTCAGCGCTTCGAAGGCGTAGTGGCCGAGCATGTAGCCGACCAGCGAACCCAGCAGCGAAAACAGCAGGCTCCAGTTAGCGAGGCGGAAAGCCTTGCGCGGCTCGGCCAGCATCATCGGCGCGAGCATCACCTCGGGCATCACCGGAAAGATGAAGGCCTCGACGAACGAAAGTCCCGCGAGGTAGCGGACCGCGTGACGATGGCGTGCCCAGACGATGGCGCGCTCGTAGAGCGATGAAAACATCCGCATTCAGCGGTTTCCCTTATGGTGTGAGGGCATCAGCCGATGCCGCCGAGCAGCGGAACGAAACTCACCGCGCCGAGTTCTTCGCGCACGACCTCACCGTCGTCGCCCTTGCGCAGGCGGAGCAGCAGCTGCTGGCTCGGACTACCGACCGGCGCGACCAGTACCCCGCCCGGCTTGAGCTGATCGAGCAGCTTCGCCGGTACGCGATCGCCCGCGGCGGTCAGGATGATGGCGTCGAACGGTGCGTCGGACTCCCAGCCCAGCTTGCCGTCGTCGTGGCGCGAGCGGAGGTTCTCGATACCCAGCTGGCGGAACCGGCGGCGCGCCTGACGCAACAGCTCTTCGATCCGCTCGACGGTGTAAACGGTCGGCACGATGCCGGCGAGCACGGCGGCCTGGTAACCCGAACCGGTGCCGATCTCGAGCACGCGTTCGGGGACGCCGTGCTCGATCAGCGCTTCCGTCATGCGCGCGACGATCCACGGCTGCGAAATGGTCTGGCCGTGGCCGATGGGCAGCGCGGTGTTCTCATAGGCGCGCGAGTGCAACGCCTGATCGATGAAGTGATGCCGCGGGAGCTGGCGGATTACTTCCAGGACACGCTCGTCGCGAATGCCCTCCTCCACCAGCCTGGCGACGAGACGATCGCGCGCCCGTTGCGAGGTCATGCCTTCGCCGCGCAGCGCGGAAGGAGGAAGGGCGTGCAGGTTCACCATCAGGCCGCCTCCTCGCTGTCCATCGCCGAGGAGAGCGACAGCATCCAGCTGCTCACTTTCTCCAGTGCCTGAAAGCGCGTCAGGTCGGTGTGGATCGGCGTCACCGAAACGAAGCCCCGGCGCACGGCATCGAAGTCGGTCCCCGGACCGGCATCGTCGATTTCACCGGGCGGACCGATCCACCACAGGGTGCGCCCACGCGGATCCTCGCCGCGGATCGCCGGAGCGGCGCGATGGCGACGGCCGAGGCGGGTTACTTCAAAACCCCGGATGGCTTCCCAGGGCAGATCGGGGACGTTGACGTTGAGAATGGTGTCGGCAGGCAGCGGATCGACGATCAGGCGCTGCATCAGCATGAGCACGGCGCTCGCGGCCGAATCGAAATGCCGGCCGGTGCCCTCGCCCGTCACCAGGGAGACCGCGATGGCGGGCAAGCCAAGGAAGCGCCCCTCCATCGCCGCGGAGACGGTACCGGAGTAGATGACGTCGTCGCCCAGATTGGCGACGTTGTTGATGCCCGAGACGACGATGTCGGTCTCGTGATCGAGCAGACCCGAGAGCGCCAGATGCACGCAATCGGTCGGCGTGCCGGCGACACGGTAAAAGCCATTTTCGAGACGCTGCGCACGGATCGGCGCATCGAGGGTGAGCGAATTGCTCGCCCCGGAGCGATCGCGGTCGGGCGCGACGACCGTCACCGCGCCGAACTCGCCCAGACGCCCGGCGAGGACCCGGATGCCCGGAGCCTCCACGCCGTCGTCGTTGCTAACCAGAACTTGCATGCTGATCCAGATCGAAAAACGGGTACGGCGGCCACAGCTGTAACGATGGCCGCCCGACCGCCCAAGTCTACCGGACCGGGCAGCGGGATTCACGAAAGGCCGCTAGGATGTGAGGCATGAAGCGACGCTCGCCCACGGTCAATGAGGACGACAGCCAGCTGTTTCGCGAGGCGATCGGCGACGTTCGGCCCATGGCGCCCGTCGAGCCCGTGCCAGAGCGCCCCCGGCCGGCGCCGCACCCGCACATGCGCGACGCGGACGAAGCCGCCGTGCCCGCGGATTCGATGCTGTTCGATTACGACCCGGCGGACCTGGAGGTGGGTGAGGAACTCTCCTACCTTCGCGACGGCTATCCGCCGAAACTGCTGAAGCAACTGAAGCGCGGGCAATTCAGCATCCAGGCGGAGGTGGACCTGCACCAGATGAACGCCGCCGCCGCGCAGCTGACCATTGCCGAGTTTCTGGCCGAGTGCCGGCACGACGGAATCCGCTGTGTGCGGATCATTCATGGGAAGGGACTGCGGTCGAAGGCGGCGGGGCCGGTGCTCAAAGGGCTGACCGACCGGCTGCTGCGGCGACGGGACGATGTCGTGGCGTTCGCTTCGGCGAGGCCGGCACAGGGTGGGACCGGCGCGGCGGTGGTGTTGTTGAAGGGGTGACCCGGGTTACGAGGTCACCGCCACTTCCCGAAGCACGGTGGTCGCATACGCCCCGGCCGGCAGCCCGAACGACACTTCCAGCGCGCCGTCGTCCAGCCAGCGCCACGCCAGGTCGCGCGGCATCAGACGCAGCGCCCGGCGCTCCTGATCCAAGCGCGCACCCGCAAGTCCCCTGACGAGGACGTCATCCCGCGCGGCGACCGAACGCTCCAGCTCACCGACCGCCTCGGTGGTCGGCGGCTCACCATCGCCCCACAACGGTCCGGACGGATGGATGTCGAAACGTCCCAACCGCTCGGCCAGCGTCTCGTTGAACGGCTCCGGCCCGAACCACGAGCGCGAGCCATCGAGGGACCAGATCTCGCCGTCCATCGGCGTGTCCCACTGCCCGTTGCGGACACGCTCGGCGAGCACGCCGTTATAGATGTGCGAGCGTGCGGCGGAAAGCAGGATCGACCGTTTGTCGCGATCCACTCGGCGACCTCCGAACATCGCCTTCGCCTGCTCGACGTTGTTGCCACCCAGGCCGAAACGCTGCTCACCGAAGTAATTGGGCACGCCACGCGCGGCGATCTCCGTCAGACGCGCATCGGCGGCCGCGCGATCGCCCTCGATCTCGCGCAGCACCAGGACGAAGCGGTTTCCACGCAGGGCACCGCGCTTGATCTTGCGCGAGTGACGCGCGGCCGAGACGATTGTCACGTCCTCATGAGGAAACGCCGACCAGTCCGGATCGGCCTTGCCCGGCAGATGTGCCGTGAATACCTGGCGCGTCACGGCGTGACGGTCCTTCATGCCCGCATAGCCGACGTTCATCGCCTGGATACCGGCGAACTTCGCCAGCTCGCGGGCCACCCACTCGGTGTTCTGACCGCGTTTCTCGACGACGAGAAACGCATGCTCGCCCGCACCGTCGGCTTCGTAACCGAGGATTTCCTCGACGAAGAAATCCTCGGGCGCGGAGCGCAGGCGACCGCGCAACGGCGGTTCGCCGTAGGCGTAGGGAAGTTCGTTATGGTCTGTCATGTTCGGGCCTTCAGAGCAGGAAAATCGTCGCCAGCCCCAGGAAAATGAAAAAGCCGCCGCTGTCGGTCACCGCCGTGATCAGCACGCTGGAGCCCAGCGCCGGATCGCGGCCGAGTCTGGTCATGAGCATCGGGATACCGACCCCCATGAACGCGGCGAGAAGAAGATTGAGTGTCATGGCCGAGGTCATCACCAGACCGAGCGACACGCTGCCGTAGAGCAGCCATGCGACCACGCCGATGCAACCGCCCCAGACGACACCATTGATCAGCGAGACGCCGAGCTCCTTGCGCCACAGACGCTTGGCCTGCGACGGACCCACCTGCTCCAGCGCCATGGCGCGGACGATCATGGTGATGGTCTGGTTGCCGGAATTGCCGCCGATGCCCGCGACGATCGGCATCAGTGCCGCGAGCGCGACGAGCTTTTCGATCGAGTGTTCGAACAGGCCGATCACCCGGGAGGCGATGAAGGCCGTGATCAGGTTGATCGCCAGCCACGCCCAGCGATTGCGCACGGACTTCCATACCGAGGCGAAGATGTCTTCCTCTTCGCGCAGACCGCCGCGCGACAGGGCTTCGGTCTCGCTTTCCTCGCGGATGAAGTCGAGCATCGCGTCCACGGCGATACGGCCGATCAGGCGCTGCTGGTGGTCGATGACCGGCGCCGTGACGAGGTCGTAGCGTTCGAACGCCTGGGCGACGTCGTAAGCGTCGTCTTCCGGACGGAACGTATTGACGTCGGGCGCCATGATCTCGTGAACCATCTTGTCCGGCGAGTTCACCAGCAGCCAGTGCAAGGGCAGTACGCCGGTGAGCACGTTCTCCGAATTGACGACGAACAGCTTGTCCGTCTGCGCGGGCAGTTCTTCGAACCGACGCAGGTAGCGCAGCACCACCTCGAGGCTGATGTCCTCGCGGATGGTGACCATGTCGAAGTCCATCAACGCGCCGACCTGGTCGTCCTCGAAGGACATGGCCGCCTGCACGCGCTCGCGCTCCTGCGCGTCGAGGCTGGCCATGAGTTCGGGCAGCACATCGGTCGGCAGGTCGTCGACGAGGTCGGCGAGTTCGTCCGCGTCGAGCGGCTCGACGGCGGCGAGAATCTCGCTGTCGTCCATGTCCGCGATCAGCGCTTCGCGCACCGAGTCGGAGACTTCCAGCAGGATCTCGCCGTCCCGGTCCGAACGCACCCGCTGCCAGACCGCGAGGCGATCTTCCAGCGGCAGCGATTCGAGCACGTCGGCGAGATCCGCCGGATGCAGTTCATCCAGGCGTGACTGGAGCTCCGCATCGGTCGCGCCGAGCGCGGTCTCGTCGTCGTTGGGTGCCGCACCCGCGTACTCGAGCAGGCCTTCCCGGCGCCGCAGCAACTCGGTGATCGCCTCGAGCCTGTCGTGCAGGCGCGGCGTCGAGGTGCGCGGTTCGGCCTCGCTCATGCGCGCAGCACCAGCACGGTGGCCAGTGCCGCGATGCCTTCGCGACGACCGGTGAAACCGAGGGTTTCCGTCGTCGTCGCCTTGATGCTGATGCGGTCGATGTCGACACCGAGATCCTCGGCGATGATCGCCCGCATGGCCTGCGCGTGCGGACCGACCTTCGGCGCCTCGCAGATCACGGTCATGTCGGCGTTGCCGAGCTCGTAGCCGCGCTCGGCGAGAAGATCACGTACGGCGCGGACGAACGAACGGCTGTCCGCGCCCCGCCACTTCTCGTCGGACGGCGGAAAATGCTTACCGATATCGCCAAGCGCCAGCGCACCGAGCAATGCATCGCAGAGCGCATGCAGCACGACGTCGCCATCGGAATGCGCAAGCACGCCCTGACGGTGCGGCACGCGCACGCCACCGAGCATCACATGGTCGCCGTCGCCAAACGCGTGGACGTCGAAGCCCTGGCCAATACGCATCACCGAGTTCTCCCTGACAGGAACTCCGCCAGGGCGAAGTCGGCCGGCGTCGTTACCTTGATATTGTCTTCCGAACCTTCGACCAACAGCGGCGAAACACCGGCCCGCTCCATCGCCATCGCCTCATCGCTGACGACGATACCCGCGTCGGCGGCAAGGCGAAGTGCACGCGCCAGCGCGCCGCGCCGGAACATCTGCGGGGTGAACGCACGCCAGCGGCCGTCGCGCGGCTCGGTCGCCACGCTGCGATCCTGCCCATCCGCCCGTTTCAGCGTGTCACGCAGGGGTGCGGCAAGCAGGCCACCCTCACCCGCCGAGGCGAGCTCGATCAGGCGGGAGATGTCGGTGGCGCGCACGCACGGCCGCGCCGCGTCATGCACGAGCACGAAATCACCCTCACCGACCGACGGCGGCAAGGCCAGCAGGCCCGCGAGGACGGAATCGCTGCGTTCGCCACCACCCGTGGCCACGATCAGCGGCTTGCCGCCCACCGTGTCCACGGAAGAAAAGTGCCCATCGTCGGCCGCGATGACCACCACGAAGCCAGCGATGCGCGGATGCGCAGCGAGGCGTTCGAGGGTGCGGTCGAGCATCGGCCTGCCGGCGATAGGCTGGTATTGCTTGGGTCGATCACCGCCGGCCCGGACGCCCTTACCGGCGGCGGGAATCACACACCAAAGCGCGTCCATTACTGGCCGCCGGGCGCGACGGGCGGCGGAGCCGGCGGCGCGCTGGTCGCGGCCCCCGGCTCGACGACCTGGTAGAACGTTTCGCCCGGCTTGACCAGACCCAGTTCCTGACGCGCACGCGCCTCGGTGGCCTGCTCGCCGTGCTTGAGGTCTTCCACGTCCGCCGCCAGCGCCTGGTTGCGCTTCTGCAAGGCGGCATTGTCTTCGGTCTGTTTGGCGACCGACGCGCGCAGCGAATCGACCTCGGCCATCCCCCCACCGCCGACCCACAGCTTCAGCTGCAGCGCGATGAGGATGATGACGAGGATCAGGCCGATCCACCGCAGGATTGCCGCATTGCTCAAGTGACGACTCAGCCCGGCAGCTTGGACAGGCTCGGGAACGCATGGCGACCCGCGTACTTCGCCGATGCGCCGAGAGCTTCCTCGATACGCAGCAGCTGGTTGTACTTGGCCACGCGATCCGTGCGGCACAGCGAACCGGTCTTGATCTGCGTCGCCGTGGTGGCCACGGCGATATCGGAGATCGTGGTGTCTTCGGTTTCACCCGAGCGGTGCGAGACGATGGCCGCGTACTTCGCGCGGTCGGCCATGGCGATGGCTTCGAGCGTCTCGGACAGCGTACCGATCTGGTTGACCTTGATCAGGATGGCGTTGGCGATCTTCTTGTCGATGCCTTCCTGGAAGATCTTCGGGTTGGTCACGAACAGGTCGTCACCGACCAGCTGGATGCCCTCGCCGATCGCGCGCGTCAGGTGTGCCCAGCCTTCCCAGTCGCCTTCACCCATGCCGTCTTCGATGGTGACGATCGGGTACTGCTTCGACCACGAGGCCAGCGTGTCGACCCACTGCTCCGGCGTGAACACCTTGCCTTCGCCTTCGAGGTCGTATTTGCCGTTCTTGAAGAACTCCGAGCTGGCGACGTCGAGGCCGAGGAGGATCTCGCTGCCGACCTTGAAGCCGGTCTTGTTGACGGCTTCCAGGATCGTGTCGAGCGCTTCGACGTTGGACTTGAGGTTCGGCGCGAAGCCACCCTCGTCGCCCACCGACGTGTTCAGCCCGCGACCCTTCAGCACCGACTTCAGCGCGTGGAAGATCTCGGCGCCATAACGCAGCGCTTCGGCGAAGCTGGGCGCGCCGACCGGCAGGACCATGAACTCCTGCACGTCGACGTTGTTGTCGGCGTGGGCGCCACCGTTGATGATGTTCATCATCGGCACCGGCAGCGTGCCGCCGCCGTCGACCATCAGGTACTGCCACAGGGCCTGCTTCTTCGAGGCGGCAGCGGCGTGAGCGGCGGCCATGGAAACGCCGAGCAGCGCGTTGGCGCCCAGCTTGCCCTTGTTGTCGGTACCGTCGAGTGCGATCAGCTTGTCGTCGAGACCTTTCTGGTCGAGCGCGTCGTAGCCGGCCAGCGCCCTGGCGATGTCGCCATTGACGTTGGCGACGGCCTTCGTGACGCCTTTGCCGCCGTAACGGGACGTGTCGCCGTCACGCAGTTCCACGGCTTCGCGGGTGCCGGTGGAGGCGCCGCTGGGCACGGCCGCGCGGCCGAACGAACCGTCGGCCAGGGTGACTTCGGCTTCGAGGGTCGGGTTGCCGCGGGAATCGAGGATTTCGCGGGCGTGAATTTTGGTGATCGAAGTGCTCATGCTGTTCCCGTTACGAGTTGGAATGACGCAGGACAGTACCGAGCAGCATGAGGCCGCCGGTACCGATCAGGATGAAAACGTTGAGTCCGAGCCCGATCGCGCCGAACGTGCGGCGGCGGTCCTGGCGGCGCAAGGCGATGAAGCCGAGCACGACGCCGACGAGGGCGAGGACGAGAAAGGCGATGAGGATGAAGCCGATGGTGCCGAACACCGCGAGGTGCTCTTCCGGGTTACCGGCCATCATCAGGGAGGCGGCGAGCGAGATGCCGAAAGCGATGGCGAGACCGGAGACGATGGCTAGGACGAACGAGGCGATGCCGTGACCCGACTGCGGCAGACGTGCCGCACGCTGGCGACCTTCACCGGCGGTAGGGATCCCGTTGTCCTCAGTCATCCAGCCTGTCTCCCCGGACCCTTTGCGGCCCCAGCGTTGGCATCGCCGGCGCACCTCGCGCCGGCATCCCGTCAATCATACCGTTTCAGGGAAACGATCAGGCGTGGCTCGATGCCGCCGGCGCCTCGGAACGGACGGCGAGCTTTTCACCCTCACGGACAGCCTTGTACTCGCGGGCGGCGCGGACGAATCCGATGAACAGCGGATGGCCTTCGCGCGGCGTCGAGGTGAATTCCGGGTGCGCCTGGCAGCCCAGGAACCACGGATGCACATGGCGCGGAAGCTCGACGATTTCGACCAGGAGATCGTCCATCGACTTGCCCGAGATCACCAGGCCGAGGTCTTCGAACGACTGGCGATAGCGGTTGTTGAACTCGTAACGGTGACGATGGCGCTCGCGCACCACGTCTTCGCCGTAGAGCTCGCGGGCCAGCGTACCGGCCTTGAGGCGGCACTCCTGCGCGCCCAGGCGCATGGTGCCGCCCAGGTCGGAGCGCTCGCTGCGCTGCTCGATTTCACCAGTGGCGGTGGTCCACTCGGTGATCAGGCCGATGACCGGATCCGGCGTGTTGCGGTCGTTCTCGCTGGAGTCGGCCTGGGTGAGGCCCGCCGTATTACGGGCGAACTCGACCACCGCCGCATGCATGCCGTAGCAGATGCCGAAGTACGGCACACCGGCTTCGCGGGCGAACTGCGCGGCCAGGATCTTGCCCTCGAACCCGCGCTTGCCGAAGCCGCCGGGCACGAGGATGGCGTCCGAGTCGCCTAGCACGGTGCGCGCGCCACGCGCTTCCACGTCCTCGGAATCGACCCAGTGCAGGTTGACCCGCGTGGACTGGTTGATGCCGCCGTGACGCAGCGCTTCGGCCAGGGACTTGTAGGCGTCCTTGTGCTCGACGTACTTGCCGACGATGGCGATGTTGATCTCGTCGCGCGGGTGCTCGACGGCTTCGACCGTGCGCACCCAGCTGGAGAGGTCCGCCGGGCCGGCGTCGAGGCCGAGGCGCTTGATGACCAGTTCGTCCAGACCCTGCTCGTGCAGCCACATCGGCAGCTTGTAGATGACGTCGACGTCGATCGTGCTGATGACGGCGTTCTTCGGCACGTTGGTGAACAGGGCGATCTTGTGGCGCTCGGCGTCCGGAAGGGGCTCCTCGCAGCGGCAGAGCAGCACGTCGGCCTGGATACCGATGGAGCGAAGTTCCTTCACCGAGTGCTGGGTCGGCTTGGTTTTGATCTCGCCCGCGGCCTTGATGTACGGCACCAGCGTGAGATGCACGAACATGCACTTCTCGGCGCCGTGCTCGATACGCAGCTGGCGGATGGCCTCGAGGAACGGCAGGGACTCGATATCGCCCACGGTGCCGCCGACTTCCACGAGCGCCACGTCGTAACCGCGCGTCGCTTCGTGGATGGAGTGCTTGATCTCGTCGGTGATGTGCGGGATGACCTGCACGGTGGCGCCGAGGTAGTCGCCGCGGCGCTCCTTGCGGATCACCGACTCGTAGATCTTGCCGGCGGTGATCGAATTCTTGCCGGTGAGGCGCGTGCGGACGAAGCGCTCGTAATGGCCCAGGTCGAGGTCGGTCTCGGCACCGTCGTCGGTGACGTAGACCTCGCCGTGCTGGAAGGGACTCATGGTGCCCGGATCCACGTTGATATACGGATCGAGCTTCATCATGGTGACGGAGAGACCCCGCGCCTCGAGAATGGACGCGAGCGACGCCGCTGCGATGCCCTTCCCGAGGGAAGACACCACACCGCCGGTGACGAAAATCAGGGGAGTCATGCGAGCAGCCAGTGCTGGAAATCGGTATTTTACCCGAGTGCATCCCTACTCGCGAGGGGCATGATGAACGTGCCGGACGGGCGCCTTCGTTTTACCATGGTGAAATGACCGCTACCTCCATCCCCGCCCGTCTCCAGGCCCTTCGCGCCGCCATGACCCGCGAAGGCATCGCCGCCGTCGTCGTTCCCACGGCCGATCCCCACCTTTCCGAGTACCTGCCGCCCCGCTGGCAGGGCCGCGAGTGGTTTTCCGGCTTCACCGGCTCGTCCGGCACGCTGATCGTGACCGCGACCGGCGGCGGGCTGTGGACCGATTCCCGCTATTTCTCGCAGGCCGAAACCGAGCTCGCGGGCAGCGGCCTGCCCCTCATGAAGCTGAACGTGGCGCACACGGCGGAGCACGTCAGCTGGCTGGCGGAGCAGGTCGGCGAAGGCGATACGGTGGCTGTCGCCGGCGACAGTGTCTCGCTCACGGGTGCCGAAAGCCTGGGCAAGCGGCTGGCCGCCGTCGGCGCCTCGCTGCGCACCGACCTCGACCTTCCCGCCGCCGCCTGGCCTGATCGTCCGGGCAGGCCCGATGCACCGGTGTTCGCCCATCTGGCTCCGTTTGCCGCGGTCGATCGCGCGGACAAGCTGCGCCATGTGCGCACGGCGATGCGCCGCGCGGGCGCCACGCACCACTTCCTGTCCAGCCTGGACGACATCGCCTGGCTGACCAACCTCCGCGGTGCGGACGTCGACTACAACCCGGTATTCCTGGCGCATCTGCTGATCGCGGAGGATCGGGCCACCCTGTTCGTCGATGCGGCCAAGGTGCCGGGCGAGGTCAAAGCGGCGCTCGCCGCGGATGGCATCTCAATCGCCGATTACGCCACGGCCGCCTCCGCGCTGGCCGCCCTGCCCGACGAGGCCGTGCTGCTGATCGATCCGGCCCGTGTCGTCGTCTCCGTTCTGGAGGGTCTGCCCCCGACGGTGAAGCAGGTTCATGCCGCCGCGCCGTCCACGGCGCAGAAAGCGCGCAAGACACCCGAGGAACTCGACCATATCCGCGACGTCATGCGTCGCGACGGTGCCGCGCTGGCGCGGGCCTTCCGCCGTATCGAGACCGGTCTCGTCGCCGGTGAGCCGCTGACCGAGCTCGATGTCGACACGATCGTCCGCGACGCACGCAGCGCCCAGACCGGCTTCGTCGGCGAGAGCTTCTCCACGATCGCCGGGTATCAGGCCAATGGCGCCCTGCCCCATTACCGGGCCACCGAAGGCCAGTTCAGCCCGCTGGCCGCCAAAGGCCTGCTGCTGATCGATTCCGGCGGCCAGTACCTGGGCGGCACGACCGACATCACCCGCGTCCTCGCCCTCGGCCCCGTGACCGACGAGCAGCGCCGCGACTCGACCCTCGTGCTCAAGGGCATGATCGGCCTGTCCCGCGCCCGTTTCCCCAAAGGCGCCAGCGGCCCGCAGCTGGACGCACTCGCCCGTGCGCCGCTGTGGGCGGCCGGCATGGACTTCGGCCACGGCACCGGCCACGGCGTGGGGTATTTCCTGAATGTGCACGAGGGCCCGCACGGTATCCGCCCACCGGTGACCGGTGGCGCGCTGGTACCGCTGGAGACCGGGATGATCACCTCGATCGAGCCGGGCCTGTACAAGCCCGGCCGTTACGGCATCCGCCACGAGAACCTGGCGGTGGTGACGCAGGCGGACAGCACCGAGTTCGGCGAATTCTTCGCCTTCGAGACGCTGACACTGTGTCCGTTCGATCGTCGGGGGCTGGAACCGCGCCTGCTGGAGCCCTCGGAGCGCGCCTGGCTCGACGACTATCACGCCACCGTACGCGCGGCGCTGTCACCGTTACTGGACGGGGCGGATCGCGAATGGCTGGAGTGGCATTGCGCGCCGTTGTGAATCGTCGCGAACAGCGGGTGCTTCCGCCATGCCGATCTCATCCTCTGATACGCGGCGGTCCCACGCTTGACCATTCCGGGGCACTCACCCCATCCTGCCCGGCTACGAACGGCCTCGATACCTAATGAATACTCGCTACAACGCCTCAGACATCGAAGTCCTCAGCGGTCTCGATCCCGTCAAGCGCCGTCCCGGCATGTACACCGACACCTCGCGGCCGAACCATCTGGCCCAGGAAGTCATCGACAACTCGGTCGACGAAGCCCTCGCCGGCCATGCGAAAACCATCGATGTCACCGTCTTCGAGGACGGCTCCGTCGAAGTCACCGACGACGGCCGCGGTATGCCCGTGGACATCCACCCGGAAGAGAAGGTGCCGGGCATCGAACTGATCCTTACCCGCCTCCATGCGGGCGGCAAGTTCTCGAACAAGAATTACGCGTTCTCCGGCGGCCTGCATGGCGTGGGCGTGTCGGTGGTCAATGCGCTGTCGACGCGCGTGGACGTCACGATCCGCCGCGAGGGTCAGGAATACCGCATGAGCTTCGCCGACGGCGACCGTGCGAGCGACCTCGAAGTCATCGGCACGGTGCCCAAGAAGAAGACCGGCACCACGCTGCGCTTCTGGCCCGACCCGAAGTACTTCGACACGCCGAAGATCCTCGTTTCCAAGCTCAAGCACCTGCTGCGCGCCAAGGCGGTGCTGTGCGCCGGCCTCACCGTTCGCCTGACCGACGAAAGCTCCGGCGAAACCACCGAGTGGTACTTCGAGGATGGCCTGTCCGATTACCTGCGCGCCGAACTGCAGGGCGCCGAAGCGCTGCCGTCGGAGCTGTTCGTCAAGCATTTCTCACGCGAGACCGATGCACTCGACGTCGCCCTGGCCTGGCTGCCGGAAGGCGACCTCGTGCAGGAAAGCTACGTCAACCTGATTCCGACCGCGCAGGGCGGCACGCACGTCAACGGTCTGCGTTCGGGCCTGACCAACGCCATCCGCGAGTTCTGCGACCTGCGCAACCTGCTGCCGCGTGGCGTCAAGCTGGCACCGGAAGACGTCTGGGAGCGGCTGGCCTTCGTGCTCAGCGTCAAGCTGCAGGACGCCCAGTTCGCCGGCCAGACCAAGGAGCGCCTGTCCTCGCGTGCTGCCGCCGGCATCGTCGAAGGCGTGGTGCACGACGCTTTCAGTCTCTGGCTGAACCAGCATGTGGACCTCGGCGAGAAGATCGCCCAGCTCGCCATCGAACGCGCCAGCGCGCGTCTCAAGGCGGCCAAGCAGGTCGTCCGCAAGAAGATCACCGCGGGACCCGCCCTGCCCGGCAAGCTGGCCGACTGCGCCTCCACCGACCTCACCCGCACCGAGATCTTCCTGGTCGAGGGTGACTCGGCGGGTGGCTCGGCCAAGCAGGCGCGCGACAAGGACTTCCAGGCGATCATGCCGTTGCGCGGCAAGATCCTGAACACCTGGGAAGTCGAGTCGACCGCCGTGCTTGCGTCGCAGGAAGTGCACGACCTGGCGGTCGCCATCGGTTGCGATCCCGGCAAGGACGACCTGTCCGGTCTGCGCTACGGCAAGGTGGTGATCCTGGCCGACGCGGATTCCGATGGCCTGCACATCGCCACCCTGCTCGCCGCCCTGTTCCTGCGTCACTTCCCGACCCTTGTCAGCCAAGGCCACGTCTTCGTCGCCATGCCGCCGCTGTTCCGTGTCGACGTGGGCAAGCAGGTGTTCTATTGCCTGGACGAGGAAGAGAAGCGTCTGATGCTGGAGAAGGTCGAGCGCGAGAAGATGAAGGGTGCCGTCAGCGTGACGCGCTTCAAGGGCCTGGGCGAGATGAACCCGGCGCAGCTGCGTGAGTCGACCGTGCATCCCGATACGCGTCGTCTCGTGCAGCTGACCATCGAAGCGGAAGACGGAACGGCGAAGCTGATGGATATGCTGCTGGCCAAGAAGCGTGCGAGCGATCGGAAGCAGTGGCTGGAAGAAAAGGGTGATATGGCGACGCTCGAGGTTTGAGCGTCGCCTTGCTTCAGTTGAGGATGGCCTGGTCGGCCGCGTTGTACGCAAAGGTCGCGCGGCCACCGATCGACGTCGCGGGTGTCCACTGGATCACCGGAACCCAGCGACCCGCCGTCGTCCTGAAATCCTGCTGATCCAGCTTCGCGCTGGCGAGGCCGGAAGCATTTCCCGAGATATAGAAAAACGCCTCGAGCGGCATGTTTGCGTAGGTGTTCTGGGGCCATGGCGCCACCATGATTTCGTTCCACGTAAAGATGCTCCGCGCTTTACGGACCTCGACGATCTGCATCCATGCGACGGCGGCATCCGGAGCGGCGTCCCCGGGGGCGATCTTGAATGCACAGCCATAGGACCCCGCGCCGTACTTCGCCAGCCATTGGGCGGCGGTGTAGACCGTTTGCGCGTGACACGGCGACCGGCACTTGTCGGGGAGCCCGTTCGTTCCCGCGTTGATGACGTAGCCGCAGTTCACCGTCAGGTGGTAGAAGTTTGGTGTGTCCGAATAGAAATGCGGATACACGATAAACCCGTTCGGATAGGCCGACAGGCCGAAATTCGAGTCCTGCCGCAGCCACGAGAAGGAGACGCCACCGGCCGCGTTTGCCGGGTTCGGAATCCACGAATGGTAGCCCGTGGACCATACCGTCCCACGCATCAGGACGCCCGTGCAGAGCACCGCGGGCGTATAGCTGGGCCGACATTCCGTATAGAGCTGGTCGTACCGATCCTGGATGTGCTGCGCCACCGTGGCACCGTCCTCCTGCGTCGAGGCATGTGGCGTGAGTCGGCGGGGCGACTCCGTGGCGCAGCCGGCAAGCAACAGCAGAAGGGCGAAAACCTTCCACATTCCAGTGTGTCGTGTCGTCATGACGCGTCTCCATCCTTGGGAACTTCGCGCTCACTGTGCGCCCGATGGCAACAGCACCGCGATAGGCCATTGGCTGTAGGCGCGACCTGTGTTTTTCCGGCATGTAAAAACGAAAAGCCCGGCATATGCCGGGCTCTTCGTGTGTTAGCGATGCTCGTTACCGACGCCCGCGAATCGCCCCGATCAATGCACGTGTCGCGCCATCGAACTGCGACAGATCACCGACGTCCTTATCGCTGGCGAGCGACGGATAGATCTGCTTCGCAATCACCTTGCCCAGCTCCACGCCCCACTGGTCGAACGCGTTGACGCCCCACAGGTGGCCGAGCAGGAACACCTTGTGCTCGTACAGCGCGATCAGCGCACCCAGCGAATGCGGGGTGAGCGAGTCGAGCATGAACACGGTGCTCGGGCGATCGCCCTTGAAGGTGCGCTGCGCAGCCAGGGCGCGACGCTCTTCTTCCGTGCCGGTCTTCGCTTCGGCCAGGGCCTCTTCGAAGGTCTTGCCCAGCGACAGCGCAGCGGCCTGCGCCAGCAGGTTGGACAGCAGCACGTCGTGGTTCTCGCGCAGCGGGTGCGCCGGCTTGACCAGACCGATGAACTCCAACGGCACGATATCGGTGCCCTGGTGCAGCGCCTGAAAATAGGCGTGCTGCGCGTTGGTGCCGATGCTGCCCCAGACCACCGGGACGGTCTTGCCCGTCACTTCGCTGCCGTCGCCCGGATGCACGTGCTTGCCGAGGCTTTCCATCTCGAGCTGCTGCAGGTAGGACGGCAGGTCGGCGAGGGAATCCACGTACGGCACGACGGCACGGCTACTGCGGCCGAGGACGTTGCGGTTCCAGACTTCGGCGATGGTCAGCAGGACCGGAAGGTTGTCCTTCCACTCCGCGCTGCGGAAATGATCGTCGGCCTCGGCAGCGCCCGCGAGCAAGTCGCGGAAGCCCTTCATGCCGATGGCGAAGGCAATCGACGCGCCGACCGCCGACCAGAGCGAGAAACGGCCGCCGACGTAGTCCCACATCGGGAGCACCTGCGAGGCGCCCCACTTGTGCACGGCTTCGTCGTTGGAACTGACGGCGATGAAGTGCCTGGTGGTCTTCGCCTCGTCGCCGTCGTTGGCCTTGAGAATCCAGTTGCGGAACACGCCACCGTTGAGCAGCGTCTCCTGCGTGTTGAAGCTCTTGGAGACGAGAATCACCAGCGTGTGCGCCGGGTCCAGCACCTTCATCAGGTCCGTCGCTGCCTGGCCGTCGACATTGGTCAGGAAGTGGCTGCGGATGCCGTCGACATGGAACTGTTCGAGCGCGTGCACGGCCAGACGGGGACCGAGGTCCGAACCGCCGATACCGATGTTGACCACGTCGGTGACGCGACCGATCAGGCCGACCGACTCGCCTTCGCCCTTGTGGACGGCATTGACCAGGGTTTCCATCTTGTCGAGCGCATCGGCGACTTCCTTACGGACGTCGGCGGGCGCCGCAGGATGTCGCGAGGCACCGCCGCGCAACGCGGTATGCAGCACCGCGCGGTCTTCGGAGGTGTTGATGTGCTTGCCTTCGTACATCGCGTCGCGCGCGGCTTTCCAGCCGGTGCTTTCGATGTACTCGCCGACGGCGTCGAGCGCCGCGACGTCGAGCTTCTGGCGGGACACATCGAGAAGGATGGGGCCCATACGGCGACGCAGGCGCTCACCGCGGGCATCGTCCTGGACGAGTTCGCGAAGCGTGGTCCTGGCAAGGCGGGAGGCGTGCTCCTCGAACGAGGGCAGACGGTCGTGCTGTGATTCCATGGCTTCCACTTGGCTGCAACGGATAGGGAATCCCGATGTTACCGCAGTGCAGCGTAAGTGGATTGTATGGATGTCGCTCCGGGACTCGCGAGATCGTGCGGCCATGCGGCGGATGTGGCCACGCTGCGGCTGGCCACCCCGCTGATGTAGGAGCGCGCCCTGCGCGCGAAAAGCCTACAGGGCGATGATGGGGTGCCGCTTCATCGCTTTCTTGGCTTTTCGCGCGCGAGGCGCGCTCCTACACAGCAGGCGGCTACGCCGCCTGCTTCGGAATCGAATGATTCGTATGCGTGATGCGGTTGTTCGCGTCGACGTAGACCAGGTCCGGCTGGTACTTGGCCATTTCGGCCTCGGACAGGGTGGCGAACGCGGCGATGATCACGAGGTCGCCCACGGAGACGCGACGGGCGGCGCTGCCGTTGACGGAAATGATGCCCGAGCCCTCATCCGCGCGCAGCGCGTAGGTGACGAAGCGTTCGCCGTTGCTGATGTTCCAGGCATGGATCTGCTCGTACTCGCGGATACCCGCGGCGTCGAGCAGGTTGCCGTCGATGGCTATCGAACCTTCGTAGTTCAGCTCGGCGTGAGTCACCGTGGCGCGGTGGATCTTGCACTTGAGCATGTTGAGCTGCATGGCGGTCTCTGGGTATTGGCGGTTACAAAAACGCCCATTCTAACGGAGGGTTGCCCGTCCGTCGCGTGGGCTTCCTCTGTCGGTGCGCTTTATGGGGGACAGCGCCTCGAAACGCAAGTCCCCGTTTGTGAAGGGATTCAGTCGAACGGCAGGTTGTCGATCAGGCGGGTATTGCCCAGCCGGGCAGCCACGAGGGCGACGAGGCCGTCGCGCTGCTCCGCCGTCGGCTCCGTAAGGTCGTCAGCACGGCGAATCGCCACGTAGTCGGGCACGAAGCCGGCCCGCTCCAGACGGGCCCTGGCGGCCTGCTCCAGCGCCTGCCAGCTGTGACCCTGACCGAACAGATCGCGCATCTGTGTCAGGGTCGCGTAGATCTGCGGCGCGCGGGCGCGCTCCTGGGTCGACAGATACTGGTTGCGCGAGCTCTTGGCCAACCCATCCTCGTCACGCAGGGTGGGCGCGGACATGACCTTCACCGACAGCGAAAGGTCGGCGACCATCCGCTCGATCACCTTGAGCTGCTGAAAGTCTTTCTGGCCGAACACGGCGAGGTCCGGCTGGACCAGGCTGAACAGCTTAGCCACCACGGTGGCGACGCCGTCGAAGTGTCCCGGGCGATGCGCACCCTCGAGCGTGTCGGTGATGACCGGCACGTGGATGCTGACACTGGCGGCCGGGCCGAACGGATACATCGTCGACACCTCGGGGGCGAAGAGGATGTCACACCCTGCCTCGGCCAGGCCAGCCTGATCCTGAGCCAGGGTACGCGGGTAGCGCTCGAAGTCCTCGCCCGGACCGAACTGGGTCGGGTTGACGAACACGCTGGCGACCACGCGGTCCGCGCGGGCACGCGCCAGCTTCAGCAGCGAATGGTGGCCGGCGTGCAGGTTGCCCATCGTGGGGACGAAGCCGACGTTGTGGCCGGCGGCGCGCCAGCCACGGACGGTGGCGCGGAGCGCGGCGGCATCGGTAACGGTCTGCATCGGGTGGTCCTCAGGTGAAGCTGTGTTCGGCGCCGGGGAAGCGCCGTTCGCGCACATCCTCGACATAGGCGGCGATCGCGCCCTGAATGGAATCGCGGCCGGCGAGGAAGTCCTTCGAGAACTTCGGGCGCTTGCCGGGGGTGAGGCCGAGCAGGTCGTAGACGACCAGCACCTGGCCGTCGCAATCGACGCCCGCGCCGATCCCGATCACGGGAATGGACAGCTCGGCGGTGATGCGTTTTGCCAGCGCGGACGGCACGCATTCGAGCACCAGCAGGTCGGCACCGGCGGCTTCCACCGCCTTCGCGTCCGCCAGCAGCTTGTCGGCGGCATCCTGCGTCTTGCCCTGCACCTTGTAGCCGCCGAACTTGTTGACCGACTGTGGCGTAAGACCCAGATGGCTGCAGACCGGAATGTCGCGTTCGGCCAGCGCGGCGATGACCTCGCAGATACGCCCGGCGCCCTCGATCTTGACCATGGCGGCACCCGCCTGCCCCACCAGTCGCGCGGCCGCGTCCATGGCGGTCGCCACGTCGCGATCGCTCATGAACGGCAGGTCGGCCACCAGCAGGGTCGCCGACAGCCCGCGCGCGGTCGCGGCGGTGTGATAGACCATCTCGTCGACCGTGACCGGCAGGGTGCTGGAACGACCCTGTACCACCATGCCCAGCGAATCGCCGACCAGGGCGATATCGACCCCGGCAAACTCCAGCTGCGCGGCGAAACTCGCATCGTAGGCGGTGAGCATCACGATCTTCCGGCCGTCGGCTTTCATCGCCTTGAGGCCCGGCACGGTCACCGGCTTACGCGCCGGCGCACTCGTTTTTTCGACGTACACGCTCTTCTCGCCAGATTGGGTGAAACGGGAATTGTCCGCCTACACGAGCGGCATCTCAAGGAGATGACATCAGCCCAGCAAGACGCAGCCGGCCGCGTCGACCTGACCAAGCAACGCGTCGACCCGTCCGATCCCGGGCAGGATCAGCGTGGGAGCGATGTCCGCGAGGGGCAACAGCACAAAGGCTCGTTCAGCGATGCGGGGATGTGGCACGGTAAGCCGTTCGTCGTCGATCGTGCGATCGCCGTACGCCAGCAGGTCCAGATCGAGCGTGCGCGGCCCCCAGCGCTCGCCATCGCGAACACGCCCGAAGTCGCGCTCGGTGGCAAGCAGGACATCGAGGAGGTCATGCGGGCCCATGGTGGTATCGATCGCGACCGCCGCATTGACGAAGTCCGGCTGGTCGACGTTGCCCCAGGGCGGCGTACGGTAGAACCGCGAGCGAGCCCCCACCGAAACACCCGGCACCCGGCCGAGCGCGTCGATGGCGGCCGCGAGCCGCGCACGCACGTCACCCAGGTTGCCACCCAGGCCGATCAGCGCGGTCACGCTCACGCGTCGCCCGAACCGCCCTTACCGCGACCCGTCGGCTTGCGGCGACGGCGACGCTTACGCGCGGGCGCCGACGACGAGGTGGAAGGCTCGTGCACCGGCACGCCACCGCCACCGAGGGCGGCGGCGAGCATCTCGGGAGGCAACTGCTGGGCATGCGCCCACCACTCGCCCAGCTCGCGCATGCCATCCGATTCCGGGGCACGCAGGAGAAGGAAATCGAACGCGGCCCGGAAGCGCGGGTGCGACATCAGACGGAACACCCGCTTGCGGTGGATCTGCTCGAACCGTGGCTGCAGCGACCAGATCTCTTCCATCGTGAAGGTGAAACGACGCGGGATCGCCACACGCTGGCACTGCTCGCCGACGACACGCACCGCGGCGTGCTGCCATGCTTCGTTGGCGTCATAGCCCTGAGCGATCCAGCCCTGGGCCTGGTCGCGCACTTCGCCCCACAACAGCACCGCATACAGGAAGGCCGGCGTAACCGACTTACCCTCGGCGATGCGTGCATCGGTGTTGGCGAGCCCCTGCTCGACGAGCGCACGCAGGGCGTTGTCGCCCCGCTCGAGCGCCCGCGCGGTGGCGGGAAACAGGAATTTCAGCAGACCGCACGCCTCGAGCATCTTGAAGCTCTTCAGGCCGTGACCGCCCAGGAAAAGCTTGAGCGACTCGTCGAACAGGCGGGCGGGTGCCGCCTCGGTCAGCAGATGTCCCAGCGTCGCGAAGGGCGCGGACGCGGCGGCATCGATGGTGAAGCCGAGCTTCGCGGCAAGGCGGGCGGCGCGCAGCATGCGCACCGGGTCTTCGCGATAGCGCTGATCGGGGTCGCCGATCAACCGCATGGTGCGGTCTTCGAGGTCCTGCATGCCGCCGACGAAATCGCGCACGCTGAAATCGGCGATGTCGTAGTAAAGCGCGTT
Organism: Luteibacter sp. 22Crub2.1; assembly: GCF_900167995.1. Classification (NCBI taxonomy): domain Bacteria; kingdom Pseudomonadati; phylum Pseudomonadota; class Gammaproteobacteria; order Lysobacterales; family Rhodanobacteraceae; genus Luteibacter; species Luteibacter sp. 22Crub2.1. Next base: position 255,436 of record NZ_FUYT01000005.1, read on the forward strand.
GACCCTGAAGTCGCGGCGCACGGCGTCTTCCTCGATCGTGCCCCATATGTTGTCGCGGACGATGCGGCCGTCGGTGGCGATGTGCCGGTCGCCCTCGCCGCCTTCCTCGCCCGTGCCACGGAAGGTCGCTACCTCGATGATCTCGGGGCCGAACACGACGTGGGCCAGACGGAAGCGTCGGCCGATCAGGCGGCAGTTGCGAAACAGCCCCTTGACCTCGTCGGGGGTGGCGTCTGTCGCCACGTCGAAGTCCTTGGGATGGCCGCCCAGCAGCAGGTCGCGTACCGCGCCTCCGACCAGATAGGCGGCGAAGCCGGCGTCGTGCAGCCGGTACAGCACGCGCAGGGCGGCTTTACTGATGTTCTTGCGGGAAATGGAGTGCTGTTCGCGCGGGATGACGCGGAGCGTCGGCGGAACCTCATTCCTGGTTTCGGGATTCAAGCGGTCTTGGTCCTGGCGGGCGCGTCCGCGTCCGTTCAAGTGGCTGCCCCCACCGGCAGCCGGTGTCGGGATGAATGGGTCAAATGTAACGAATCTGACCCGATCCGACGAGCGGGCAAAAAAAGCGTTGCTGGCCACCGGATTTTGGCTATACTAGCGCGCTTCGTACCCCGGGTACGACCTGCTCCCTTCGTCTAGTGGTCTAGGACACTGCCCTCTCAAGGCGGGAACACGAGTTCGAACCTCGTAGGGAGCACCACTTTCCTCTTCGGCGCATAAATAGTCCGCATGACCTTTGTCGTTACCGACAACTGCATCAAGTGCAAGTATACGGACTGCGTCGAAGTCTGCCCCGTGGATGCCTTCCATGAGGGCCCGAATTTCCTCGTGATCAATCCGGACGAGTGCATCGACTGCACCCTCTGCGAGCCGGAATGCCCGATCAACGCCATCTACCCCGAGGACGACGTCCCCGCGGGCCAGGAAGCGTTCGTGGCGCTGAATGCCGAACTCTCGAAAGAGTGGAAGGTGATCACCGAGCGCAAGGACGGCCTCCCCGACGCGAAGGACTGGGAAGGCAAGCCGGGCAAGATCGATCTGATCGAGCGCTGAGGCGCCGGGCAAGGGACGGGCGGACGTGTCCGTGCCGCCCCGCCAGAACTGTCAGAAGACGTTATACGTTCCGCATGCCTTGCAGTAGATTCCGCCACCTCCTGGCGGGGTCGGTGCCGGACCCGGCGGCGGAGGCGGAGGCGGAGGCGGCGGCGGAGGCGGCGACCCTCCTCCCGGAGGAATGACACGAAAGGGCTCAATGCCACCCTCCGACGCAACCGGCTGCTGAAGCAGCTCGATCAGCTTCACCACCTCTGCCAGCTTCGTCGCCAGCTCGCTCCATCGATCACTCATATCCGCTCTCCCGCGTTGATGCGCGGAGTCTCCGAGGAGACCTCCGTCGCAGTGATCCCACGCCCCGCCTCAGGGCGTGTAAGTGAATGAGGCCGGGCCGTTCGGACTGGTCGGCAGGGTCAACTGAATGACCGGCACCCAATGCCCGGTGACGGCCTGGAAGTCGGCCTGATTCGCGCGCGCTTCCGCCAGACCGACCGCGCTGCCAGCAAGAAAGAAGAACGCTTCGACAGGAACGCGGGGGTCGTTCTGAGCCCACGTGGCGACCATCAGCTCGTCGTGCAGCCACATCTCGTTCGGCAGGGCGGCTCGTATCGCCGGGAGCGCCATGAAAACGGCAGCCGCGTCCGGCGTGCCGGCGCTGACGCGGAAGCCGCATTGCATGGTGTAGCGATCGGCGGCGACTTTAAACCGGCGGAGCCACTGGTCGGCATTGAAAATGTCCTGCGACTGGCACGGCGCCGTGTTGGTGCGGTTCTCGGTGTCATGGGGAGAGCAGCCGTCGCGCAGGCCGGTTGTGCGGTTGTACGTATCGGCGTCATAGGCATAGACGCACTGCACTTCCAGTGCCGTGTATCGGCCTGGCAAACCCAGCGCCGTCTGATAGGGCACCACGATGAAGCCATTGGTGTAATTGAAGACCATCCCGCTGAACGCCGCGTCCCGGCGCAGCCAGGAGAAAGGCACTCCCCGCGGCGTGCGGCTTACCGGATTGGGATTCCAGACGCGATAGGCACCCCGCACCGTCGCCCGCATCAGCACACCGGAACATGACACGGCCGGCAGGCCGCCAGGACACGCGGTGACGGCGCTGGCGTAGCGCGCCTGCAGGGCCGCCGCCACCGAGGGTCCGTCAGCATCCTGGACACCGACGGAGTACGTCATCCCGGGCCCGGCTCCCCGACTGTCATGAGCAACCAGCGGCGAGACGTCCGCCCGATGCGACGCGACCACTGTCGCCCGCTCAGGGGAGGCCGGACGAGTGCCGGGCACACTTGAGCAGGCGGCCACCGTCGCTATCGCGAAGGCCACACCCCACGCCCGGTAGCGTCGAATCCATACATGCTTCATGACTCACCTTCCTTGGCTGAATAGCTCCGATCAGGGAATGGCCTGATCCTGCGGGCGATACGTAAATGTGGCTCGGTCTCCCGCCGACGGCGCCAGCGTCAGGCGAATCACTGGCACCCAACGGCCGGCAACTGCCTGAAAATCACGCTGGTAGGCCATCGCCCCGCGCGGACCGTCCTGCCCCGAGATGTAAAAGAACGCCTCGATCGGCAACCGGGCGTCATCGCCAAACGACCACTCCTCCACGACCAGTTCGTTCTGCTCACGGAACGACTGCTGCTTGATGACACGCATGGCGCCGAGAGCTTCCTGAAAGATGGCCGACGAGTTCGGTGTGGCGGACATCACGGCAAAGCCGCACTGATGGTTGCGCTGCTCGTATTCGCCTGACACCTTGACGTAGTGAAGCAGCCACGCCGCTGCCGTCACGATGCCTTGCGACTGGCACGGTCCACTGTCGGAAAGGTACTTGCGGTGGGCCCCACACCCGCGACTGGCGCGCTCATCGGATGCACCGTCGATGGCATACGCACAGAGGACCTCCATGTTCCGGAACGGCCGGCCGTCATAAAGCAGCACGGGAATCAGCACGAAACCCTGCGTGTACCCGTGTGCCACTTTGTTGAACTGCGCGTCACGTCGCATCCAGGAGAACGAGATACCCCCCGGCTTGGGATTGGTTGCGCCCTTGGGGTCCCAGGCGTGACCGCTGGCCGGGTAGCCCGTACTGCGGAGCATGACGCCGGAGCAGAGAAACGAGGGAGCGGTGGCCGAACCGTTGCAGCGGACATTCGTCGAGTCGTCGTACCTGGCCTGGATAGCGCGGGCGACCCTGAGACCGTCGCCGTCATGCGCCATCGGCGCAGGATGGCGAACGGTGTGACTACAGGAGGCCAGGAGGCAACACAGCCCCAGCCCACCGGCACGCAACCCTTCCGAAACACGCCGTTCCATGACGAATCCTTCCCTGGCAACCCGGAACCGCTAAAGGCGACACCGCACAAACCGCAAAAACCGCGGATCGCTGTGCGGTGCCGCGCTACCTCATAACGCGTTACCGCAGGTCATGCAGTAACGCGCCCCCTGAGGATTCACCGTGCTCCCACACGTCCTGCAGGCGCTCCCCCCTCCCGGCGGCCGTGGCGGCGGTGACGGAGGCGGTGGATACGGCCCCGGGGGCGGCGGCACCGGCACAGGAGGGGGCGGTGGCGGTGGCGGTGGTGGCGGTGGTGGTGGCGGTGGTGGTGGCGGTGGCGGTGGTGGTGGCGGTGGCGGTGGCGGTGGCGGTGGCGGTGGCGGTGGCGGTGGCGGTGGCGGCACCGTCCCAAAACACGGACACGGGATCCAGACCTGATTGGTCGAGATGCCACCGGAAAAATGCTCGATCTGCCCCTCCAGGATCGTCTGGAGGTATTCCGATGCCAACAAGGCATGCCGCCGCGCAAGCGGGCCGCGAGCCTCATCGACCACGTTCCGGTCCCGCGACGTGGCGAGCAGATCGTGCTGCCTTTTCAGAAGATACTGCCCCCAACGGGCGGCACTGACCTCCGGATGCGATTCCGCATCCGCGTCCTCCCCCACCTCGTCGTTTATCGATCCGGCAGCACTGAGCTGCGCGCCACCCACATCCGTTCGCGCGTCGAGTTCATCGAGCAGGCCTAACAGCGCCACCCGCAACCGCTCGGTCGCATCGCTTCTTTGGGTCATGACGGTCTCCTTCCCGACGATACGTTATCCATGGCGGCCAGCTTGCCCCGCCTCGTTTTTGACTACGCCCTCAAGGCTCAGGGAATCTGCTGATCGGCAACCACGTACGTGAATGCAGCCGGCCCATTGATGACCGTCGGCATCGTTACCTTGATGATCGGCACCCACCGACGAGTGGCGGCCTGGAAGTCCCATTGATTCAGTCGCGCATTGGCCAGCCCTGTGCCCCGGTCGTCGTAAAAGAAGGCCTCAAGAGGGATGTGTGCATCGTTTTGCGCCCACTTCCCCACCATGACTTCGTTATGTGTCCCGAAGAACTGCGCCAGTTGTGTCCGAATGCTCGCCTGCGCCTGAAACGAGAGAGAAGCGCCAGGCGTCCCGGCCGTCAGCGTGAACCCGCATTGATCGCGATAGCGATTTGCCGCCGCGCCAAACTTAGCCAGCCATTGGGCCGCTGTTTCAATCTTCTGCGCCTGGCAGGGACCCGTACCCGCCGTCGTCCCATGCTGACCGCAGCCGTCGTTTTTATCCCCTATCCGATTCAGCGTATCCGCGTCAAAAGGAAAGATGCACAACACGGCGAGCTGGGTATAACCATCCGACGGCGAATCCGCGAAGAAGTGCGGCAGGATGATGAAGCCGTTGTCGTAGTTGAAAACCAGGCCGCCGAACGCGGAATCCCTGCGTAGCCAGGAGAACGATACCCCGTACTTCAGGGGCGACGCGGGGTTGGGGTTCCAGACATCGTAGTTCCCGCGCACGGTCGTGCGCAGCAGAATGCCCGAGCAGAGCACCGCTGGCAGCGGATTGGGATCGCTCGCGTTTTTTCGGCAATCCGCCGCCGTGTCGTCGTAGCGATCTTGCAGGTGGCGCGCGACGGCCTGCCCATCGCTGTCATGCGCTCCCTGGACCACCATGCCCGCACGGGTCCGGGACGCCTCCGGCGACGGCGGCTGCCGCACGGCCGGTGCACACGCGAGGAGCAGGACCAGCCAACTCGTGACCAAAGCCGTACGCAGCAACGCTTTCCCGTGCTTCATGTCCCTGTCCTTCCCTGGATCGATCGCCATCGTGGCGGGCTGCCTCGCCCTCACCCGATACGCTAATGCGGGTGTCGATCCGGGGCCATCCGCCTTTCGCTGTAGGCGGCGCGAGGCGATTTTCGGCACGTCGACGGGTAACAGGTGCCGCCCCAACGCAAAACGCCGCCCGAAGGCGGCGTTTTGCGGAATACGCTGATGAGCGAGGTTATTTGCTGCCCATCCGCGATTTCAGCGAGTCGACCACGCGGCGAACGCCACCGGCGTCACCCTGCGCGCGGACTTCGCTGCCGGTGCCGCTGGCGGTCACCGCCAGCACGACCGTGTGGTTACCACCCTGCGCCGACGCCGGAGCGTCCTGCGCGTCGTCCTTCTTGCCGCCACCGAACATGCGCTTGAACAGACCCGGGCGGTTCTCCGGCGCGCTGGTGGTCGCGGCGATCTGATAGGTGTGGTTCGCATCGTCGTGGGACACGACCTTGCCAAGGTCACCCACGCTCAGCAGCTCGCCGATGCGGCGGTAGGCGGCTTCCGGATCATCCGAGAGGATGAAGCCGTCGGAGACCGGTGCGGCGATCGCGGCCGCCTTGGCATCCGCAGCGCCCGAACCGACGTCCGGCACAACCAGCGCAGCGCTCGTCGACGGCGTATCGAGACCCGGCGGGATCTCGAGCGGGGCCTCCTGCTGGGCCTTCTGCCACTCCTTGGTGGAGCGGAACGCGCCACAGCCCGACACCAGCAGGGCGGACAGGAGCAGTGCCGGGACGACCAGCGCGTACGAGGTTTTCTTCATGAATCGGGGTTCCGTTGAAATGAGATGCTTCAGGCGGCAGACGCCAATGGTGCCAGAGCGGAGAGCGTTTCGCGCAGCTTCGCCAGTTCGGGGCCGGATTCCAGCTCGACCAGCGGCAGCCGCGGCGCGGCGGAACCGAGCCCCAGCGCGCTCAGCCCCGCCTTGACCGGGATCGGGTTCGGTGCGCAGTTAAGCGCGTCGATCAGTGGTGCCAGACGTGCGGTTTCTTTCGCGGCCCGCGCGGCATCGCCCGAACGGGCGGCATCGCAGAAGGCACGAAAAGCGTCCGGCACGAGGTTGGCCACGACCGAGATCGTCCCCGCGGCGCCCGCCAGCATGGCCTCGTGAGCCGAACCGTCGTCGCCGCTGAGGTAGACGAAATCCGGGCGGATAAGTTCCGCCAGCGCGCGAATGCGTTCCGCATCGCCCCGGGCTTCCTTGATCCCGATGATGCCCGGGTGGTCGCGCAGCACCGCCACGGTGGCCGGCGCGATATCGCAGCCGGTGCGCGGCGGCACGTTGTAAAGGATGACCGGCAGGCCGCCCTGATCGGCTACCGCAAGGAAATGCTGACGGAGGCCTTCCTGGGTGGGCCGCACGTAGAACGGCGCCACGACCAGCGCCGCGTCCGCGCCCAGCGCCTTCGCGCGGCGCGTGGTGACGATGGTTTTGGCCGTACCAGCTTCCCCGGTGCCGGCGATGACGGGGATGCGTTTGTCGACGTGTTTCACCGCGAAGGCGAGCAGGCGCTCGAATTCGTCATGCTCGAGGAAATGCGACTCGCCCGTGGAGCCGGCCACGACCACGCCCTGCGTGCCGCCCGCGATCTGCTGGTCGAGCAGGCGACCGAAAGCGTCGAGGTCGAGGGAACCGTCGGCGGCAAAGGGCGTTGCCAGCGCGGTGATGCTTCCTGAGATGTCCAAGGTGGAACCCGTTGAGTAATCAGCCCTTCGCATGTTACCGGGGCGGTTCCGGCGAGTCCATTCAGCCAATCCCCGCCTGAACGACGCAGCGTGTCTTGCTAGCGTGCGACAGGGCCAAGTAAGCTGCTCCCAAAGCGATGGTTCCGCGCCCCGCGGGACGCGCCACGGGTAAATTCCGCCTTGAATCGTTCCGCAGCACGTAGCGCCACCACCGATAACCAGCTCCTCATCTCGACGCTGTCGCCGGCGCACCGCGCCCCGATCCTCGCGCTGGCCAAGCGCATCGCGGATTCCGGCTGCAACCTCGCCGACGCCCGCGTCTCCACGATCGGCAACGACACGTCCGTGATGCTGCTGGCTTCGGGCGCCTGGGACGCCGTGGCCAAGCTGGAGACCTCGCTGGGCAAGCTGGCCCGCGACGAAGAACTGCAGATTGTCCATTACCGCACCACGCCGCGCGAACCGACGGCGCACCTGCTGCCCTACCTGGTCGAAGTGATCGCCGCCGATCGTCCGGGCATCCTGGTCAAGATCATCGAGTTCTTCTCCCGGCGCGACATCAGCGTCGAGCAGCTGTCCTCCATGCGCTACCAGGCGATGCAGACCGGCGCCGAGATGTTCCAGGCGCAGATCACCATCGGCATTCCGTCCGAAACCCACATCGCCGCCCTGCGCGACGACTTCCTCGAGTTGTGCGATGGCCTCAATCTCGACGCCATCATGGATCCCGTGAAGTTCTGACCGAAGGATTGAAGACCCACGCATGACTGGCAAGACCACGAAACTTCCCAGACTCGAAGGCACCCTCGGCGACGGCTCGTCGCTCTCGCTGGCCTCGTTGAAAGGCAAGTGGGTCGTGGTGTTCTTCTACCCGAAGGACAGCACGCCCGGCTGCACCAACGAAGCGAAAGACTTTCGCGACCTTTACAGCGAATTCCAGGCGCGCGGTGCCGAAGTGATCGGCGTATCCCGCGACTCGGTGCGCTCGCACGCCAACTTCGCGGCCAGGCAGGAACTGCCCTACCCCCTCGTTTCCGACGCCGACGAAACCTGGTGCAACGCGTTCGACGTCATCCACGAAAAGGTGCTTTACGGTAAGCGCTATCTCGGCGTGGTCCGCAGCACCTTCCTGATCGATCCCAACGGCAAGATCGCGGCCGAGTGGCGCGGGGTGAAAATCCCGGGTCATGCGCAGGCCGTGCTAGAGCGTGTTCCCACCGCGTGACGGATTCCGCGTCATGCGGCTCCCATCCCCGGCCGTCGCCGTGCGGCCGGTCTTCGCAACCTCCACATGAGGTGACTTCCGTATGACCGGAAGCAAGCGCATCTACGCCCTCGACACCAACGTGCTGCTGCACGATCCAACCTCGCTGTTCCGCTTCGAGGAACACGATGTCTTCATACCGATGACGGTGCTGGAGGAACTGGACGAGAAAAAGAAAGGCGGTTCGGAAGTCTCGCGTAACGGACGGCAGGTCAGTCGATTCATCAACGAGCTCATCGAACGCGGCGGCGGCGAAGGCATCCGCGGAGGCATCGAGCTTTCCAATCCGCAGGGCGTCAAGCTCCAGCGCACCGCGGTCGGCCGGCTGTTCTTCCAGCAGCGCGCCGGGCACGGGAACGGGAAGGCCGACAACCAGATCCTCGCCGCGGTGCTCGATCTGCGCGATCAGTACCCCGATCGCCCGGTCATTCTCGTCAGCAAGGACATCAACCTCCGGATCAAGGCGTCGATCTACGGGATCGACGCGGAAGACTACGAGAACGACCGTGCGCTGGACGATTTCGCCCTGCTCTTCACGGGCTCCGACGCACTGCCGGAAGACTTCTGGAGCCGGCATCCCGAGCTTCGTTCGTGGAACGAGCGCGGCCGCACGTTCTACGAAGTGAGCATGCACGAGGACGAGGCGTGGTACGCCAACGAATGCCTCTACATGCCGGGTGAGAACGACGTCGAACTGCGCGTCCTGGAAATCACCGGCGACGAGGACGATCGCAAGGCAAAGCTCGTATTGCTGGACGACCACACGCATGCCGCGCATGGCGTCTGGGGCATCGCGGCACGCAACCGTGAGCAGAACTTCGCGCTCAACCTGCTGATGGATCCGGACGTCGACTTCGTCACCCTGCTCGGCACCGCCGGCACGGGTAAGACGCTCCTCGCGCTTGCCGCCGGTCTGGCCCAGGTCATGGACCAGCAGCGTTACCGCGAGATCATCATGACTCGCGCGACGGTTTCCGTCGGCGAGGACATCGGTTTCCTTCCGGGTACGGAGGAGGAGAAGATGACCCCGTGGATGGGTGCGCTGACCGATAACCTCGAAGTACTGGCCAATCCTGAGGAGGGTGGGTCGTGGGGACGTCAGGCGACGAACGATCTGCTCGCGTCGCGGGTGAAGATCCGTTCGCTGAACTTCATGCGCGGTCGTACGTTCCTCAGCCGTTATCTGATCATCGACGAGGCGCAGAATCTGACGCCGAAGCAGATGAAGACGTTGATTACGCGTGCGGGGCCGGGGACGAAGATCGTCTGCCTGGGTAACGTGGAGCAGATCGATACGCCGTATCTGACGGAGACGACGTCGGGTCTTACCTATGCCGTTGACCGGTTCAAGATGTGGGCTCATTCGGGGCACATCACGCTGAAACGCGGTGAGCGGTCGAGGCTGGCTGACTTCGCTTCTGAAGCGCTTTAAGTAAGCTGCTATGAAGAAAAGGCACGGGTCGTGGCTCGTGCCTTTTCTTTTGCCTGGCGGGGCTCGGCTTCGCCATCGCGGGCTCTTGCCGCGTTTCGGCAGGGGAGCCGCCGGTTGCCATTCTTGTCGCTAAGTCCTCCTTCGGCCGTCGCCTACGTGCGGAAGCGCTCCAATAATGGCAACCGGCGGCTCCCCACGAACGTGACGTCGGGTTGTGGGCCGAGCGATACCCGCAAGCCTGGATGCGCCGCTATCCTTCGGTTATGACGATGCGCCCTAACACGCTCACCATTGCTGGCTCCGACTCCGGGGGTGGCGCGGGTATTCAGGCTGACCTGAAGACATTCCACGCGAGGGGTACGCACGGCCTGACGGCCATTACCGCGGTGACGTCGCAGAACACGCGTGGCGTGACGGCGGTGCACACGTTGCCGTTGGCGCATGTGCGTAGCCAGATCGATGCGGTGTTTGACGATTTTTCCATCGCCGCCGTAAAAACCGGGATGCTGGGGAGTGCGGCCGTCACACGACTTGTGGCGAAGGAAATGCGGCGGCGGCAGCCGGCGTGGCTGGTGGTGGATCCGGTGATGATCGCCACCAGCGGGGCACGATTGCTGGATGAGGATGCGCTTGAGGCGCTGGTGACGCGGCTGATTCCTCTTGCCGACGTGCTGACGCCGAATCTTCCTGAGGCCGAGGCCCTGCTGGGTCGGCCGCTGGGGCGCGATATGGATGCCGCGGGGGCCGACTTGTTGGCCCTGGGAGCTGCTGGAGTGCTGCTCAAAGGCGGCCACGGAAAGGGGCGCGAAGTCGTCGATCGCTATTACGACGCCAGTGGGGTTATCGAGGTCCGGAATCCGCGCCTCCCCTTCGAAGGGCATGGAAGCGGCTGCACGCTGGCGTCGGCGGTGGCGGCGGGGCTGGCTCGGGGCAAATCGCCGCAATCGGCTGTCCGCGAGGCAATTGCGTGGGTTAACAAGGCCTTCCAGCGGTCCTGGCGGCCGGGCCGGGGCACGGTGCACGTGCTGGGGCACTGAGGGGGGAGTATCCTATTCGCGTTGATACGGGCCGCTTCGGCCACATGTATCGCTCGTCCTTGTCGAGTCCACGCGCATGAATTTCCTCGGGCCACGCTTCATCGTCCTGTACCTCCTGATCCTGTTCACGCTTTGCGTGCTGCTGGTGCATCTGCGCGGCCGTTCGCGCTTGCGCTTCGATCGCCAGCTGGTGGATCACTCGGCGATCTTCGCGCCGTACAACCTGCTGATGTACGCCTTCTCGGCCGTGCCGGCGCGGCCGATCCTCGATCGTCGCGGCTTTCCGCAGCTCGACCTGCTGCAGAACAACTGGCAGGCGATCCGCGCGGAGGCGATGCATCTGTTCGACGAGGGCTTCATCCGCTCGGCGGAGAAGCACAACGACGCGTCGTTCAACTCGTTCTTCAAGCAGGGCTGGAAGCGTTTCTACCTCAAGTGGTACGGCGAACCGCTGTCCTCGGCCGAGGCGCTCTGCCCCGAGACGGTCAAGCTGCTCAACTCGATCCCGAGCGTCAAGGCCGCGATGTTCGCCCTGCTCCCGCCGGGCAGCAAGCTCAATGCGCACCGCGACCCGTTCGCCGGTTCGCTGCGTTACCACCTCGGCCTGATCACGCCCAACTCCGACGACTGCCGCATCTTCGTCGACGGCGAAATGCACGCCTGGCGCGACGGCAAAGACGTCGTGTTCGACGAGACCTACGTGCACTGGGCCGAGAACCGCACGGACCAGACCCGCGTGATCCTCTTCGCCGACGTCGAGCGTCCGCTGAAGAGCCGCCTGATGACAGGCATCAACAAGCGCGTCGGCGCTTTCATGGGTTCGATCACCGCCTCGCCCAACAGCGACGACGGCAACGAGCAGGTCGGCTTCGTCAATCGCATGTTCGCCCTGAACAAGCGTGGCCGCGAGCGCACGCGCAAATTCAAGAAGGCGAACCCGAAGCTGTTCCGCCTGATCAAGTACGTCGGCATCGTGCTGATGATCTGGCTGATCTTCCTGGCGCCCTACCCGTTCTACCGCTGATCGGGTCTTAACATCGCGCCGCGCGCGTGGCGCGATACTCCGGGCGGGGTGAGCCTGAACGGAGTACAGGTTATGAGCCAGCGAGCGTTCTGCCTTGCGTTATTGATGCCCATCGCCGCGGCCGCCTCTGCCGCGCCACCGCCCGCGCCCGACCTGGCGCCTCTGGTCTCGAAGCTGGTGGACGACACGGCAAGGGATTCGGACAGCGAACGTCGTGCGTTCGATGCGCTGATGAATCTCGGCAGCGCGGGCGTGCCGTATATCGTCAGTCACCTGGGCGACGGTCGTCGCCTTCCCGAGCAGTCGATCTGGGTGCGCCGCACCGGCTCACGCGATCGGCAGGGGCAGCCCTGGTATGTCCATGACGGGCTGGAGTTCGTATTGAAGGTGGTGACAGGTCGAGCCTTCGGTCCGCAGAACGGGCATCTGTTGCCGAGTCAGCGTGAGAAGAACACACGCAAGTGGGTGGCGTGGTGTGTCGATCATTATCCGGCGCAGGCTTCGGTTTGCCGGAGCGGCTCACGCGACTAATCGACGGCGTTCGCTGCTCAGGTCAAAGCGCCGCGTCCGGGCTCGGCTTCGCCATCGCATTTGTCTTGAAGCCTCGCCTCGGGGCAAGGGCGCCGCCGCCTGCCATTCCTGTCGCTAAGTCCTCCTCCGGCCTTCGCCTCCGTGCGGAATCGCTCCAGGAACGCCAGACGCCGACGCCCCTCCGAACGCTGACGCACCCCGGCTCGTTGTAGGAGCGAGCCTGCTCGCGAACCCTCAGCGTGAGGTAAATCGAAAGATGCGGTGCACCCATCCGTGGCGGCTGTTCCCCAACATCAAACCTTGTCCCACTCCATCTTCGCGTGCGCCCGCGCGGCGCACTGCACACCCATCGTAATCAATGCACCGACGCCACC
>NZ_FUYT01000005.1:267988-286909 GCF_900167995.1 Luteibacter sp. 22Crub2.1
CCCAGGCAAGCGAGCGTTCCCATCCAACGAAGCGCACCGCCGCTCGACCCACCCGTAACCTCAGTCCCCCAAAGAGCCGGCGGGTGCCACCCTCGCGTCCGGTAGTCGCAGGCGAGGGCTCCGACTGGAAGAGGCCCGTAGGGGGCCGGTCATGGATGACCGGCCGTTTTCGGGGAGGCAGGGACAGCCGACTCGAAAACCCCCAGTCGGAGCCCGACCCGGCCGAAGGCCATTGATACACGGCCACGGTAGCGGCCCTCCTTGAGGGGTCGCCGCAGGCGTGGACGCGAGGGTGGCACCCGCCGGCTCTTCCCGACTTCACCGCACGCCGCGACAAAGCCAAACGCGATGGCGAAGCCGAGCTCCCGAAACAAACACCACGCCGATTCGCAAAAAAATGGCCCCGCATTCGCAAGGCCATTTTTCTCGTTTATGTCGGCATGTAAATCACACCAGCAGATCGCTTTCCTTTTTACCGGCCTTCAGCGCGTCATTGAACCAGCGCGGACGCTTGCCGCGCCCAGACCAGGTCTGTTCCTCGTTATCCGGATTACGGTATTTGGCAGCAACCACCGTGCCGGCGCGTTTGGATTTCGGGGCGCGGGCGCCGAAGACGTCGTCGAAGGTGAAACCTTCGGCGCGGATCAATTCATTGATTTTGTCGCGCAGTGCGGAAACTTTCTCCCTGCGCAGCTCGGTTTGGCGGGACTGGGCCTTGGCGATCAGCTCGTTGAGCTGATTGTGGCTGAGGTTCTTGATATCGACGGCCATGGGCATTCTCCCTGTTCTGGTTTCACAGTAAATCGACGTATTAATCGATGCGATTAATTTCACACACGCTCGGGTCGGAATTGTGAACCAAGTGGCGGAATAATGGCAGCTTACCGTGGGACTCTCAGCGCAATCGGAGCCGATTATCGGAATAACCCTACAGCGGCGCCGTTCACTGGAATGGAATAACTCATGTCCATCATTAGCATTGGCGTACGACGTGTTGCCCTCGCGGTCGCCCTGGCCGGCGGTGTGAGCCTTTCCGCGCCGGGTATGGCGGAATCCGCCGTGTACGGCGGCGGCCCGTTTTACAGCGGCGGTACGCCCGTCATGGACGACCTCCGGGCATCGGGATTCACCACGGTCATGCTGTGGAGCGTGCATGTGGATACCAACGGCGACCTGCACCTCAACGATGAGCCCCTCATCAGTGACGGCAACTACGTCGGCCCGAACACGGGCTGGTCAGCCGAGCTGGCGACGCTCAAGCAGGCGCCTACGTCGGTGAACCGGATCGAGGTGTCCATCGGTGCCGGCGGTACGACGGACTTCGAGAGTATCCAGGCACTGGTCAACGGCACCGGGGCGGGAGCGGGTACGGGGCCGGACAGCATCCTTTACCGTAACTTCCAGTTGCTGAAACAGATTACGGGCGCCGACGCGGCGAATTTCGACGATGAGAGCGCCTACGATCTGGCGTCGGCGACGGCCTTCGGTCAGATGCTGGCGGGGCTCGGTTACAAGATTACGTTCGCGCCTTATACCAATCGCAGCTTCTGGGCTTCGCTCAAAGCCAACCTGGGCAGTGCCGTAGACAAGATCTACCTGCAGGACTACGCGGGTGGCACGGGCAACGATCCGGCGCAGTGGACGAGCGCGCTCGGCATGCCGGTGATTCCGGGGCTCTGGTCGAAGAACGGCACGGGCTGCAGCGCTGGCGATTCGCCGGCGACCGTGCAGTCGAAGATGACTGCCTGGAAACAGAGCGCCGGTATCCCGGGCGGCTTCATGTGGCTGTACGACGATATCCAGAAATGCTCGGCGCCGGGCCGTACGACGGCGGACTACGCCAACGCGATCAATGCCGCCGTCCAGTAGAGGCGGCCGGTAACCGCGACGGGAGCGCGGCTCGTGCGCTCCCGTCGCGCCTGTCACGCAGGGACCATCACGCCTCGAGCAGGGCGAGCAGTTCTTCGCGCGTGACGTTGCGCGATTCGGCTTCCGTGCGGGCGCGGTATTCGAACGTCCCGGCCTCGAGGCCGCGGCCGCTCACGACGATGCGGTGCGGAATACCGATCAGTTCCATGTCGGCAAGCATCGGACCGGTACGGAGACCGCGGTCGTCGAATGCGGTGTCGATGCCGGCCTGCGACAGTTCCTGATAAAGCGACTCGGCCGCCTCGGTGACGACGGGATCGTTCTTCGGATTGATGACGCAGACCACCACGCGCCACGGCGCCATGGCGTCGGTCCAGATCATGCCGGCGTCGTCGTGGCGCTGCTCGATGGCGGCGGCGACGATGCGGCTGACGCCGACGCCGTAGCAACCCATGTACATGGTGGCCATCTTGCCGTTGTTGTCGAGCACGCGCGCGCCCATGGCTTCGGCGTACTTCTGGCCGAGCTGGAAGATATGACCGACCTCGATGCCGCGGGCCAGACGGATCGTGCCCTTGCCGTCCGGGGACGCGTCGCCTTCCACCACCTTGCGGATGTCGGCTACGCGGTTGATGCGTGCATCGCGCTGCCAGTTGGCGCCGGTGAAATGGGTGCCGTCCTGATTGCCACCGCACACGAAGTCGGCGAGCACGGCGGCGCTGCGGTCGACGATGACCGGAATGGAGTCGGGCAGGCCGACAGGACCGATGAAGCCTGGGCGTGTGCCGGTGGCGGCGAGGATCTCCGCTTCGCTGGCCAGTTCGGAATCGTCCGGAAGCTCCGGCAGGTGGGCGGCCTTCACTTCATTGATGTCGTGATCGCCGCGCACGACGAGCGCGACCAGACCTTCCAGGCCGCGAACGAGGATGGTCTTCACCGTCTGCGAAGCCGGTACGCCGAG
Source organism: Luteibacter sp. 22Crub2.1 (assembly GCF_900167995.1). Classification (NCBI taxonomy): domain Bacteria; kingdom Pseudomonadati; phylum Pseudomonadota; class Gammaproteobacteria; order Lysobacterales; family Rhodanobacteraceae; genus Luteibacter; species Luteibacter sp. 22Crub2.1. The sequence goes on from NZ_FUYT01000005.1 coordinate 270,819, forward strand.
GAATGCGGTGATCTCGTCGATCGTGCGCTGCGTGGGCGTATCCACGCGGGTGAGCTCGGCCGACGGCGCGGGACGCTCGATGGCCGGTGCCAGCGCTTCGGCTTTTTCGATGTTGGCCGCGTACGACGAACCGTCGGAGAACGCGATGGCGTCTTCGCCCGAGTCGGCGATGACCTGGAACTCGTGGCTGGCGCTGCCGCCGATGGCGCCGGTGTCGGCGTCGACGGCGCGGAATTCCAGACCCAGGCGGGTGAAGATGCGCGAATACGCGTCGTACATGACCTGGTAGGTTTCGCCGAGCGATTCCGGGGTCAGGTGGAACGAGTAGGCGTCCTTCATCAGGAACTCGCGCGCGCGCATCACGCCGAAGCGCGGGCGGATCTCGTCGCGGAACTTGGTCTGGATCTGGAAGAAGTTGAGCGGCAGCTGCTTGTAGCTCTTCAGCTCGTTACGCGCGAAGTCGGTGATGACTTCCTCGTGCGTGGGGCCGTAGCAGAACTCCTGCTCCTTGCGATCCTTGATCTTCAGCAACTGGCCGCCGAATTTCTCCCAACGGCCGGTTTCTTCCCACAATTCGCGCGGCTGCACCGAAGGCATGAGCACTTCGATCGCGCCGGCGCGGACCATTTCCTCGCGAACCACGGCCTCGACCTTGCGCATCACGCGCAGGCCCAGCGGCGACCAGGTGTAAAGGCCGGACGCCAGCTTGCGGATCATGCCCGCGCGCAGCATCAGCTGGTGGCTGGCGATTTCCGCGTCGGCGGGGACTTCCTTGACGGTGGCGAGATGAAACTGGCTGAGGCGCATGCGGGCGATTCGTCGGGAGTAATACGTCGATTATAGGTGCAAGCCCCAGCCAGCGCCGATCACTTGCAGTAAAGCGTCATCTGCGCCTGCGTGGTTTCGATCTGGCGCTTCTTCCCGGCGTCGTCGAGCTGCTGGGAACCGCCCTTGCCGTCATCGATGGAGATGACCTGTTCCTTGCCCAGCACGTCCATGTTCTTTCGCAGCTGGTCGCAGAGCCTGGCGCGGTTGGCCGGGTTGTCGGCGACCTGGGTGCCGGGTGCGGGAGGCGCGGCTTCCGGCTTCGCCGGTGCGGCGGGGGCCGGTGCCGGTGCCTCGACCGTGCCGCTGGTCTTCACCTTCTCGTATCTTGCGTTGTTCGGCGGCGGCGTGTCCGCGTAATGGGTGACGCCCTGAGCGTCCTTCCACTTGTATGCCTGGGCCAGCGCGAGGGGGCAGGCCGTGACGAGGAGTGCGAGGACAAGGCAGCGGCGCATGCGTGATTCCGGCAGGTGGTTGGAAGGCGCAAGAAGTATCACCGGGCCCCGTGCCACGCAAGCGACCCCTGTCCCGGTTTCACGCACCGCGGCACCGGCGGCGGCCTGACGCATCACGGCGCCTGGGCTACACTGGCGGCCCATGTCACGGAATGGCCCATGAGCGATCCGATCCAACCCCGGGGGCCGCGTCACCGCGGCATCTATCTGCTGCCGAACCTTTTCACCACGGGCGCGATGTTCTCGGGGTTCTACGCGATCGTCTCAGCGATCGGCGGGGACTACCAGACGGCCGCTCTGGCCGTGTTCGTCGCGGCGATCCTCGACGGCATGGACGGCCGCGTCGCCCGCATGACCAACACGCAGAGCGAGTTCGGCGTGCAGTACGACTCGCTGTCCGATCTCGTCAGCTTCGGGCTGGCGCCCGCGCTGGTGCTGTATACCTGGTCATTGTCATCCCTGGCTGATTACGGACAGGTCTGGGGCAAGATCGGCTGGGCCGGTGCCTTCATTTACGCCGTCTGCGCGGCGCTGCGTCTTGCCCGCTTCAATACCCAGGTGGGTGTGGCGGACAAGCTCTACTTCCAGGGACTGGCCAGCCCGGCGGCGGCCGCCCTGTGCATGTCCTTCGTCTGGACCATGGTCAAGTTCGACGTGCCGGGGCCGACGGTAGCGTTCTTCGCGTTGCCCATGGCGGTGATCGCCGGGCTGCTGATGGTCAGCAACGTGCGCTATTACAGCTTCAAGGCGTGGCCCAAGGGTGACCGCGTGCCCTTCATCTGGCTGATCGCCGCGGTGCTCATCGTGGTGCTGTTGCTCATCGACACCGCGCGCGTGCTCTTCGCCGTCGCGGTGATCTACACGATATCGGGTCCGGTGATGACGCTGTGGGGCCGTGCGGCCCACCGTCGTCGGGTGCGTCGCCATGCCCGGGTGCCGGGAGGCAGCTGATGGCCGCGATGCCCGCCCGTCACGCGCGACTGCTCAAGGTCATGGGTGTGACCCCATGGCGCCTGCGTGTCACGGAAGCCGTGGAACCGTCGCCGTTCGAGCCGGCCAACGACCCGGTCGATGGTGAGCGCGTGGCCTGCGTCGTCGTCCTGCCCGCGGGCTGCAGCGAGCGTGAAATGGAACTGCTCGGTCGCGCCTTGCGCGCCTTCGGCGCCGTTACCGCGCGTGCGGCGCGGCTGGAGGTCGGGCCCAACGGCCTCGAGCACGTGCCGGTCGCCTCGGCGTATCTTGTTTTCGGCGATGCTCAGGCGCGAGCCCTGGGCCATCAGTTGCCGGCCGCCGCGCTCGCCGCGGCACAGATCGTCCTCGTCGACCCACCGTCAGCCATCGTGTCCGATGCGGCCGCCAAGCGCCGTCTCTGGAACGGTCTGCGCGCTCTGGGCCGCGCGTTCGCACGGAGCTGAGCCCGCCATGGTCGCCGTCGCCCGCCCGTCCACCGAAGTCCGCGCGATGCGTCGCGACGACCTCGATGCCGTCGTGGCGATCGAGCACGCGTCCTATCCGTTTCCCTGGAGTGCGGGCATCTTCCGCGACTGCCTGCAGGCCGGCCATAACTGCTGGGTAATCGTCCACGAGGGCGACATCGCCGGGTACGGCATTCTCTCGGTGGCCGCGGGGGAGGCGCATGTACTCAACGTCTGCATCGGTGACGCCTGGCGTGGACTCGGTTACGGCCGCCGCATGATGCGACGGCTGCTCGATCTGGCCCGCTGGTACGGCGTGGAGCGGGTGTTTCTCGAAGTACGCCCCTCCAACCCCGTCGCCAGGGCGCTTTACGACTCGCTGGATTTCCACGAGATCGGACGTCGGCCCGGTTACTACCCTGCGGAAAACGGGCGCGAAGAGGCCATCGTAATGGCCTTCGACATGCACCGCCCGGACTGAGCCGACTCAGCCTTCCCGCAGCAGCGCCATCGGCGATGTGTTGAGCACGCGTCGCGTCCCATACAGGCCTATCAGCATGACCACCAGCGCCGCCAGCGCGGCGGCGCCGATGAGTGGCCACAGCGGCGGCACGAAGTGTTCGATACGGAACACCGCCTGGCCGAGCCAGATGCCCGCGCCCGTGGCACCCAGCGCCGCCGTCAGGCCGGCGACCAGACCCAGCAACGCGAACTCGCAGGCCGCGGCGGCCCTCAGTTGCAGGCGGGTGGCGCCGAGCGTGCGCAGCAGAGCGGCTTCCTTCCGCCGCTCCTGTGCGCTCGCCGCCAGGGCGGCCGTCAGCACGAGCGCGCCCGCCAGCAGGCTGAAACCAAGTACCCAGCGCACGGCGCCACCGACGCGGTCGACGATCTCGCGGACGCGGTCGAGCAGCGCATCCACGTCGATCAGGCTGAGGTTGCCGTAGTCGCGCGACAGCTTCGACAACTCATCCGCGTGGCCGCGGGGCAGATAGAAACTGGTCAGCCACGTGTGCGGAAGATCGGCCGCGTGGGCCGGATCGAGCATGAGGAAGAAGTTGACCCGGAACGAGCTCCAGTCGACCTTGCGGATGCTGGTGACGCGCGCATCGAGGCTGCCTTCGCCCACCTCGAAACGAAGGGTGTCGCCGAGCTTCAGCTGAAAACGGTCACGCCACGACGTATCGATGGACACTTCGGCCTGCGCCGGCGAGGCGGCGGGCCATGCGCCAGCGACAATCTGATTCGACGGCGGGAGCTCCGCGCTCCACGAGAGGCGCAACTGCTGATCGGCCGAATCGCGGCCCTGCTGGTCGTCGAAGGTGAGCGTGTCGATCGACTTGCCGTTGATCGCGGTGAGCTTGCCGACGGCGAGCGGCATCATATTGGTCCGGCTCGCACCCATGTGGGTCAGCGCGTTGGTGAAGGCGTCGCGCTGGTCGTCCTGCAGGTTGAGCGCGAACCAGTTCGGCGTATCGGCAGGCAGTTCGCGTCGCCAGCCGTCGAGCAGCGACGGAGCGATCACGGCGAGCAGGAGGAGGGCGCACAGTCCGAGCGACAGAGCGGTGGCCTGGATCAGCGACAGCCCGCGTCGGCGTGCCAGCGCCGCAAGGCCCAGACGAAGCGCGGGATGCGCGCCGGGGGCGACGCGGCGTGCGACGACCAGCAGCAAGGCCGAAAGCAGCGCCGCGACGACGGCGACGCCGCTCAGACTCGCCGCGAGGATGCCGGCCAGTCTGGCCGAATCGCTTTGCACCCACACCAGCGCGATCGCGGTCAGCAGCGGGATGAGGTACAGCACGTCGAAGCGGCGGACGCGTCGCTGCATCGACTCGCGGAACACGGCGACCGGCGGCACTTCGGCGAGACGCACAAGCGGCGGCAGCGCGAAGCCGGCGAGCACGGCCAGGCCCATCGCGGCGGCGGCGAAGACCGGTCCCAGCGGCAGGGTGGTCGGAATGTTGTCGAACAGCTGGCGCGCGAAGTACCACGCGCCCTGGGCGAGGCCGATCGCAATCAGCATGCCCAAGGCGGCGGCGGGCAGCGCGAGCGCGGTCAGCGTGCTGACCAGCAGGGCGACCACGCGTCGGCGCGGCGTGCCCAGCGCGCGCAACAGCGCGACTTCGGACGCCTTGCGCCGTGCATAGCGCGACGACGCCAGCGCGATAGCGACACCCGCGAGCAGGGCGGAGAGCAGGGCGGTCAGACGCAGGAAGGCGCTGGCGCGATCGAATGCCGAGCGCATGCGCTCCTGCATTTTCTCCGGTGTGATCAGGTCGGCGCCCTGGGGCAGGGCGTTCGCTTCCAGCGAGGTGCGCCATGTGGCGACCGCCGCCGGCGGACCCGAGACCAGCAGCCGGTGACGGGCGCGACTGCCGACGGACAGGAGCCCGGCCTCCGTCGCGTCGTCGAGATTCATCAGTGCACGCGGCGCGAGAGCGAACAGCTCACCGCCGTCCGGCTGGCGGACGAGTTCGGCGCTGACGCGAAGATCGCGTCCGCCCACCTGGACGGTCTGGCCGGCGTGAATGCCGAGGCCGACCATGGCCCGGTGATCGAGGAAGAGTTCGCCGCGTCCGGGGCCGTGGGCACTGCGGCCCTTGCCGTCGGCACCACGGACTTCCAGCGTGCCGCGCAGCGGGTAAGCCGCATCCGTCGCCTGGACATCGAGCAACTGGCTGTGTTCGCCCACAAAGGCCACGCTGCGAAAGGCCGCGCCGCGCGATGCCGTGAGGCCATCGTCCTGCGCCGAACGGAGCATGGGCTCAGGCAATGGCGCCGGCGCGGATACGCCCAGATCGCCACCGATCAGTTCGGCGGCGCTCGCGAGGATGCCCCGTTCGATGCGGGTGGACAGCGTGGCGACCACGCCGAGCGCGATGACGGCAAGCACCAGCGACGCGGCGAGCGTGCGCAGTTCGACCAGATGCCATTCGCGGCGCAGCGTACGTAGGGCGAGCCGAGCGACGTTCATGCAGGAACTCCGAGGCGGCCTTCATGCAGTTCCGCCGAGCGGGCGCAACGCGCCGCCAGGCGAGGGTCGTGGGTGACGAGGATGAGCGTGGTCGCATGCTGCCGGTTCATTTCGAAGAGCAGGTCGCCGATGTGTTCGCCCGTGTGCTGGTCGAGATTGCCGGTGGGCTCGTCGGCAAACAGGATTCGCGGCCGGTGGACGAACGCGCGCGCGAGCGCCACGCGCTGCTGCTCGCCGCCTGACAGCTGCGCGGGATAATGCCGGCGCCGTGCGGCCAGGCCCACCGAGTCGAGCGCGGCGTGGGCGCGTTCCCGCGCCGAGTCGTCGCCTTCGAGCTCCAGCGGCAGCATCACGTTCTCTTCGGCCGTCAGCGCCGGGAGCAGATGGAACGACTGGAACACGAAACCGACCAGACGTCGGCGGATGGCGGCGCGAGCTTCTTCGTCGACCGCCTCCAGTGCCTGACCGTCGATCCGCACACTGCCGGATGTCGCCACGTCGAGGCCGGCCAGCAGGCCGAGCAGGGTGGTCTTTCCGGAACCGGATGCGCCCACGATGGCGAAGCTCTCACCGGCGGCCACGCGGAGGTTGACGCCGGAGAGGATGTCGAGTCGTCCCTCCGGGCCGAAAACCGACTTGCTAACATCGGTCACTTCGAGAAGAACACGGGAAGAATCGCTCATGCGTCGTTGCCTGGTCCTGTTGCTATGGGTTTGCTGCGCCATCGCCTCCGCGGCGGATGCGCCACGTAAGGTGCTGGTGCTCGGGGACTCGTTGTCGGCGGCACACAACATTCCGGTGGATGCCGGATGGGTGCGCCTGCTCGACGCTCGCACATCGAAGATGGCGACGCCGTGGACGATGGTCAATGGCAGCATCAGCGGCGAAACCTCGCTTAGCGGCCGGAACCGTCTGCCTGGCCTGCTCAAGGCTCAGCGTCCCGGGGTGGTGGTGATCGAACTGGGCGCGAACGATGGGTTGCAGGGATTGCCCCTGAGCCAGCTGGCGGCCAACCTCGACGTCATGATCGGTGCGGCGCAGGGGGCGGGCGCCAAAGTCCTCCTGCTGGGGATCGAACTCCCGGTCAACTACGGCCCGCAGTACCGCGACGGCTTGCGGAAGGTTTATGCCGACGCCGCCGCGAAGCACAAGGTGCCTCTGCTTCCCTTCCTGCTCGACGGCGTGGCGCTGGATCCCGGCCTGATGCAGGACGATGGACTGCATCCGACGGCCAGGGGCGAGCCCCGCGTCGCGGAGAATGTGTGGAAAGTGCTTACGCCGCTACTTAGGTAGACGACGCCACGTGCACGTCCTCGTACGCAAAATGAATGCTCAATTTCGGTCTTCACACGGTACTCACTGGTCCGGCCGTTAACTCTTCACATTTGTGAATCAGCGTAGGAGTGGAGCGATGAGCAACCGCGATGAACAGGCAGGCCTGATCCTTCTGGTCGAAGACAACCGCCAGATTGCCGAGATGGTCGGCGAGTTCCTGGAGCGCAGGGGCTATTCGGTCGACTACGCCGCGGATGGCGTCAGTGGCCTGCACCTGGCCGTTTCGAACAGCTACGACGTCATCGTGCTGGACCTGATGCTCCCGGGCATGGACGGTCTGGATGTGTGCCGCAAGCTGCGCAAGGACGGCAAGAAGTCCACGCCGGTCCTGATGCTGACGGCCCGCGACACCCTGGAAGACAAGCTGGTCGGCCTCGAGGCTGGCGCGGACGATTATCTGGTCAAGCCGTTCGAGGTCCGCGAGCTGGAAGCCCGTCTTCGCGCGCTGATCCGTCGCGACCGTCGTCAGGTTTCGTCCGAGGTTCTCAACGTGGGCGACATGACGCTGGACACCGCCACGCTGCGCCTCACCCGCGGCGGGCAGGAACTGACCGTCTCGCCGATCGGCCTCAAGCTGCTCGCCATCCTCATGCGCGAATCGCCGCGCGTGGTCAGCCGCCGTGACATCGAGCGCGAGATCTGGGGCGACACGCTGCCCGACTCCGACACCCTGCGTTCGCATCTGTACAACCTGCGCCGCGTGATCGACAAGCCGTTCGACCGTCCGCTGCTGCACACGATCCACTCGGCGGGCTACCGTCTGGCCGATCTGGATTCCGAAGTCGCCGCGTCGCAGACGGCATGAGGAACATGCAGGACCAGGCATAGTCGATGGAAGGCAGCAAATCGCGGGGGACCACCCGACGGGGCTCGTTCAAGGCCCGTATCGCGGTGGTCTTCACTCTGCAGACCCTCGTCGTGGTCATCGCTTCGGTGATGGCTGCGAACAACGTCGCGCCCATCGGCGCGGCGATCGCCATCATGCTCTCCTCGGGCGGGCTGGCGTGGCTGGCCGTGTCCCGCGAATGGCTGCCAGTGGCGGCCCTTGCCAAACTGCTCGATGGCTGGGATTCCGAACGGCCGGACATGGCGGCGCTGGACGAGCAGAAGGGCAGGAAAGCGGACGGCGACGTCTCCAAGCTTCTGCGCGGTCTGCACGGTCTTGCGTCCCGCATCGAAGGCTACAGCGAACGCGAGCGCAACTTCACCCGTGACGCCAGCCACGAACTGCGCAGCCCGCTGACCGTCATCAAGATGTCCTCGGACATGCTAGCCGACGAAACCGATCTGTCGGATTTCGGCCACCGGTCACTGGAGCGCATCCGCCGCTCGACCCGCGAACTCGAAGCGCTGGTCGAGGCTTTCCTGATCCTCTCGCGCGAGTCGGATCAGGGGCTGGCCGAGGAAGACTTCATCGTCAACACCGTGCTTCGCCAGGAAGTGGACTACGCGCGGGAGCTCATCGCGGGGCGTCCGGTGGAACTGATCCTCGACGAGCCGGCGACGTTCGCCCTGCATGCGTCGCCGCGGGTCTTCGCGGTGCTCTGCGGACAGCTGATCCGGCACGCGCTTCAGCAGACGGACCAGGGCACGATCGTGGTCACCGTCATGCCGGGCAGCGTCAGCGTGATCAACCCCGCCGTCGACACGACCCCCGATCCGGGGACACGTCGACATGCGTCGGTGAATCCGCACGGTTTCGACCTGGCGATCGCCCGGCGTCTGTCCGACCGCTTCGAATGGCCCCTCGAAACCCGCGCGTTGCCGGGTGCGAGCCGTGTCTCGAGCGTCCGCTTCCCGAACCCGCAAGCGGTCGAAGCGTAAGGCGCCGGCAGGCGTTCCCGCCGCGCCACGATCATCCTGCGTTAAATCACGACTCGTCCGGACGCTCACGCACGGGGTGCTTGCTCAGCTTGCGCTGCAGCGTGCGTCGATGCATGCCCAGACGACGCGCCGTTTCAGAGATGTTCCCTTCGCACTCGGTCAGCACGCGTTGGATGTGTTCCCACTCCAGACGACGCAGCGGCAGCGGCGCGTCCGGCGCGTCGACCAGATCGTCGGCATCCATCGGACCCGAATCGCCGTCCAGCAACGCGCGAACGACGGCGTCCGCATCAACCGGCTTGGCAAGGTAGTCATGCGCGCCCCGCTTGATCGCCTCGACCGCCGTGGCGATGGACGCGTAGCCGGTCAGCAACAGCACGCGGATGTCCGGAACCAGCGACTGAAGTTCGGGAATCAGGCGCAGGCCGTTCTCGTCACCCAGCTTGAGGTCGAGCACGCAGTAGCGAGGCTGGTGGCGGCGGGTGAGTGCGCGCGCATCGTCCACGTTGTCCGTGGCGATGACCTCGAAGCCGCGCGAGGTGAGCGCACGCCCGAGCACGCGGGCGAACGTCGCGTCGTCATCGACGATCAGCAGGGGGCGGCCGCCGGGTTGGGCGATGTCGTTCATGTATGGTCTCCGATGACCGAAAGGGGAAGGCGCAGGCGCATCTGCGCGCCGTGGCCAGTGTTGCTTGCGGCAAGCTCGCCGTCGAGGCGTTCCGCGGTGGCTTCCGCCAGCGCGAGCCCGATGCCGAGACCGGTATCCTTCTGCGACAGGCCGAGCGTACCCAGTTCGTCGAACTCGTCAAATCCCGGACCCTCGTCCGTGACGACCAGCTCCAGCCAGGGGCCGACGATGCCGATCGCCAGCGAGACCGCCGTACTCTCGTTCATGGCGGAGGCGTCGGCGGCGTTGTTGAGCAGGTTGATCAAGGCGTGGCGTAGCCCGGGCGGCGAGCGCAGCGCGACACGCCCGGCCCCGGGTTCGACGGACAGGCTGACTTCGGCCTCCGGACGGAGCAGCTGAAAGCGCTCCATGACGCCGTGGATAAACTGGTCGAGGGTGATCCGTTCCGGCACCTGGGACAGCTGCGCCTGGCCGAAAGCGACCATTTCGCGAAGGATGGTCCGGCAGCGTTCGACCTGGCCGTCGAGCAGGTCGAGGTCGTCACCCAGCGCGTTGTCGCCCGCATGCTCGCGGCGGATCTCCGGAAGCAGGGTGCGCATGGTCGACAGCGGCGTATTCAGTTCGTGCGCGGCACCTGCTGCCTGCGTGGCGATGGCGAGGATGCCCTCGTCGCGCAGGGCACGTTCGCGTACGCGCTGCACTTCGCCTTGCTGCACGCGGATCGCCTTGGCCAGATTGCTGATGAAGACGCCGAGCAGGACCGCCATGATCACGAAGTTGACGCCCATACCCGCGACGTACAGGTCGAAATCCTGGGCTTTATCGCCCAGCGTCGGCAGCGGCAGGTGATAGGGCACCAGCAGCACATAGGCCACACCGGTCAGGATCGCCACCAGCGACACGCCGGCGATGGACAGGGCCGCCGCGGACAGCGCGATCGGTACCAGCAGCAGCGCGACGAACGGATTCGAGGCGCCACCGGTGAAAAAGAGCAGGTAACCCAGCACCAGCGTATCGGCGGCGATGTGCACGATGGCCTCGCCCTCGCTCACCTTCCACGGCATACCGAGGCGGAACGCGGCGGTGGCGGCGAAGACGGCCAGAATGCAGACACCGATCATCAGCGGCAGCAGCGGCACGTCGAGGCGGAGCAGGGTGACGCAGGAGAGGATGGCTACGCTCTGACCCGCGATGGCGCAAAGGCGGAGCCAGGCGAGCGTACGCGCTAGTGCGAAGGGACCGGAGCGGGACGATGGCGAATGCAGGGTGTCGCTCACGGGTTATCGATCTCGTTGCAGGAAGGAGGGCCGCCCGCGTGGGGCGGCCCTCACCGTTTTACAGGTCTTCGTTGTGAACCGGCGGAACCGGCGGCACGTTGGCCAGCGCGTGGTTCAACGACAGCTTTTTCATCAGCGGCAGCATGGCCACGGCGATGGCGACGCAACCCACGCCCACGAAGCCCAGCTTGTTGAACAGGCTGGTGTAGATGCGCAGCGATTCCAATGGGTCGGTGATGTTGTCCGGGATGGCGGCATAGTTGGCCACCACGCTGCCCATGTACTGGGCCACGCCGGAGGCGACGTAGTAGGCGCCCATCATGAAACCGCCCATGCGTGCCGGCACGTAGCGCGCGATCATGGCGAGGCCGAGGCCGCTGACCAGGATCTCACCCAGCGAATAGAAGCCGTAGCCCCACACCATGTACCAGGACGAGATCTTGCCGGCGATCGCGGTGTTGGCGCCCAGACCGTACATGAAGAAGCCGACGGCCACGGCGACGAAACCCAGGGCGAACTTGGCGGCGACCGGAAAGTCCTTCCCGCGACGACCGAGTGCGTTGTAGATCCAGACCAGGATCGGCGACAGAACCACGATCCAGATGGCGTTGAGCGACTGGAACTGCTCGGGGATCCACGTGAGGATGTGCAGGCCGAACAGGCTGAAGTCGAGGTCGACGTTGCGCTGCGCGAACAGGTTCAGCGAGGTCGACATCTGCTGGTAGAAGATGAAGAAGAAAATCGTCTGGATGGTCAGCACCAGTGCGGCGATGAGGCCGGCGCGCTCGCCGGTTTCGCTGGCGTAGATGAGGTACGCGAAAATGCCGAGGATGACGACGCCCGCGATATAGACGCAGGCCTGCGCGACGCTCTGGTTCTGCAGGATGTACGACGACGCGGCGATGATCAGGATGCCCGCGCCGATGATGCCGAGCACGTTCTTCGCCACCGGCGGGTGTTCGTCCGGTGCCGAGCCGACGTGGGCCAGGGTGCGGCGCATGAAGAAGTAATTGATCAGACCGAGGATCAGGCCGATGGAGCAGACGCCGAACGCGGTGTGCCAGCCCAGTGCGTCGCCGTAGTGCTCGCCGACGTAGTCGCGGATCCAGGGCGTCAGGATCATCGAGATGGTCGAGCCGACGTTCACCGCCATGTAGTAGATGGTGAATGCGCTGTCGATCTTGACCTCATCGCCTTCGTAGATCTTGCGTACGAGGTTGCCGGCGTTGGGCTTGAACAGGCCGTTGCCGAGGATGATCACGCCGAGAGCGACGTACAGGAAATAGGTGTTGTTGGTCGGAATCCACAGCAACGCGTAGCCGACCATGAGCACGACGGCACCGGTCAGCATGGTGCGGCGGGTGCCGAGGAATTTGTCGCCGATCCAGCCGCCGATGGCGGGGGTCGCGTAGATCAGGGCGGAAGCCGCGCCCCAGACGAGATTGGCGTCGACATCGGGGAAGCCGAGCTTTTTCACCATATAGGTGACCATCAGCACCTGCATGCCGTAGAAGCCGAAGCGCTCCCACATCTCGATGAGGAAGACGGTGCTGAATGACTTGGTCTGTGAAACGGGCGGGTTCTGGGTTGCCATGTATTTTCCGGACGCATTGGAAACAGCGAACGGGCCCGTAGGCCCGCTCCCATCGCCGTGACCCTGAACGGAGTCACAACCGTTCAAGCGTAATACAAATGGTCCGCCCCGTTGTGTTGCAGCGCCAGAGGGGCGCGGCGATTCGCCACGGAAAAGTCGTCCCCCGCCCCACCTAAGCCGGCCCGAAGCCGGGCTGTGGCATCATACGAGGCTGACTCACAGCCCCAGGCCGGCTCCGTGCTCCCGACCCTCATCCTTCCGTCCGTTTTCGGAGCCTGACCCGTCATGGCGACCACCGTCCCGCGCGGGCCGCGGCAGATCTTCGCGGCTTTCCAGTGGTCCATGAAGGGCCTGAAAGCCTGCTACAAGCACGAGGCCTCGTTCCGGCTTGAGGTTTTTCTCGCCGTCGTGGTCATCCCTCTGGGCCTGTGGCTGGGTCAGGGCGGCGTGGAAAAGATCGTCCTGATCACCTTCCCGATCCTCGTCCTGTCGGCGGAGTTGCTCAATTCGGCCATCGAGGCCGTGGTCGACAAGGTCAGCCCGGAATTCCACGAACTGGCCGGGCGAGCCAAGGACATGGGGTCGGCGGCGGTGTTCCTGCTGCTGGTCATGGTCGCCGTCAGCTGGGCTCTGGTCCTGGTACCGCGTTACCTCGGCTGACTCGTCCACGCTTTTTCTTGCGGCTTTGGGTTAAGTTGTGCCCCGCACACCCCAAGGAATCCACCGCCATGAAAAACATTCTCCGCGCGTTCGCCCTCGTCACCCTGGCCGGATTCCTGTCCGGGTGCGGCTACAACGCCATCCAGCGTGAAGACGAAGGCGTCAAGGCGGCCTGGTCCGAGGTACTCAACCAGTACCAGCGTCGCGCCGACCTCGTCCCCAACCTCGTCAACACCGTGAAGGGCTACGCCCAGCACGAAGAGCGCGTACTCACCGAGGTGACCAACGCCCGTGCGAAGGTCGGCTCGACCCAGATCACCCCCGAACTGGCCAACGATCCGGAAGCTCTGGCCAGGTTCCAGGCCGCGCAGGGCCAGCTCTCCGGCGCGCTCTCGCGCCTGATGGTCGTCAGCGAAAACTACCCGCAGCTCAAGGCGGACGGTTCGTTCCGCGATCTGCAGGCCCAGCTGGAAGGCACCGAGAACCGCATCACCGTGGCACGCAACCGCTACGTGCAGGCGGTGCAGTCCTATAACGTGCTGATCCGTTCGTTCCCGAACAACCTCACGGCCAAGGTCATGGGTTACAAGGTCAAGCCGAACTTCAGCGTCGAGAACGAGAAGGCCATTTCCACGGCGCCGACGGTCGACTTCAACGCGGCACCGGCTCCCACGCCCGCCCAGCAGAACCCGGCCCCGGCAGCCTCGGCCGCCCACTGATGCGGCGGTTCGCGGCGCGGCTCCTGCTCGCCGTCTCCCTGCTGGCGCCGTCTTTCGCGGCGCTGGCGGCGGACGATCCGGCGGTGCCTACCCTGTCGAAGCACGTCACGGACCTGACCGGCACGCTTTCCGCCGATCAGGTCTCGCAACTCGATGCGCGTCTGACCGACCTAGAAAAACAGAAGGGTGCGCAGGTCGTCGTGCTGATGGTGCCGACGACCCAGCCGGACGACCTCGAGAGCTATTCGCTCAAGGTCGCCGAGACGAACAAAGTAGGACGTAAAGGCACCGACGACGGTGTGCTGCTCCTGCTCGCCAAGAACGACCGGCGCGTACGCATCGAAGTCGGCTACGGGCTGGAGGGCGCGCTGCCCGATGCCATCGCATCGCGGATCATCCGCGAGTACATGGCGCCGAAGTTGCGTACGAACGATTACTACGGTGGCATCACCGAAGCGCTCAACGCGATCACGCAGATCGTGCAGGGCGAAGCGTTGCCCGCGCCGGTCGCGCCGGATGAAAGCCACGAGCGACGTCGCGGTGGCGGCGGCAGCCTTTTGCTGCCATTGCTGTTCGGCGTGCTGTTTCTTCGCGGCATCCTGGGCCGCGCGTCACTCGGCGTGCGCGCGCCGGTGGGCGGCGTGATCACGGGGGGCCTCGCGTGGCTGTTGCTTGGTTCACTCCTCGGTGGCGTCATCGGCCTCGTCGCCGGCGCGCTGTTCATGGCCGTGCCCCTCGGTGGCGGCCGTGACATCGGCGGCGGTGGCTGGGGCGGTTTCGGCGGCTGGGGCGGCGGCGGTGGATTTGGCGGTGGTGGCTTCGGCGGGGGTGGCGGCGGAGGCGGCGGCTTCAGCGGAGGCGGCGGCAGTTTCGGTGGCGGCGGATCGTCGGGGAGTTGGTGATGGACATGCAACGTATCGTTACCAATCTCTTCGGCGCGTGGTTCCAGATCGGGCGGCAGTTTCCGGCGTCCGCACTGGATGCGATCGCGAAGACGGTCGCGGCGGGCGAGGGCATGCATCGCGGCGAGTTGCGTGTGGTGATCGAGTCGCGTTTGCCGGTTTCCGCGGTCGCCTCGGGCGTCACCGCGCGCCATCGTGCCGCGATGTTGTTTTCGCATCTGCGTGTGTGGGACACCGAGGACAATTCGGGCGTGCTGCTTTACGTGCTGCTGGCGGAACACCGCATCGAGATCGTCGCCGACCGCGGTATCTCGCGCGTTGTCGCTCCGGCCGAATGGGATGCCATCACCGCGCACATGCGCGATGAGTTCGCCAGAGGCCACTACCGCGAGGCCGTACAAACCGGCGTCGCCGAAGCCGGCGCACTCCTCACCCGCCACTTCCCCAGCGACGGCAAACCCCGCGAAAACCAGCTCCCCGACCGCCCGTTGGTCCTGTGACCAAACGTTCGAAGATGCCGTACCTGTAGGAGCCCGCCCTGCGGGCGAAAAGCCAACGAAGCGACGAAGAGGGTGCCTACGGGCTGGCTCGGCTCCGCCTTCGCGTTCGCTTCAAAGCCCGGCCTCGCGGCAAGGGGCGTCGCCGCCTGCCATTCCTGTCGCTAAGTCCTCCTCCGGCCTTCGCCTCCGTGCGGAATCGCTCCAGGAACGCCAGACGCCGACGCCCCTCCGAACGCTGACGCACCCCGGCTCGTTGTAGGAGCGAGCCCGCTCGCGAACCCTCAGCGCTCAACATGGCGAACGAAGCGTTGCATCCACCCGCGCCGGCGGTTCCAACATCACACCCTGTCCCACTCCATCTTCGCGTGCGCCCGCGCAGCGCACTGCACACCCATCGTAATCAACGCACCGACGCCTCCCAGCGCAAGTAGCGTGCGCTGACGCTCAGGAATTTCGTCTTCCTGCAGCGACTCGACAAGCAGATCCGTGATGCCCCGCGCGTACTGCAACAACTCGTTAGCGTCATTCAACAATGCGTTGACGCTCGCCTCGGGGTCGATACAAAAACTTCCTTCGCCAACCGTTCCAAACTTTTCCATAGTCATCTCCATGCATGCCGCACAAAGCCCCGCTCTGGTAGGAGCCAGCCCTGTTGGCGATTCACCCCGCCCCGAGTTGTGGCACGCCAAAACGCAAAGGCGTGCCACCATCGCTCGCACGATGAGCCTCATCGGCCTGTCCGTGACCGGACGCCGGGCGGTGTGTTCAAGAAGTGGTTCGCAACGCCAGTCGCAGTCTCCCGGCCACACGGCAACGCGCCGGATAGCTACGGCAAGAAAAAACTCAACTGACAACGGCAGGCGCCGCGGTTCTTCAACCGTGTCTGCGAGATCGGCAGACGGCCCGGTAACCGCTGAGGGGAGTGCCGCCGGGAAGCGGCACGCGTGAGAATGCCTTAGTATTTGGCATAGCCATGGTCAACCTTC
>NZ_FUYT01000031.1:0-5856 GCF_900167995.1 Luteibacter sp. 22Crub2.1
CGGTAACCGTTGAGGGGAGTGCCGCCGGGAAGCGGCACGCGTGAGAATGCCTTAGTATTTGGCATAGCCATGGTCAACCTTATCTGTTGATTAGGGTCAGCGGACCTTGTGGTGCGTCAACACCCCTGGTCCGCGCTTCTCACCGCTTTGAGCGATGGTTGCCTGCGACGCGTGGATCGCTACCCCGCAGGCAACGGATACAAGCTAACAAAACGATTGCGGGTTGTCTTGAGAATCTGGACCGATTTCGCAATCGTCAGCGTTCGCCAACGGGGTTGGCTATCACCGGGGCGCGTGTCCAGCGTGGACTGAGGACGAAGACGACGACACCCGCGAGCATCACCGCGATGCCGAGCCATACGCCGGAGGCGAAGTGCTCGTCGAAGACCAGCCACGACGTGGCGATGCCGGAGACCGGCACCAGTAGCGACAGCGGAGCCACCGTCGCTGCTGGATAGGTCTTCATCAACGTGTTCCAGATGAAGTAGCCGAAGATCGTCGTGACGTATGCCTGAAAGAGAATGGATCCTACGGCGGGAAAGGTAATGCCGTGACTCAGCACGACGAACGGAGCCGAGCCACGCACGAGCCATGTCAGCAGGAGCAGTGCCGGGGCGGAGAATGCGCTCGACCAGACGATGAAGGCGAGCATATCGGCGGGTTTATGTCGTTTCACGATCAGATTGCAGACGCTCCAGCTGACTGCGGCGAGTAATACCAGCAGCACGCCACGCGTCGCCGCCGCGCCTTTCGTATAGCCGACTACGAGCAGCAAGCCGCCACCGGCCAGCACCATGCCCGCGACTTGCGGTGCGCGAATGCGTTCCCCAAGCACTGCGGCGCTGAGCAACAGCGTAAAGAACGCACTGAACTGCAGCACGAGGGACGACAGCCCCGGTGACATGCCCTGCGACATCGCGAGGTTGACCACGAACCATAGCCCCACGCCGAACAAAACGCCGTAGATGGCGACGGCGCTCAAGGGAACATCGACCGGCCGACGGATGAAGAACGCCAACGGCAACGCCGTCATCAGAAATCGCAGCGCGGTGAGGAGAAACGGGTCGAGGTCACGCAGGCCGGCTTCGATCACCGAAAAGTTACTGCCCCAGATCACCGTCACCAGCGCGCCGAGCATCAGATCGCGCACGCGCATGGCCGTCATTCCTTCTGAGGTGGGGAAGCCGACCCTAAAGGAGGCGATCGACGACCGGAATACGATTATTCTGAAATTTCGCCCCGGGATCGTCTAGCGTGATCGCCTCGTCCTTTTCTTCCGACGACGTCAGTCCTGCTCGTCCTCGAAGCGCAGGTGCTTCACGCTGCGCCCGTGCCGCCGCACCAGCTTCAGTGCCTCGATGCCGACCTTGATGTGCCGCTCGACGAAGTTGGCCGTGACCGCCGCGTCGCTGGACTCCGTCTTGACGCCCTCGGGAATCATCGGCTGGTCGGAGACCAGCAGCAAGGCGCCGCAGGGGATGTGATTGGCGAAGCCGGCGGCGAAGATCGTGGCCGTCTCCATGTCGATCGCCATGCTGCGGGTGCGACGCAGGTAGTCCTTGAAGCCTTCGTCATGCTCCCAGACGCGGCGGTTGGTCGTGTAGACCGTACCGGTCCAGTAGTCGTGGCCGAGGTCGCGGATCATGGTGGACACGGCGCGCTGCAGCTGGAAGGCCGGCAGCGCCGGGACCTCGGGCAGCAGGTAATCGTTGGACGTGCCCTCGCCGCGGATGGCGGCGATCGGCAGGATCAGGTCACCGATGGCGTTTTTGCGCTTGAGGCCGCCGCACTTGCCGAGGAACAGCACGGCTTCCGGCTCGATCACGCTGAGCAGGTCCATGATGGTCGCGGCGTTGGGGCTGCCCATGCCGAAGTTGATCAGGGTGATGCCGTCGGCGGTGGCGTTGGGCATGGCACGGTCGCGTCCGCGTACTTCCACGCCGTGGTCGGCGGCGAAGCGCTCGACATAATGGCCGAAGTTGGTCAGCAGGATGTGCCGGCCAAAGCCCTCCAGGGGCGTGCCCGTGTAGCGGGGCAGCCAGTTGGAGACGATCTCGTTCTTGGTTTTCATGGGGGATCTTCACAATCCGGTGGCGCGGTTACCGGCGACGCCACGCCGGCGGAGATGCCAAATTCATTCGGCGAAGTGTAGCATCCGGTCCAGCGGAGCGAAGTGGAACGCAGCGGGCGTTTCGGGCGCCGCGAGGCCTCGAGCCGTGAATGGGAGTGGTGCCGATGCGAATCGGAGTGGCGATCGACGCGGCCTGTGACCTGCCGCATGACTTCCTGGAGCGCAACGGCATCGCGGTCATGCCGATCACCGTCAAGGTCGACGACCAGAAGTTCAAGGACGACCGCGACCCTGCCGAGATCCAGCGCTTCCGCGACCAGAAGCTGGGTAGCCGCAGTCATTCGGCGGAGACCGAGGCAAGCTCGGTTGAAGATGTGCAGGACCTTTTCCTCGACCGCATGGTCCGCGACTTTGACTGCGTCGTCTGCCTGACCATCATGGCCACGCGCAGCCCGATCCACGACAACGTGATCAAGGCCAGCTTCGCCATCCTGAAGAGTTACCGGCCGGTCCGTGAAGCCATGGGCCACACGGGGCCCTTCCTGATGCGGGTGGTCGATACACGCAATATCTTTGCGGGCTCCGGCCCGGCCGTCGCGGAGACCGTGCGGATGATTCAGGCGGGCAAGTCACCCGCCGAAGTACGTGAACGCGCCGCTCATGTCGCCGATTGCTCGTACGGCTACATGCTCCCGCGCGATCTGAATTACCTGCGCTCGCGCGCCCGGAGCAAGGGCGATCGCAGCGTCAGCTTTCTCAGCTCGATGCTCGGCACCGCGCTCGATATCAAACCGATCCTCCGCGCGCATCGCGGCGAAACCGGACCGGTCGGCAAGGTCCGTGGTTTCGAGCACGGAGCGCAGGTGCTGTTCGAATACGCCGCCAAGCGGGTCCAGGCCGGACTGCTCGTGCCCTCGCTGTCACTCAGCTACGGCGGTGACCTGGACGACATGCGCAACCTGCCGGGATATCACCCACTCACGCGCATCTGCGGCGACGCCGGTGTCGAAATCCTCGAGAGCCCCATGAGCATCACGGGCATGGTCAACGTCGGCGAAGGGGCGATGACGATCGGTCTGGCTGGCGAAGACCACATCGCCGAGTTCTGACCATGCGCCCTGCCCGCGTCGCACTCGCCATGCTCGCCCTGGTGACCGGCCCCGCGCTTCATGCGGAGACGGTATACAAGTGTGTCGCCGCCGGGCAGACGATCTACCAACAGACGCCGTGCGCCAAAGCGCAGCGTCAGGAGACGATCCAGCTGGTGGACTCGGCTCCCGCTGACGGCAAGGTCGCTCCCATGCCCGGCGCACCGCCGCCCCGCGACGACGTCGACAGCCCGGAACCGCCGGCGCCGCCGGCTGCGTTGCCGCCGCGCATGTACGGCTGCATCCGCGCGACGGATGGCAAGCCATATACCAGCCACAACGGCCACCCGGAGCCTTATCTGGCACCGTCGGGTGTGGTGGGCGATTTCGGGGGGACATTGAGTGATACCTACGGAAACAGCCGCGCGGCGGTCGCGTCCGCACCGGAGCTCAACCGCGGCAAGGGCAGCGTCGGCGCGCTCGTCAACAACAACTACATCTGGGTGCAAGACCAGTGCCGTGCACTGAGCCCCGACGAGACCTGCCGCGTGTTGCGCGACGATGCCGATGCCAACCAGAAGGCGATCCGCAACGCGTTCAAGAGCGACAAGCCGCCGCTCGAAGCGAAGGACGCATCGCTTCGCCGGCAGCTTCAGGCCTGCGGCTGAGCCCGGCGAACGTCAGAAGCCGTAGCGCAGAAATCCTCCGTCCACCGCGATGATCTCGCCCGTGACATAACTGGACACGGGCAGGCAGAGAAAGGCGACGGCGCCGGCTACTTCTTCGGGCTCACCGATACGTCCCATCGGCGTGCGGTCGAGCACTTCCTCGAGGTATTCCGGGTCGGCCAGCGCGGGCTCGCTGCGCTGTGTCCGGATGTACCACGGGGCCACCGCGTTGACGCGAATGCCGTCTTCAGCCCATTCCACCGCAAGGTTGCGCGTCATCTGGTGCAGCGCGGCCTTGGTCATGCCATACGGCGAGCCCGTGCGCACGTGCGTGATGCCCGAGACCGAGCCGACGTTGACGATCGCGGCATTCGCGTGCTGGATCAGATGCGGGTACGCCGCGCGGCTCATCTCGTAAGCCGAAAACACGTTGAGCTCGAAGAGCGCACGGTATTCGTCAGGCGAATAGTCGAGTGTCGGACGCGGCGTGTTGCCGCCGACGTTATTCACGAGAATCGACAGGTCAACGTCGAGGTCGACTACCCAGTCGAAGACGGCGAGTCGGTCTTCCTGGTCGGAAAGATCGGCGGCCATGCCCAGGATTTCCACCTCGGGACACTCCTCGGCCAGCTCGTCGCGGACTTCCTGCAAGACCAGTTCATCGCGCGCGACGAGCAGCACGTCGGCACCGAGGGCCGCGAGTTCGCGCGCACAGGCGTAGCCGATGCCTTTACTCGCGCCGGTGACGAGTGCGGTGCGGCCGTCGAGGCGCCAGCTGGGAAGTCGTGGATGCATGAGTGGTCTCCTTCGATGTCGGCATCCTACAAGGTATGCTCGGACGATGGACGTCCAGACTCCCCTGCTCGGCATCGACCGGGCCACCGTGATCCGCGAAGGTCGTGCGCTGCTCGACGCCGTGTCGCTGACGATCGCGCCGGGCCAGCACACCGCCATTCTCGGGCCCAACGGCTCGGGCAAGTCCACGCTGGTCAAGCTGATCGAGCGGCGCCTGTACCCGCTCGTGCATGACGACGCGTCGCCCGTGATCCGCGTCTTCGGCCGCGACCGCTGGAACGTCGCGGAACTTCGCTCGCTGCTCGGCGTGGTCTCGGCGGACCTTCGGCGCGAGTTCGAGGCATCCGGCGAGACCGCACTGAACGCGGTGCTCTCCGGCTTCTTCGCGTCGATGACGCTCGGTCTCGACCATGACGTGACCGACGACATGCGTTCGCGCGCCGGACAGGCGTTGCAGCGTGTCGGCGCGGCGCACCTGGCATCGCGCGACGTATCGACGCTGTCGACGGGCGAAGCCCGGCGCGTCCTGATCGCACGCGCGCTCGTGCACCGGCCCCGCGCGCTCCTGCTCGACGAACCGTGTGCGGGACTGGATCCGGGTACGCGTCGGCGCTTCCTCGACCTGCTGCGCGAACTCGCTCAGGATGGAACGACGCTGCTGCTGGTTACCCACCATGTCGAGGAAATCGTCCCTGAGATCGGCCATATCGTCATGCTGCGTGACGGCACCTTGTTCGGGGAGGGCCCGAAGGACGAGCTGCTGGCAGCCGACCGGCTGTCCGAGCTGTTCGGCTGGCGTATGGACGTCGACCGGGTGAACGATTTCTACGGCGCGCGATTGCGCTGAAGCGCACGGAGCGCGAGACTCGGCCCGACCCTGAGGACATGCCCGTCATGACACATCGCGCCCTGCCCGTTCTGCTCGTTCTTGCCTGCGCGGCCTGCTCGAAACCGCCGCAGCCGGCGCCGACCCCGCCCGCACCCCAGGCGCGCGTCGAAACCCCGTGGGATTCCCTCGAGGCGCAGAAGAAGAAGGCGCAGGACGTGCAGAAGACGGTCGACGATCAGGCCAAGGCGCAGGATGCGGCGCTGAAGGCGCAGGAACAATAAAACATCGCGCGCAAGGCGCGCTCCTACGGGTAGGAGCGCGCCTGTAGTGGCCGGGTTTTTCAGGACCACCAAGTAGGAGCAAAATCTCCTGCGAGGTGAATCATGGCTCATAGAAAAATTCCGG
>NZ_FUYT01000022.1:0-61696 GCF_900167995.1 Luteibacter sp. 22Crub2.1
GCGGGGCCGGTCAGGGATGACCGGCCGTTTTCGGGGAGGCAGGGACAGCCGACTCGAAAACCCCCAGGCGAAGCCCGACCCCGCCCGTAGGGCAATAAGCATACGGCCGCGATAGCGGCCCTTCCTTGAGGGGTCGCCGCAGGCGTGGCCGCGAGGGTCACCCCCGCCGTCTCTCCAACACGACACAACACGCCGCGACAAAACCAAACGCGATGGCGCAGCCGAGCCCAACACCTCCCCAAAAAACGCAAAAAAAAACGGCATGCCGGAGCATGCCGTTTCGGAAAATACGTTGAAGGGTTCCCGTCAGATCTTCGCGATACCTTCGGGGCGCTTGGCGCCGGCGAAGTGCTTGGACCAGTAAGCCTCGTTGAGGTTATCCACGCGCACCGTCTTGCCTGCCGACGGAGAATGGATGAACTGGCCGTTGTCGATGTAGATGCCGACGTGCGAGATGGCCTTGCCGCGGGTGCGGAAGAAGACCAGGTCACCCGTCTTCATCTCGTTGCGCTTGACCTTCAGGCCGGCGAGGAACTGGCTGGCCGAGTTGGTCGGGAGGTCGAGGCCGATGCTGTGCGAGAAGACGTAGCGGACAAAACCGCTGCAGTCGAAGCCGGTGGACGGGGCGCGGCCACCGCGGTGGTAACGGATATCGCGGAGCTTCATGGCGAAGGCCAGGAGGGCCTCGCGGGCATGACCGTCGACGTGACCGGCCAGCTTGTCGGTGGCGGCGGCGACGAGGCTGTCGTCGTCATCGTCACCCAGTGTGTCGTCGTCGCTGGCGGCCGGAGCGGCAACCTTGGCGGCGGCAACCGGCGCCTTGGGGGCAACCAAGGAAGCGACGTCAGGGATGGCCGACTGGGCGAGGGCATTCGCCGGGGCGAACACAGGGAGATCAGTGAGAAGAAGCGTCGCGGACTGGTCAAGACCCTGTGGAGCGGTGACCGTGTCGGCGATAACGGGTGTGACAGCAGCGAAACAGCAGGAGGCTAACGCGAGAGCGGTCAGTCGCTTTAAATGCATGAGCGAGAAGGCCTATTCATCGTGAAGTTAAGCCGCCGTGAAGGTGAGACGACCGTGAACGAGTGGTGAAGTTACCAAACCCCCTCGCCCTAGTTGTTGGCATAAAGTTAAAAAACGCCTGTCCTAGGAAACATTCATACAAGTCGCAGGAAACCGCGGAAAACAGGCCGGAAACCTGAACCGATATAAGCACTTGGATTCACATATGTGATGGTCCGGACGGCCCGTCGCAGGCGGTCGGGAACCGAAAACGTGCATCCGGTCACGTCAGGCGTTGTACGCCCTGGCGCCAAACAAGGCGCTGCCTACCCTCACCTCGGTGCTGCCCTCGGCGATGGCCAGGGCGAAGTCACCGCTCATGCCCATCGACAGGCGATCGACCGTGTGACCGGCCTCGCGGGCGGTGTAACGACATTGATACAGGGTCCGGAAGCAGCCGCGGACGATGGCCTCGTCTTCGGATGCCTCAGCCAGCGTCATCAACCCACGCACCCGCAGCGACGAGAACGCACGGAGCTGATCGAGGAACGCGGGAAGCATGTCCGGGGCGAGCCCGAACTTGCTGTCCTCGCGGGAGGTCTTGACCTGGATGAGGACATCGATCGCCCTGCCTTCGGCCTGCAGCGCCTTGTCCAGCGCGACGGCCAGATCCAGCCGGTCCAGCGACTGGACCTCGGACGCGAGCCGGGCAACGGGCCTGGCCTTGTTCGTCTGCAGGTGCCCGATGACCACCCAGTCCAGCGCCTCGGCCGCCAGGTCGGCGGCCTTGGCCTGAATCTCCTGCACCTTGTTCTCGCCGAAACGCCGCAGGCCGAGGCCGACGGCCTCACGGACCACGTCACTGCCGAAGGTCTTGCTGACCGGTAACAACGTCACTTCGGAGGGATCGCGCCCCACGCTGACGCAGGCCGCGGCGATCCGGCCCCGCACGATCGCGAGGCGACCGGCGAGCGTATCGGCATCTGCGGTCGTACCGGCACCAGCGGTCATGCCTTCGACGCTTCCTGGAAGTGCCGGGCGACGACGTCGGCCACCACCATGCTTACGCGCTTGCCCGTCGGGATGTGCAGGAACTCGTTCGGGCCGTGCGCGTTGGAATGCGGCCCAAGCACGCCGGTGATGAGGAACTGGGCCTGCGGGAATTTCTCGCCCAGCATGCCCATGAAAGGAATGCTGCCGCCCTCACCCATGTAGGCGGCCGGAGCACCGAAGTAGTGCTCGGATGCCTTCGCGACGGCCTCTTCCAGCCACGGCGACAGCGCCGGCGCGTTCCAGCCGCTACCGTCCTTCTCGAGGGCGAAGCTGACTTTCGCGCCGTACGGGGGATCCTTCTCGAGCAGCTCCTTGAGGAACTTGCCAGCTTCGGCACCCGACAGTGTCGGCGGTACGCGCAGGCTGAGCTTGACCGCGGTCTTCGGGCGCAGCACGTTGCCGGCGCTGTCCAGCGGCGGCATGCCGCCCACACCGGTCACGGCCAGCTGCGGACGCCAGGTGCGGTTGAGCACGAGCTCGGTCAGATCGCTGGTGGTGGGCTTCATGCCTTCGACAAACGGGAACTTGTCGTAAATGTCCGTGCCCAGCACGTCGGCCGAGCGACGCGCCTGCTCGATACGCTGCGCGGGAATCTCGACGTACAGTTCCTTCGGCACGATCTCGCCGGTCTGCGGGTTCTCCAGACGGCTGAGGATGTCGCGCAAAATACGGAAGCTGGAAGGCACGACGCCCGACGCGTCGCCGGAATGCACACCCTCTTCGAGCACCTGCACGGTGAGGTTGCCGCCGGTCATGCCGCGCAGCGACGTGGTCAGCCAGAGCTGGTCGTAGTTGCCGCAGCCGGAGTCGAGGCAGACCACGAGGGCCGGGTTGCCGATGCGGTCGGCCAGGTGGTCCACGTAGTAAGGCAGATCGTAGCTGCCCGACTCTTCGCAGGCCTCGATCATGATTACGCAGCGCGCGTGCGGCACGCCCTGCTCGCGCAGCGCCAGCAGCGCCGCCAGCGAGCCGAAGATCGCGTAGCCATCATCCGCGCCGCCACGACCGTAAAGCTTGTCGCCCTTGATCACCGGCGTCCACGGACCGAGGTCCTCGGCCCAGCCCGTCATCTCCGGCTGCTTGTCGAGGTGGCCATAGAGCACGACGGTCTCGTCGGTGCCCTTGCCGGTCACGCCCTGCGCCGGCACGTCGATGTAGATCAGCGGCGTACGGCCCTCGAGGCGGACCACCTCGAGCGTGGCACCCTCGAACGCCGGCAGCTTGGAGCGCGCCCACGTTTCCATCAGCGTCACGGCCTGATCCATGTACCCGTGCTCGCGCCACTGCGCATCGAACATGGGCGACTTGTTCGGAATACGGATGTACTCGACCAGCTGCGGGACGATTTCCGCGTCCCAGAGGCCGCTGACGAAGGAAGAAATGCGCGAGGTATCCATGGCGGGCACGACTCTGTGGGGCAAAGGACGATTGTAACAGCGCCGACAGGGGTGACCTTCACACCGTGGTCCGGCTCCGTCGCGCCGTGATGCGCGCGACGCACGCTGACAACGCCGCCGCGCCGGTACGCGACGCCGTTTGCGCAGCGCAGAGTGCCCGGGCGTCATCCGACGCGCCTACCCAGGAGGTTTCACCGTGAACTACCGTCTGTTCGCCCTCGCCGGCCTTCTCACCTGTCTGCCCGCCTTCGCCTCCACCCCCGTCAACGTGAATACGGCCGACGCCCCTACGCTCGCGCAGTCACTCGATGGCGTCGGCCTCGCCAAGGCTCAGGCGATCGTGGCGTGGCGGGAAGCCAACGGCAGCTTCGAATCCGCCGACCAGCTCGTCGAGGTCAAGGGCATCGGCCAGTCCCTCGTCGACCGCAACCGGGACGCCATCCAGGTGGACGGGGGTGCCAAAACCGCAAAGAGCGCCAAGCCGCCCCGCGCCGCCAAAGCGAAGGCCAGGGCGAAGGCGGCCGACGCGGACGAGTGACCCCTACCCCTTTCGCCGCCGGCGGAACGCGCTACACTCGCGCCCCATGCCGGCGGCGCTTCTGCCCTGCCGACGTGACCAGGGGCCAGACGAAAGCAATGATCCTGCCGCGTTACCGCATCGCCGCCTCCGCCATCCCCGGCGCAGGCAAAGGTCTGTTCGTCGATGAATTCGTCGCCGCGGGCCGTATCGTCACCGCGCCCGACGCGATCGACCAGACGCACCGCTGGGACGACATCATGGCGTCCCCCGCCCTGTCCGCCGACCTTCACGCCGCCGCGCGCTGGTTCGAGGACCGCTACACGGTGTCGCCCGACTGGCCGGACGAGTGCTACGTGAATCACAGCTTCGAGCCCACCGGCCTCTGGCACCTGGGCTTCATCTTTGCGGCGAAGGATCTCGCGCAAGGCACTGAAATCACTGTCGATTACCGACACCTTCTCGCGCCGGGCCAGGAAGAGAGCTTTAATGACGCGGCAAGTGGTGAGAAAATAACCGGCTTGCCCTGGCAGGAAAGCCTCGCGCAGTCCACGCGCGCCCTGGCAGCTCTGCTCGGCTGAACCCTTGGTCACCTCGATGTCACTATCCGATATCCCCGTTCTGGAAACGCCGCGCCTGCGGCTCACCGCTCTTACCGAACATCACTTCGACGACTACGCGAGGATGCTCGCGGATGCGGAGAGCACGCGCTGGATCGGTGACGGCCAGCCGCTCGACCGCATGAATGCCTGGCGATCCATGGCCATGCTGCTCGGCCACTGGGCGTTACGTGGCTGCGGCATGTGGGCCATGGAACTGAAGGACACCGGTGAATTCATCGGCCGTGCCGGCCTCATGAAACCCGAAGGCTGGCCCGACCTCGAACTGGGCTGGATGCTGAAGCCCGAACACCGCCACCACGGTTATGCCACCGAAGCAGGTGAGGCCATCCTCGCCTTCGCCTGGAAAGAGATGCACGCGCAGCGTGTGATCAGCCTCGTGCGCATCGGCAACGAAGCCTCCGACCACGTCGCCGAGCGCCTGGGCGGCGAGCACATCGACAACATCGACTTCCTTGGCGGCGCGACGCATCTGTTCGCCTATTACCCGCCGCACCGCGAAGTCCGCCGGGCGGGCTGACTCACAGGGCTCACATCGCCGGCGCGAAATCCGAACGGCGCCGGCGCTGCTGTGTCGAGCTGGCGAGACCGGCGAGCGCCAGCAGCCGTGCGGTGCGCATCCATGCCACGACCGCCACGCCAAGCTGCACGATCAGAAACGCGGCGAACCATTCGCCGCCGACCGCGACCGAATGACCGCGCCAGGATGCGATCAACACGGTCAGACCCAGGCCGACCGCCGTAATGACGACATAGGCGAACAGGCTGGCGACGGGTCGACGCACCACCTGCACCACGCCGCGTCCGAACGCACGCCATGCCGAGCGCAAGGTGATGTCCGCGATGAACTGTGCACGCGCCGACTCCACGATCGCCTGGGCGACGACGAAGCACAGTGCGATCACCACGAGCGACCCATGCTGGTACATATCGGCGGTCGACGGCAGCAAGGCGGCGTCGACCTTATCGTCGACGAGGGACGAAACACCTTTCGCGGCAAGGACGACGAGGCCGTAGGGAATCAGCGAGAGCGGGAGCAGGCGCAGCATGCGTCCGTACTCGGTCGCACCGCCTTGCAACAGCCCGCCAAAACTCAGGGCGCGATTCGCCCGACCGCCGGCAACGGCCATGCCGGAAAGAAACGGCGAGATGGCAAGCGTCAGCACCGCCCCCGCGACGAACGCCGAACCGATCCACGGGCTGGCTTGCAACGCGGACGACACATCGCCCAGGAAAAGACCGTTGAAGTGACGCGCCCATTCCTCCGCGTGCACGGAGTGACCCAACAGGCCGTCGAGCACGCGCCAGAGCGGCAACGCCACGACGAGGGTCGGCAGTAACGTGATGAACACCCACAGCAGCATCAGCCGCCATTGCAGGCCTCCGACCATGCCGAGACCCAGAGCCGAAGCGGCCGAACGTTTGGTGCGCGCGTTCATAGCGTCCCCAGGAAAGCGTAGATACCCTGGATCAGCGCAGCGAAGTCGGCGCCCCAGCGGTTGGAAGCGGCGTGATTCGACTCGACGGTGCGACTGTCGTTGAGCTTGTTCGCATCGAGATAAATCTTCTGCGCCGGATCGAGCTCGGCGGAAACGCCCTTCGCGGGCTTCGTGAACGCGAAGCGCGCCCAGCGTCGCTGATCGTCCCAGTGCACGGTTTCCGTTGAGCCGTCGGCGAAGCTGACTTTGAGCGTCTGCGGCACATTCGCGCCGTCGCGCCAGACCGTCACAACGGTCTTCCAGGGGAACGGACCGGTGCCCTCTTTCGCATCCGGATGCGATTTTTTCCAGGCATCTCGTCGCCTGTCGATCACCGCCTCGTTCTCGTCGCTGCTCGTCTCGACCCGCCTGCCGTCCTTCATGACGGTGCCAGCCAGTGGGAGCACTTCGTTACTGGTTATGTCGCTGACACGGTCGTCGATACGATCGGTGCCGAAGACGTATTGGTTGAACACCTGCGCGACGACATCAGGCTTGCCGGACGATTCGGAAAGCGAGGCCTGAAGGTCGGCAATGGACGGATGACGGAAGTGCCACCGGGCGCAGTAGTCCTTGAAGGCCTTTTCCATCACCTCCTTGCCGAGACGCTCCTCCAGATCGTGCATCGCCGTCGCGGTACGCGTATAGACCGTCACGTAATCGCCGCTCGACAGGCGATCCCATGCGTTTTGTCCGAGCGGGTCGGATGGACGGGAAAGCGTGGCGAACATGCGCTCGAGCATGAAGACAGGCATCGCCGGCTGCACGCCGAAGAACTGCCAGACCGGCTGCGTGAGATACAACGGCTGGCCGCGCTCGCGCAGCATGCGTTCGTCCCAGTACTCGTTGAGGCCCTCGTCCAGCATGGGCTCTTCGAACTCGTTCGAGGCCAGCAGTCCGTAGAAATAACCATGGCCGAATTCGTGGATCGTGACGAAGTCGAGCATGTACTCGTCCATCGTCTTCGGCTTGACGCTGTCGTATGCCTCGGCGGTGAAGAACGTCGGGTACTCCATCCCGCCGGCTTCGGACGCGTTGAACGGCGGCACGACCGCGGTCACCGTCTTATACGGGTAAGGACCCAGCGTGTCGGAAAAGTAGCTCAGCGAATCGAGCGTCGCCTTAAGCACCGGTTTCGCGCTGGCCGCGTATTCGGGCGGATAGATCACCCGCACCCTGACCTTCGGGCTGCCGGGTCCGTTCCAGTCACTGTCCAGTGTCTTGTAGCCGGGGGCGGCCATCCACGCAAAATCGTGTACGTCGCCCTGGATGAAATGCCAGGTCAGTTCATTTCCTTCCGGAACCGGCTCACCCTGCTGCTCACCGACCGCGCCGACGACGTAGCCTTTCGGCACGGTCATGCGCACGTCGTACTCGGCGAAGTCGGCATAGAACTCGCTGCTGAAGTGGAACTCGTGCACGTTCCACCGCGGCTCGGTCGCACCGCGCTCACCCGGAAGCTCGAGCACGCCGATCTTCGGGAACCACTGGGCGACCAGATGGAACTGGCCCACGTAGCCCGTGCGCTCTATCACGCGCGGTAGCTGGCTGTGAAAATTCATATCCAGGGTCACGTTGCCGCCGGCCGGCACGGGCTGCGCCAGATCCACGCGAATCACGGTGTGATCCGTCGCAGGGCCGCCGTCGGGATGGACGTAACTCCACTTCAGGGCGGCGCCGTCCTGCTCGACGTTACCAAGGTCGATGTAGCCCCATTCGCCCTTCTTCACCTCGGCGGTGCCGCGTGCGCCACCGGCGGCGGCGAGCAGCGCGCGCTCGGTGAAAAAGGTGCTGCCCTCGCCTTCGAACGCGTTGAGATACATGTGCAGGAAGACCGCCGACACGGGACGGTCGCTGCGGTTATGCCAGGTCAGCTGCTGCTGGCCGTCCACGGTGTGCTTGTCGGGATCGAGGCGCGCCTGGATGCGATACGACACCACGCGATCCGAGAGGGTCGCTTCCTGACCGTTACGCGGGCCGCCCCAGGCGTCGGGCGCACTGGGTGTGCGTACCGAGCCGGCATGCGGCGAGGCGAAGGGAATTTCGACAGGGACCGCAGGCGGCGCCACGGTGCTGGCCCCTGCCGGCGCGGGAAGAGCGGGCGCGGCCGCTTGCCCCCACACACTACCGACGCAAAGCAGCAACCCCGCGGCGACGAAACGAACCATCCTGCCTGCCTCTCGGCGCATCGAACCCCCTCCCCCTGTCATCCGGCGATGATTGCTGGCTCAGACTTCACGCCGATATAGGCCAGAGGTCACGCCCCGCCTGCCATGACTCATCCCACGAAGGATCGCTGGCGCATCCATTTCGTGACAATCCACTTCTCACCCTGGGTGACGGGCGCCCCGCCATGCAGCGAAAGCACGTCCAGCGAGCCGTCGGCGTCGGTGTATTCGAAGTACAGCGCCTGCCCCTTGCGCGGCACGTAGCTGAAATCGATGCGGGGAAAGATGGTTTCGCCGCCGGCCTCGACATCGGCCAGGTACATGATCAGCGTGGAGACACGCTGACCGCCCTGGGCCAGATGGGGCTCGCTGCCTTTCTGGTCGGGCGGAAAGTAATCGAAGTGCGGTACGTACTCGCCGCCGACGCCATAGCGCATCACCTGCAGGCCTTCGCCGTGCTCATGGGGTAACCGCATGATCTCGGCGGCCCGCCGGTCGATGCGTAGTACGAGCGGGTTCTCGCCCCGCTGGAAAAACGCGCCTTCGCTCGTACGGATACCCATGACGGTATTGGCGCCCGACTCGGGCGACACCACGGCCGAGCGTGCCAGTCGCGATCTGGCCTGCTCGATCATCCCCTCGCACTCGGCGTCGTCGAGGACACCATCGAGAACGGCGATCGTCGGCCTGGCGATACGCAGAAGAACGCGGATGTCACGGTCGGAGGTCCGTAGTACATGCCCCTCCGCCAGGCGGGAGCCCGGGGTATGCCAGGCTGGCGCGGCGCGGGTCGCGGGCCCGCCGAACAGCGCATCGGCGATGGCCGTACGCGCGGCGGCCTCGTCGAAATCGTTTTCCCGCATCGTGGTGAGCAGCTCGGCCGGCGCCGACCCTGCCGCCAGCGCCTCACCGATCCACGTGTGCCATTCGGGGGTGATCCTGGTGTGCCGTCGCGTATCCATATGCGCTAGCCTCGCTCCGGGGCATTGAACCGTACTAATTGACATCCTACACCGACACGGTGAGTCACTGAAACGCCCGGGGAGGCCGCATGACGCAGCACGCACATGGCAGTTTCGAAGTAAAGATCGCCCCCGACGGGGCCGTTGACGCGGATGATGGATCGGCACTCGGCCGGATGAGTCTGGAGAAGACGTTTTACGGAGGGATGGAGGGTACCTCCAAAGGAACCATGCTCACCGCCGGAAGTACGAGCGTGCAGGGTTCGGCTGCCTACGCGGCCGTGGAGCGATTCACGGGCTCGGTCAACGGGCGAGCCGGCAGCTTTGCGCTCGTCCACCGAGGGGTGATGTCCGCGGCCGGACAGGAACTGCTCATCACGATCGTCCCGGATACCGGCAGCCGCGAACTCACGGGCATCACCGGAACCTTTTCGATCACGATCGATAACGCGGGTGGGCACACCTACGACCTGGCGTATACGCTGCCTTAGGTGGCCAACAACCACGCCAGCTTCTTCGCCTTAGGCAGCCGCTTCACCGCCCACTCGGCCCGCGACGCCTCCGACCGGTCCGCGAATGGCCGTGAGCCCAGCAACCGTACCGGCGGATTGGCCCGCGTATAGCGCGCACCCTTCCCTGCCACATGAGCCGCATAGCGTGCGTCGAGGTCGTTGGTTATCCCCGCGTACCAGGCGCCGTTCCGACATTCGATGAGATAGACGCACCACATGGACGTAGCGTAACCCGCCGCCCCGTGACGGGCGACACGCAGGATCAGCCCGCCTTTGCTGGTGCCGTGAGTTTTTCGAGTGCCTTACCCACGGCGGCGAACGCGAACGCGCCGGTGACGTGCGTGGCCGCACCAAGCCCACCGCCGCAGTCCAGCTTGAGCGCGTCGCTACCGGGCGGGCGCACGCCACACACGCTGCCGTCCGCCTGCGGGTACTGGACGTTCTGCAACGAGTACACCGCCGAAACGCCGAAGAAGCGATCGGGGTTGCGGGGAAAACCGTGCTCCTGGCGAAGCTTTTTCCGGATCATGCTGAGCATGGCGTCGTGCTCGGTACGCGACAGGTCGCGCACGCGGACCTGCGTCGGATCGGTGCGACCGCCGGCCGCGCCTACCGTGACCAGCGGGACCTTTCGCCGACGACACCAGACGATCGTCTCCAGCTTGACCTTGAGCGCGTCGCACGCGTCGATCACCACATCGTAGTTGCGGTTGAGCAGTTCATCGAGCGTGGACGGCGTAAGGAAGCGTTCCATGGCCTCGAGCCGGAGGGTCGGACTGATCGCATGAGCCCGCTCGGCGATGACGCCGACCTTGGGTTTGCCGTACTGACCGTCGAGTGCATGCAGCTGACGATTGGTATTGGACAGGCAGACGTCGTCGCCATCGATCAGGGTCAGGCGCCCCACACCGCTGCGCGCCAGGGCTTCCGCCGCCCACGAGCCGACGCCACCGACACCGATGACGCAGACATGCGCATGGGCGAGGCGGTCCAGGCTGCCGCGCCCGTAGAGGCGCTCGATACCGGCGAAGCGTTCCGCCTGTGCGGTGCTCACATGACTCTCGGAGGAAAGGACTGTGCTCATTGTCTCATATTGAAAGAATGGGGCCGTCCGCTATGCTGACGGCCGTGCCAAGCCATGGAACACCAATGCGTGCGCTGCTCTTCGTCATCCTCGGCCTCGCGGTCGGCGCGATGGGCGCGACTTTCGCGCTGTCCGCCTTGCGCCAGGGCACGCCGTTCCATGACGGCGTGATGGCCGTGATGCAGCACCACATGGGCGCGCTGCGAGCCAACGTGCGGGCGAAACAGTGCGATGCCAAGGTCTCGGCCGAGCGGCTGGCGCGCCTGCGCCTGACGGCCGGCGACATTCGTGAGGCGTTCCCGGATATGGACGCGGGGTTCGCCAGAGCCGGCGCCACGCTGGATGCCGCACTGGATGCGGCCGTCGCGGCGGCGCCCGCCAGCTGCGACGGCCTTGCCGTCGCGCTGAAACCCGTAGGCGATGCCTGCCAGTCCTGCCATCAGCAGTATCGCTGACCCATGAACGACGCCGGCCCCTCTGTCGCCTCGCCTTCGGACAAGCCCACCGGTCCGCTCGGCTTCCTGCGTATGCGCTGGTGGCTGCTGGTGCGCGCCATGGCGCGCTTTGAAACGACCATGTTCCTGCGTACGCGCTATTCGCAGCCGAAGATGGTGGCGATCGGCGTCGTCGGCAGCTTCTGCCTGGCGGTGTATTACCCGGTCTGGGCCTACCTGTTCCCGCAGCCCTACGAGAACCTGCCGATGCGGCTGGTCTGTAGCGCGACCTTCATCCCGCTCGCCCTGCTGCCCTGGTGGCCGCGTCGTCTGCGAACGCATCTGCCGACATACTGGTATTTCGCGATGACGGTCGCGATGCCGTTTTTCGTCGGCTACATGACCTTGCGCAACGCCACTCCCGCGTGGCTGATGACCCATCTTGCCTGCGTCATGCTGCTGATGATGCTGTTCGACCTGGTCAGCTTCCTGCTGGTGTTCTCGCTGGGCAGCCTGCTCGCGGGCCTGGTGTTCGTGCTGTCCCCGGAAGCCCACCTGCATACCCGGACGATGCTGGAGTACATCCCCTTGCTGATGTTCGGCATGGTCGGTGGCGCCACCTGCACGGTGTCGTCGAACATGGCCGAGCAATCGCGGATCGACGCCCTGACCGCGGCGTCCAACAACATCGCCCACGAGCTGCGCACGCCATTGGGGTCACTGCGCATCGCCGCGCGCGCCGTCGCCCGCTTCATGCCCGATCTGATCCGCAGTCACCGGCTCGCCGAGAGCGAGGGCCTGGCCGTCCCCGAAATGCGCGCGCAGAACCTGCATGCGCTGGAGCGCAGCATCGGTGTGATGGAGCGCGAGGTCACCTACGCCAACACGATCATCGACATGCTGCTGCTTTCGGCACGTCCGATCGGCGAGGTGCCGCTGTCCCTGCTCCAGGCCCGCGAGTGCGTGGAGCAGGCGCTACGCCGGTTTCCCTATGGCTCGCGCGCCGAACGAGACCGCATCACCCTGTCGCCGACCGGCGACTTCTCGCTCATGGGCGAGGAAAGCCTGGTGGTCCACGTGCTGTTCAATCTTCTGCGCAATGCACTTTTTCATACAGATCGCGCCGGCAAGGGCGAAATCCGGGTCTTCATCGAGCCCGCCGACGGTGGCAACCGGATCCGGGTCCACGACACCGGTCCGGGCATCCCCGCGGACGTCCTGCCCCGCATTTTCAACCGGTTTTATTCCTATTCCAGCGACAGCGCCGGCACCGGCACCATCACCGGACTGGGAATAGGACTCGCTTTTTGCCGCGCGGCGATGGAGCATATGGGCGGTGGCATCGCATGCCGTACCGACCTGGGTGAATTCACCGAATTCACTCTGACCTTCCCGCATTCGAACACCGGGGGCCGGCAGTGACGACGTTGAACGCGCAGGGCGACATCCAGCCTTTCCATTTCCCGACCACCACGGTGCTGGTCGACGACCACGAGGAATACCTCGACGTCGTCCCGTTGCTGCTCGATCCCATGGTCCGGGTCCGCACCTTCAGTTCACCGCGCAGCGCGCTGGCCACGCTGGGCAACAACGGCAGCCGTCCGGTGCCGGGCGGGGGCTGGCTCTACCGCTGGAAGGACCGACCCTCGGAGACCCAGGAGCTGGTGGCCCTCGACATCGATTCGATCCATCGGGTGGTCTACGACCCGGAGCGCTTCGCGGAGATTTCGGTGGTGGTGGTGGATCAGGCCATGCCCGAGATGGACGGCATCACGTTCTGCAAGCGCCTGCCGAATCCGCATATCGGCAAGATCCTGCTGACCGGCCGGGCCGATGACGCCACGGCGATCGATGCCTTCAATTCGGGCGTGATCGACCGCTTCATCCGCAAGAACGACCCGCTGGCCATCGAGAAGCTGCAGACCGCCATCTCCGAGCTGCAGCGCCGGTACTTCGACCGCGCCAGCGCCTTCGTCGCCGAAACGCTGGCCCTGGGCAACTTCCGCTTCCTGCGCGACCCCGCCTTCCGCGAGGTCCTGCAGAGCGTCACCGCCACGTTCCAGCCCGTGGAGTGCTACGTGCACTGCAACCCGACGGGCCTGTTGCTGGTCGACGCCTGGGGGATCGGCCGGTTCCTGCTGGTCCAGACGGACGAGGACCTGCGCACCCACTATGAAATTGCGGCAGATCTGGGCGCCCCCGGCGCCGTCCTGGAGTCCCTGCGGAGTGGCGAAGCCCTGCCCTGGTTCAACTCCCGTGACGGCTTCTATCACAAAGGCGTGGAGCGGCCTGAAGAACACATGTATGCCGCCACCGCCGTTTCCGGCGAGCAGTGGTACTACTACGCCCTGATCGACGACGTGGAGCGATTCCGGCTTCAGCACGTCAAGTCGTACCGCACCTGGCTCCGGGAGCAGGATCTGAGTCTGGCCGCCGACAGCCGACCACGATTCATCTAAACGGGTTACCTTCGCCCTTCCGGACACGCCATCGCGCCCAGCACCCGGCGCGTGGCGTTGTGTTGCCCAAAACATGCGGTGCGGTCGCGGGTCTTCCGACCCGCCGACGCTTCTCTCCAGGTATTGCGTAAGGCCGCAGGGTCGTTCGCGACCCACCCCTGGCCTTTCTCGTTTTCGCGCCCGCCCGGGCGAGGTTGGCGCGCGCGTGCCGTTCGTGGTGAACGGCAACGTGTCCATCGCCCATGCCATCGAGAGAGAGATGTCCATGGAAAATGTTTCCGTTCTGCACCGTGTCGTTACCGCCCCTGCGCTGCCTGGCTTCGTTGCGACCCGCGTGGATCGATTCCACAACGAACGCGTGGCGATCGACTGGGGTGGCCGTCACATTTTGCGCGGGCGTCGCCCCGCCGGCGGCGACCTGATGCTCCAGAGCAACGATTACCTTGCGATCGCGGGACATCCCGCCATCGTCGAAGCACAGCGTGAGGCACTGGCCGAAGGCGGCCTTGGCATGATGATGTCGGCGCTGTTTCAGCAGGACGCGGATCAGCCGCTGCATCGTGTAGAGGCCGAGCTGGCACGTGCGGTAGGGAGTGAGGACGGCATCCTCGCGCAATCCGGTTTCGCCGCCAACGTCGGCCTCATCCAGTCCATCGCCGGCGATCGCATCCCCGTCTACGTCGACATGCTCGCGCACGCGTCGCTATGGGAAGGCATTCGCAGCGCCGGGGCCAGAGCGGTGTCCGTATTGCACAACGACGTGACGCATCTGGAGCGACAGGTGCTGCGCAACGGCCCGGGCGTGATCGTCGTGGATGCGGTCTACAGCACCAACGGCAGCCTCGCTCCCCTCGAGGCCATCGCCAACCTGTCCCGGGAGCACGGCTGCGTCCTCGTTGTCGACGAGTCGCATTCGCTGGGTACGCACGGCGTGCGCGGGGAAGGACTGGTTGCCAGCCTGGGCCTCAACGACCGCGTGCATTTCATCACGGCGAGCCTGGCCAAGGCGTATTGCTCGCGCGCGGGGTTCATCGCGTGCACCACACGTTTCAAGGATTATTTCGGTTGCGAAGCCCTGCCCGCCATCTTCAGTTCGTCCTTGCTGCCACACGAACTCGCGGGTATGTCGGCGGCCCATCGGGTCATCCAGACCGAGGGCTGGAGGCGCCAGCGCCTGCGCCAGGTGACGCGCCGGGTACGCGCGGAACTGACGGAACTGGGCTATCCGATCGCGGATGGAACCGAGCAGATCATCGCCTTCGAAGCCGGCCAGGAGATCCTCACCGGCAAGGTACGTGACGTGATGGAACAGCACGGCGTCTTCGGTTCCGTGTTCAGCGCACCTGCCACCACGGTCAACCGCTCGTTGCTGCGCCTGACACTGAACGCGGGCATGAGCGACGATGACGTGACACGACTGATCGACGTGTGCCGCGTCGCGCGCGACGCCATGGCGTTGCCGTCATGGAGCGCCACGCGTCGGGCGCGCCGCGATGGCGAGCGGGAATCGGCGGCCGCCGAAGTGGCGTGAGGGCTCCGGCTCAGTAGGACGGCAGCGGGATTCGCTCGCTTTCGTCCCCCGGTACGAGTGGGAAACGTCCTTCGGCCCACTCGACCTTCGCCGCTTCGATCAGCTCTTTCGAACTGGCGACGAAATTCCACCAGAGGTGGCGCTCCCCATCGAGTGGGGCGCCGCCGAACAACATGATCAACGACGGTTGCGTGGCCTCGAGCACCGGAGCTTCGCCTTCGTGGGCCACGGCCATGTCCAGCGCCCCCAGCGGAAGGTCGCCGAAGCGCGCGGCACCTTCCACCACGTAGGCGCCCCACTCCGCGTGCTGCTCAGGCATCGTCACACGTGCGCCCGCTCCCAGCCGCGCCTCGACGAAAAACATGGGTGCGAAAACGCGTACGGGCGACGACACACCGAAAGCCTCACCGGCGATGACGACCAGTCGCGCACCGTCGCGCTCCACCACGGGCAACGTGCTCGCCGGATGGTGGTGAAATTCGGGATCGATGCGTTCATGGGTCTTCGGCAACGCCACCCAGACCTGTATGCCGTGGAGATCCTGTCCGCTGTGACGTTCGTCCGGCGGGGTGCGTTCGGAATGCGCGATACCGCGCCCGGCCGTCATCCAGTTGACGTCACCGGGATGGATATCCACCGCGCTGCCGAGACTGTCGCGATGGCGGATCGCCCCCTGAAACAGCCAGGTCACCGTGGCGAGGCCGATGTGCGGATGCGGGCGGACATCCATGCCCTTGTCCTCACCGAAGGAGGCAGGTCCCATCTGATCGAAGAAGACGAAGGGGCCGACGTGTCGGGCCTTGAGATGCGGCAGCATGCGCCGTACGACGAATCCGTCGCCGAGGTCGCGCTGCTTGCCGTCGATGGGCGTGATGGTCATGGCGCACAGACTAACGCGCGTGCACCCAGTCCGCGATGCGTCTGGCGACTGCGCCGGGCGCTTTCATCCACGCGAAATGATCCGCGGGCGCCCCGTCGAGGTCGTCAGGCACGACGACCGAGACCTCGCGCGGCGCGTCGGGCATCTTATCCAGCAGGAATGCCAGCGAGGGCGCGGGCCCCAACCAGTCGTCCCGTAGACGCTGGGCCAGGACGGGTGCTTTCTGGTGGCGCAGTGCGGCCTCCAGGTCGACGTCCATGCCACGAGCTGCGTAACGCCCGGTGCGACCGCTGCGCGACCAGTCCGCGATCACGCCACGGGCCTCATTGCCACCGAAGCCGATCCGGCGACCGGGAAGCCGACCGGCCACAGCCGCGAGTAACGGAGCCGCCACGTAGGCGAGACCGACCCAGGGACTGAAGCGGCGCCAGTACGGTGCCCCACTGGCGACCAGCACCAGACCGGAAACCGGCATTGCCGTCGTCGCCGCGAGCAAGGAGGCGAGTTGCCCGCCGAGACTGTGCCCTCCCACATACAGCGGCGCGCCCGGCGCGGCCTGACCAAGGCGGTGGAGGCTGGCCGGCAGGTCGTCATGCAGGAGTTCGCGATAGCCCCAGTTGACTCGACGCGAGGCGCGCCGGTCGCTGGAGCCGATGCCTCGCCACTCGTGAATGGCGACGGCGATACCTCGCGCGCTCAGCGCGAGAGCAAGCGATTCATAGTGACGGGCGCCGACGCCCATGGCGGGCAGCCAGAGCAGCGTCGCGGCGATCTCGCCCGTTGGCAGGTAAAGCAGCAGATCCGACGATGCCCCGTCCGCCATGCGCATTGGCGCTGCGCTGCGCACGATCGCATCGCGCGTGGGTTCCGTCATCGATTCAGCTTCCCCGAAACGCAAAAACCCTCCCGGCACAGGGCGCCGGGAGGGCTAAAGTCATGCAAAACGGGCGGCGCGAGCCAGCCCTGGG
Source organism: Luteibacter sp. 22Crub2.1 (assembly GCF_900167995.1). Taxonomy (NCBI): domain Bacteria; kingdom Pseudomonadati; phylum Pseudomonadota; class Gammaproteobacteria; order Lysobacterales; family Rhodanobacteraceae; genus Luteibacter; species Luteibacter sp. 22Crub2.1. The sequence goes on from NZ_FUYT01000022.1 coordinate 17,066, forward strand.
GCATTACTTCGGAACGACGTTGTCAGCCTGCGGACCTTTCTGGCCCTGGGTCACGGTGTATTCCACCTTCTGACCCTCGGCAAGCGACTTGAAGCCGTTGCCCTGGATGGAACGGAAATGCACGAACACGTCCGGACCACCCTCATCCTGAGTGATGAAGCCAAAGCCCTTGGCGTCGTTGAACCACTTCACAGTACCAGTTGCCATCACACACACCTCTATCCAACACACTAAAAACCCGGCTCGACGAGCCGGCGACTTACTGAGCTTGCAGGACCGGGTGAGGCGATGGAGCGTTAACTTCGCGCTTACATCGGGTCACTCGCGTGACCGCGCAGACACAGTAGGGTCGATCATAACCGTATTTTCCGGAAGTTCTGTAGGGGATCCCCTACATCAGCCGTTTTTTTGACACGGATCACGCGATTCGGACAGAAAAATCGGAAATGACGAGCAAAAAAAGGCCGGGCGTCGCCGCCCGGCCTTTTCGAAGCTCGGTCAGTCCGAAGGCTTAGGCCTTCTGGACTTCCTCAGCCTGCAGGCCCTTCTGGCCGTTCACGACCTTGAAGGAGACCTTCTCGCCTTCGGCGAGCGACTTGAAGCCGTTGCCCTGGATGGCGCGGAAGTGCACGAACACGTCGGGGCCATTCTCGCGCGAGATGAAGCCAAAGCCCTTGGCGTCGTTGAACCACTTGACGGTGCCGATTTCACGATCCGACATAGAAACACTCCAATACGATTTTTTACGAATAAAACCAGCAACTTGAATAGTTGCCGCCTAACTGGTGTGCAAGGAAACGCGAGGAGCGAAGCGATGTTGCGGATACGTGATCAGCTGCATCGGGTCAAACTAACTCTATGACCCCGGCAAACACAGTCCGGCGACTATACAGGCCCGGAAAACAAATTGCGATGGCGCGATACGCCGCCTCGCCCCGTCGCCACTGACGCCGCGTTCACTCATTCCGCGCACATGCTTGCGCCCCGTCGCAACGTTCATGCGAATTGACCTACCATCCGATCCACGCTCAGCCCAAGGGGGACCGCCTCATGAACCACTCCAGCTTCCGACTCGTTCCGCTTCTCATGGGCGCCCTCGCCCTCGCCGCGTGCGCGGACCACAACACCAAGCCGCAGCCCAGCACCACCCGGACGACCAGTTCATCCACGGCGACGGGCAAGAGCGTCGTCAAGCAGCGCACCGCGACCACGACCGTGACCAACGTTCCCGCGAGCAAGACGGGCGGCCGCGCCGCCGCTGCCGCGGGCCCGCTGCCGGACAGCACCGGCATCGCGGCATGCGATGAGTATCTGGCGAGCTACAAGAGCTGCCACCTCGCGGCGGGTATCTTCGCCCGCGACCAGATCGACAGCCGCTACGACATGATGCGCACCAGCCTGCTCCGCCAGTCGCAGGATCCGGATATGCGTGGCCAGCTCGGCGCCCGTTGCGCATCGCTTGCGGGTCAGCTGAAGGATGCGTTGCACGGCAAGTCGTGTGCCGATACCCCGGCACCGGCCTCCACGCGCTGATTAATCCGCGAGCGCTTCGCGCAGCAGACCGGCCAGCCCTCGCGGCTGGCCTTTTTCTATGACGATACGCGGCGTGCCATGCCACGTCGCACACTCATGCAGGGCCTCCGCCAGGTCCCCGACCAGCGCCGGAGACAGGACGACCCCATCCTCCAGCCAGACGCCCAGCACCTGAAATAGCCCTTCCTGGCGATGAGCCTTGGCGTCGAGCCGACCGATCAGGCGCCCGCGATGCAGGATCGGCAGCACATAGTAGCCGTACTTCCGTCGGGGCGCGGGCGTGTAGCACTCGATGGTGTATTCGAAACCGAACAGTTCCAGCGCGCGTGCCCGATCCCACACGACGGGATCGAAAGGCGACAGCAGCACGGTTCGTGTGGCCCTCAAACCGTTGCGTGCGGCGTCGGCGAGCGATCCAGCGTGCTCGCGGTGGACGTATGCCCTGTCGCTCCACCCGGTGACGGCAACCTCGATGAGCACTCCCTCCGCCACCAGCGACGCCAGCTCCTCGTCGGTCACGCGCGGACGCAGGCGGTAGTAGTCGGCGATCCAGCGCGCCCGGGCGATGCCCAGCGCCGCCACGCTGCGCAGGATGAAATGACGACGCACCGCCGATTCGTCGAGGGAGTCCGCTGGCGGCGGCTCCGGCCAGCGTGCCGTGACCCGCTCGGCGAGATCGTAGACGCGCTGGAAACGATCGCGCCGGGCGACCATCAGGTCGCCGAGGGCAAACCACGCCTCCAGCCAGCGCTTTTCGGGTTTCCAGCCCCACCACCCTTTCGTTCCGGTGGCTTCGCGCTCGAAGTCTGCGGCGCGCAGGGGGCCTTCCCTACGGATGCGGTCGATCAGGGCATCCATGTCGCCGCGGGCCTCGGCGTGTACGCGCAGCGCGTTCTTATGCGCCCAGTGCCCCGCCCGCCCACTGCGGTAGTCCCGGTGGAAGCGATAGTCCTGCGCTGGCACGAAACAGGCCTCGTGCGCCCAGCATTCGGCGAGCAGGCCGTCGGCAAGCGATTCGTCGAGCCACTCGGTGCGATAGGCACCCAGTCGCGAGAAAAGCACCATGTAAGGGCTTCGCGCGACGACGCTGATCGTATCGATCTGCAGCATGCCCATACGTGAGATCGCGGTCAGGACGTCCGCCTTGCGCGCTCGCCGCGTCACACGTTTAGCGAGGCCCTGCGCGGCCAGATGCAGCAGCTGCGCCGAACGATGAGACAGCTCCATCACGGCGTCCGTGGAGGACCTGTCGGATACGCGTGACGGCACGGTAAAGGCCTTTCCGCAGTTGGGCCGCCATTAAATCGTGCCTTGCTAGCGTCGGCAACGATGTCGCAAGCCGAGGGCTTGCGACCCCTGCCACCCCCGACCACGGAGGCTTACATGAAGAAGCACATTCGCGCTGCCGCGCTTGGCGCATCCCTGCTGCTGGCTGGCGCCGCATTCGCCCAGGACGTTCCACCGCCCGCCCGCGTCCCGCCTCCGCCGCCGGGTGAGGCCACGCCTCCGCCGCCTCCGCCGCCGTCGGACACGGCACCGGGTTCGATGCAGCAGGCGCCGGATCCGGCCATGCCGCCGCCGGCCGCCGATGCACCGCCTCCGCCCCCGCCGCCGGGTGGCGCACCGGGGATGCCGGGCGCATCGACGCCACCCCCGGGTGGTCAGGTCACGGTCAACAGCGGCCCGGCCCCGGCCAAGCCGTCCGGTCCCGCGCCGGATTTCACGACGCTCTCGGGCGGTAAGAAGTCGATCACGCCGGAACAGGCCTCGGCGTTTCCGCTGCTGGCGAACGACTTCCAGTACGCCGACTCGAACCGCGATGGCCATATTTCGAAGGCCGAGTACCAGAAGTGGGTGACCAAGTCCGGCGCCAGCGGTCAGTAAGGCGTTCGCTCCGATGTCTCTCGACGGCCCGCATTCGCGGGCCGTCTTTTTTTAGCGCGACCTTACCCGGATCCCGGCGTCATGCGCGAACCGCCCCACTCCCCGGGGAGGACGACGAGATCGTGCATACGTTCGCAAGTTTCCATGCAGGGTCTTCACATTTGTCACGGATACACTTCGCGCCTGCCGGACAGTCACCGGCTCAGGGAGTGTCCGTGCCATGAAACGAATCCACGCCGCCGGCGCCTTCGGCGTCTACGCCTGTCTGCATGCGGGCCTCGCGCTCGCGCAGAATCCGAGCCCGATCGACATCCGTGCCTGCTCGGCGATCGAAACCGACTCGCAGCGACTGCTTTGCTATGACAAGGCCGTCGGTCGCCCGAACATGATGACGGCGGCGAAGAAAGAAGACCCGAAGGGCAATTCGCTCAGCGTCGACCTGGCGACCCGCAACTCGGCCGACGTGGGGCGTCCGCTGTCGCTGCTCGACAGCCGCTGGGAGCTCTCGCCCGAGAGCAAACTCGGTACGTTCAATCTGCGCGGTTACAAGCCGACCTACGTATTGCCGTTCTTCGGCACCAACAAACAGAACACGACGCCCCACACGCCCGCGCCGGACCACACCGTCACGACGCCGCAGGATCTCGACAACGTCGAGGCGAAGTTCCAGATCAGCCTGAAGACCAAGGTCGCCGAGAACCTCTTCGGCGACAACGGCGACGTGTGGGTCGGCTATACGCAGTCGTCCCGCTGGCAGGTGTACAACAAGGACAACTCGCGTCCGTTCCGCGAGACCAACTACGAGCCGGAAGCGTTACTGGTGTTCAACACCAACTACAACATCTTCGGCTGGAACGGCCGCCTGGCCAGCATCGGTATCAACCATCAGTCCAATGGACGCGCCGATCCCCTGTCGCGCAGTTGGAACCGCGTGGTCGCGGATATCGGCCTGGAACGCGAAGGCTGGACCATCATGCTGCGTCCGTGGTGGCGCATCCCGGAAGCACGGAAGGACGACGACAATCCGGACATCAAGGACTATATGGGCCGTGGCGAAATCACGGTCGTGCACGAGGTGGGGCGTCAGGAGTTCTCACTGACGGGTCGTCATTCGTTCCGTACGGGTGACCGCTCGCATGGCTCGCTGCGTGGCACCTGGAGCTTCCCGGTGGTCAACAACCTGCGTGGCTACGTGGAAGCCTTCAACGGTTATGGCGAGAGCATGATCGACTACAACCACCGTGCGACGTATCTGGGCATCGGTGTGTCGTTGCTGGATTGGTATTGATCTCTTAGGAACCTGCGCAGCGGCATCACCGCTGCGTTGGCTTTTCGCGCGCGGGGCGCGCTCCTACCACAGCGGCGTCGTAGGAGCGCGCCCTGCGCGCGAATAAGGTCACGTCGGCGAAGCCGACCGCTTAATGATGATGACCGCCGGCGCCGTGCACGTGACCGTGCGCCAGCTCTTCTTCGGTGGCGTCACGCACGTCGGTGATCTCGACGGCGAAGTGCAGGGTCTGACCGGCCAGCGGGTGGTTGCCGTCGACGGTGACGTTGTCGCCTTCGATCTTGCTGACGGTGACGTTGATGCTGCCCTGGTCGTTACGACCCTGGAACTGCATGCCCGGCTGGAGGTCTTCCACGCCCTGGAACGCGGCGCGCGGCACCACCTGGATCAGTTCTTCGTGACGCGGCCCGTAGCCCTCTTCGGCGGCGACGTCGACCTTGAACTGGTCACCCACCGAGCGGCCTTCGAGCGCCTTCTCCAGGCCCGGGACGATGTGGCCTTCGCCATGGATGTAAGCCAGCGGCTCGCGACCGTCCGAGCTGTCGATGACGTTGCCCTGGTCGTCGGTCAGCGTGTAATGGAAGGAAACGGCGTGGCGGTTGGCGATCTGCATGAAATTCTCTCGCTGGGAGGGGGAATGGAAAGACATGAAGGCGCCTTCCCGGACCCACAAGGCTAGGCGACACGCCGCCCCGGTGCAAATCGGCGGAACCGGGCATGCTGCGCCGCAACCCTCCGGGTCGTCGCGATCTGCTAGTTTTTCGGGTTTTCCCCACCCCATCCAGACCCCGCCGGGAGCCGCATGTTCGACTGCATTCTGATCGCCAACCGTGGTGAGATCGCCTGCCGCGTGATCCGGACCTGCCGCCGTCTGGGCATCCGCACGGTCGCCGTCTACTCCAGCGCGGACGCCGACGCCCAGCACGTACGCCTGGCCGACGAGGCCTGGCCCATCGGCGGCCCACGCCCGGCCGAGTCCTATCTGCGTGGCGACGCGATCATCGAGGCGGCCCGGCGCAGCGGCGCGCAGGCGATCCACCCGGGTTACGGCTTCCTCTCCGAAAATACGGATTTCGCGCGCGCCTGCGCCGCGGCCGGCATCGTCTTCATCGGACCGCGCCCGGAAAGCATCGACGCGATGGGCTCCAAAGCGGCCGCCAAGGCGCTGATGGAGCGCCATGCGGTCCCGTTGGTGCCCGGCTATCACGGCGCCGACCAGGATCCCGCCCATCTGGCGACCGAAGCCACCCGCACGGGCTTTCCGCTGATGATCAAGGCGGCCTCGGGCGGCGGCGGCAAGGGCATGCGTATCGTGCGCGACGCGGGCGCCTTTGCCGAAGCCCTGGCTTCCGCGCAACGGGAGGCCGCGAATGCCTTCGGCGATACGCGGGTGATCCTCGAGCGTTACGTCGAGCATCCGCGCCATATCGAGTTCCAGGTCTTCGGCGACACCCACGGCAACATCATCCATCTGAACGAGCGCGAGTGTTCCGCGCAGCGTCGTTACCAGAAGGTGCTGGAAGAAACGCCCTCCCCCTTCCTCGACGAGGCCCGACGCGCCCGCATGGGCGCCGCAGCCGTCGCTGCCGCGCGCGCCGTGGATTACGTCGGTGCGGGCACCGTGGAATTCATCGTCGCCCAGGACGGCGAATTCTTCTTCATGGAGATGAACACGCGCCTGCAGGTCGAGCACCCGGTCACCGAAGAGACGCTCGGACTGGATCTGGTCGAGTGGCAGCTGCGGGTGGCGGGCGGCGAGACCTTGCCTCTGACACAGGACGACATCCGCGCCACCGGCCACGCCATCGAGGTCCGCCTGTATGCGGAAGATCCGGAGGCGAATTTCCTGCCGGGCTCCGGCAAGCTGGTGTCGCTGACCTTGCCGCCGCCGTCGCGGCATGTCCGCCTCGACGGCGGTGTGATTGCCGGCGACACCGTGACCATCTTCTACGACCCGATGATCGCCAAGCTCATCGTCCACGACCGGAACCGCGCGCAGGCGCTGGAACGGTTGCGCGAAGCCCTGGCGCGGACCGATATCGTCGGCCCGAAATCCAATGTCGCGTTTCTCGAACGCCTCGCACGCCACCCGGCGGTGGTGGAAGGCCGCATCGATACGGGCTATCTCGATCGTCACCTTGACGAGTTTCTGGCCGGCGACACGCAGGCGGGCCACGTGGAGCGCTTCGCCGCCGCCGTGGCGGTGCTTCTCGCCGATGAAGCGCAGGACCGTGGCGTGCCCGGCGACCCGCATTCACCCTGGGCCGGTGCCGACGCGTGGCGCATCGGTCATCACGGCAAACGCGTCGTCGCGCTGATGCAGGGCGACGTCCGCCATGAGATCGATGCGCATGGACACGGCGGCGCCTACGTTCTCCGCGAAGGTGACGTGTCCTGCACCGTGGCCGGGGCGCGTCTCGTCGACGGCGCGTTGTCCGCCCGTTTCGACGACGAGGCACGCCGCTTGCCGCTGGCGATCGACGGGCGGTTCGTCCGTGTACACGACGCTCTGGGACGTCGCTGGTCGTTCACCCGCGCTCCCGCTTACGCGTGGGCCGGCGTCGAGGCGGGCAACGCACGTCATCTCGCCGCCCCCATGCCGGGTCGCGTCGTGCTGATGCGCGTCGCGGCGGGCGATGTGGTCGAAGAAGGGCAGGAACTGATGGTGATGGAAGCGATGAAGATGGAGCTCGCCTTGAAGGCACCTCGCGCCGGCACCATCGAGAGCGTATCCGCGGTACAGGGCGATTTCGTCGACGCGGATGCGATCCTCGTCCGCTTCGCCGAAACCGCCTGACCGGAGCTTCCATGAACGCATCGAACCACGTTCGCATCGTCGAGGTCGGCCCACGCGACGGCTTGCAGAACGAGAAGGCCATGCTCCCCGCCGCCGTGAAGATCGAGCTGATCGACCGGCTGTCGGCGACCGGCCTGGCGACGATCGAAGCCACCAGCTTCGTCAGCCCGAAATGGGTACCGCAGCTCGCCGATGCCGCCGAGGTCTTCCTCGGTATCCGCAAGGCGGCCGGCGTGGTCTACCCCGTGCTGGTGCCCAACCTGCAGGGCTACGAGCGTGCGCGCGAGGTCGGCGCCACCGAGGTCGCCGTGTTCACGGCCGCGTCGGAAGCGTTCAACCAGAAGAACATCAATGCCTCCATCGATGCGTCGATCGATCGTTTCGTGCCGGTGATGGAACGTGCGCGGACCGATGGCGTCGCGGTACGCGGCTATGTGTCGACCGTGCTCGGATGCCCTTATCAGGGCGAGGTGCCGGTGGCCGACGTGGTGCGTGTCGCCCGCCGCCTGCATGAACTGGGCTGTCACGAGATTTCGCTTGGCGACACGATCGGGGTCGGTACGCCCGCGAAGGCGCGCGCGATGCTCCGCGCCGTCGCGTCGGAAGTGCCGATGCCTGCGCTGGCCGTGCATTTTCACGATACGTACGGCCAGGCGCTGGCGAACATCCTCGCCTGTCTGGAAGAAGGCGTCCGCGTCGTCGACAGCGCCGTCTCGGGGACGGGTGGCTGCCCGTATGCCAGGGGAGCCACGGGCAACGTGGCCAGCGAGGACGTGGTGTACATGCTGCACGGCATGGGCATGGAGACCGGCGTCGATCTGGACCGTCTGGTGGAGACGGGAGCCTGGCTGGCCGGGCAGTTGGGGAAGGAAACGGCAAGCCGGGTGACGCGGGCGCGTATGGCGGGCTGAGGCGGCTCCCATCGCCAGCAGGGCTGGCTCCCGCCCGGGCAGTTGGCCATTCCCCATCCAAGCTGGCAGCATCGGGCGTATGCCTGCCGATTATCTGATCCGCCCCATCGAGCCCCGCGACGATGCCGACATCGCCGCGGTCATACGCCATGTCATGCCGGAGTTCGGCGCCGACGGCCCGGGCTTCGCGATCCACGACGCCGAAGTCGACGCCATGTCCTCGGCCTACGCCCGCCCACGCGCGGCGTATTTCGTCGTCGAGAAGGACGGCCGTGCCATCGGCGGGGCGGGCATCGCGCCGCTGGACGGCGGCGATGACGAGACCTGCGAACTTCGCAAGATGTATTTCCTGCCCGAGGCCCGCGGCATCGGCGCCGCCTCGAAGGTGATGCGCGCTTGTCTGGACGCGGCCCGGCGCGCGGGTTTCTCACGTTGCTACCTGGAAACGCTGACGGGGATGGACGCGGCGCAGGCGGTGTACTTCCGGCATGGCTTCACCCGGATCGACGCTCCGATGGGTGGCACGGGCCATTTCAGCTGCGATCGCTTTTTCCTGCGCAGCCTCAACGACGGCGACCTGATCGTCGCGCCCAAACCGCCCTCGCTGGTGTTCGGCATCGACGACCCCGGCAAGGAAGACGTCCTGCCGCTGATCGAGCAGCTGCACGGGTATCTGTCCGACCTCTACCGCCATCCCCTGCCGCAGGCGATCGGCGTGGAGAACCTGCGCCGATCCGACACCACCTTCATGACGGCCCGTGTGGATGGCCAACCGCTGGCCTGCGGTGCCGGTGTCGACCACGGCGATTACGTCGAGCTGAAATACATGTACGTCGTGCCCGCCTGCCGCGGCATGGGCCTGGGCAAGCAGATGCTGGAGGCCCTCGAACGCCAGGTGCGCGCGGGCGGTGGGACGAAGGTGAGACTGGAGACCGGCACCGCACAGACGGAGTCGATCGAACTCTACGAGCGATCGGGCTATCACCGCTGCCCGCCCTTCGGCGATCATCACGCCAAGCCGTCCAGCATCTTCATGGAAAAACCTCTGTGATCCGTATCGCCGTCGAGGCCGACGCCGCCGCCTGCCACGCCATCTACGCGCCCGTGGTGAAAACCAGCGCGATCACCTTCGAGACCGACCTGCCGGGTGACGACGTCATGCGTGAGCGCATAGTCGCGCGCATGGCGCACCATCCGTGGCTGGTGTGGGAAGAAAACGGCGACGTTCTGGCGTATGCGTATGCGGGGCGCTTCCGCGAGCGCGCCGCGTATGACTGGGTCGCCGAGACGTCGATCTACGTGCACGAGAAAGCGCGCCGTCGCGGCATCGCCCGGCGGCTCTATGGCGTACTGCTGGAGGCGCTGCGTCTGCAGGGAATCAATCAGGCGGTCGGCGTCATCACCCTGCCGGGCGCGACCAGCGTGGCCATGCACGAAGCCATGGGCTTCCGGGCCGCCGGCGTGTGGCCCAAGGCCGGCTACAAGCTGGGCGAGTGGTGGGACGTCGGCGTCTTCAGCCGGTTCCTGAGTGAGCCGCAGAATCCACCGACCGCCGTGATTCCGTTCGCGCAGCTGGTCGCGTCGGGTCGTATTCAGGCCTTCCTCGCCGAGGCCTGAGCGTCGGCGACGCGGGAGCGTGTGCTCCCGCACAAAGCCAATCCCCGATGCCTCGGCTAAGATGGGCCTCTTTGCCAGTCGCACCGCGGAGTTTCCATGCAGCTCGAACAGGTCAGGGCCGTCATCACCGGCGGCGCATCCGGTCTCGGTCACGCCGTCGCCGGGCGACTCGTCGCCGCCGGCGCGAAAGTCGCGCTCTTCGACGTCAACGAAGAGAAGGGCCAGGCCGCCGTGGCCGCCCTCGGCTCGCACGCTTCGTTTTACCGCACCGACGTCACTTCCGAGGAAGGCGTGACCGCCAACGTCACCGCCGCGCAGGACGCCATGGGTGGCCTCAACGCCGTGATCAACTGCGCCGGTATCCTTGGCGCGGGTCGCGTGCTGGGCAAGGAAGGCCCGATGCCGCTGGCCAACTTCAGCACCACCGTGCTGGTCAACCTGGTCGGCAGCTTCAACGTCGCCAAGGCCGGTGCCCAGCTGATGCAGGGCAACGCGGCGGGCGAGGACGGCGAGCGCGGCGTCATCATCAACACCGCATCGGTCGCCGCCTATGAAGGCCAGATCGGACAGGCCGCCTACTCCGCGTCCAAGGGCGGCGTGGTCGGCATGACGCTGCCGATGGCGCGCGAGCTCGCGCGCTTCGGCATCCGCGTGAACACGATCGCGCCGGGCATCTTCTGGACGCCGATGGTCGACGGCATGCCACCGCAGGTGCAGGAATCGCTGTCCGCGTCGATTCCGTTTCCGTCGCGCCTGGGCAAGCCCGAGGAGTTCGCCGACACGGTGGCCTTCCTCCTCACCAGCCGTTATATCAACGGCGAGACGATCCGCCTCGACGGCGGCGTCCGTCTCGCTCCCAAGTAATCCAAGCCACGACACCGAACGCCATGAAAGCATCCGAAGTCAAAAAGGGTAACGTCGTCGAAAACGACGGCACCGTCTACCAGGTCCGCGATATCGAACGCAGCGCGCCTTCCGCGCGCGGCGGCAACGTCACCTATCGTTTCACCCTGTACTCGATCCCGGGCAACCGCAAGTTCGATCTCAGCGTGCGCGCCGATGACGAAATCAAGGAAGTCGCCCTCGAGCGCCGCCAGGCGAAGTTCTCGTACATGGACGGCGACGCGTTCGTCTTCATGGACGACGAGGACTACACCCAGTACACGCTGGACGCTAGCGTCGTCGGCGACAACGCCGGTTACGTCGTGGAGGACCTCGAGGGTTACTACATCCAGGTGATCGACGATGCACCGGTCGGCCTGCAGGTGCCCACGTCGGTCGTGCTGACCGTCACGGACACCGCCCCGGAAATGAAGGGCGCCAGCGCGACCAAGCGGTCGAAGCCCGCCACGCTGCAGACCGGCATCGAGATCCAGGTCCCCGAGTACATCACGACGGGCGAAAAGGTCACCGTCAACACGCTGACCGGCGAATTCGCCGGCCGCGCTTAATGCGCGTCGCGGAGCGGCATCGCGCGGTATCGATGCCGTTCCGCGTTTTCGCTCGCCGTCCAGTCAGCAAGGCTGCGGCACAATCGCCCGCTCAACGGATGAGCAAACCCACCCCATGAACAACGGCTACTCGCTTCGCGCCAGCGTCATCGACACGCTGATCCGGACGAAGCGACCCGACGTGCCCGTGCGCGTCGCCCTGCGCAATACCGCGGCCGTAGTGCTGCCGATGGCGCTCGGCATTTTGCTGGGCTATCCGCAGATCGGCCTCGGCATCGCGGCCGGCGCGCTCGACACGATGTTCTCGGACCAGCCCGGGCCCTATCAGCAGCGACTCAGCCGTCTGTTTCTCGCCGCGCTGGCCGCCGGTGCCGCATCGCTCGTCGGGTTCCTCATCGGCGACTGGATCCTGCCGATGTGCGTCGCCTGCCTGGTCTGCGGTTTCTTCGGCGGCATGCTCGTGGTGTTCGGCCCCGATATCGCGCGCGTGGGCATGACCAGCATGCTGCTGCTCGTGATCACGGCGGCGACGCCCAAGGGGCTGGTCGACGCCCTGAGTGGTGGCGCCCTCATCTTTGCGGGCGGCATGCTGCTGGCCGCCTTCTCGGTCGCGGCGTGGCCGCTGCAACGTTACCGCCCGGAGCGCCTGGCGCTCGCGGTCGTCTACCGCGGACTGGCGGATCTCGCACGCAAGCCGCAGAAGGATGGCGAAGCCCCCGGCCTCGCCGACGCGATGAACACGTTGCAGAACACCCTGCTCGGCCGTCATCACGCGCGTGGCCGCGCCATGGAAGCGTTCCGCGTGTTGCTCGAACTGGCCGAACGACTGCGTCTCGAACTGATCGCCATGGCCGAGCTCGACACACGGAAGGACGGCATGAGCGAGATGTTCCGCGCCGATGCCGCGCGCGTGCTCGATGCGACGGCCGACGCACTCGACGCCGCCGAACCGCCGCAGCGGGCCGAGCGTGCGCTGGCCACCTTGCAGGCCAGCGAGCGCGCGTTGCTTGCCGGCTCCAGTGGCATGGGCCTGAGCGGTCATATCCGCGCCCTGTCCGGTCAGCTGGCCGCCGTCGTCCGCAACACGAACTGGGCGGGCTCGCGCGGTGAAGAACGCGCCCAGCGCGCCGAAACCGCGCTGCCCGAAACGCTGCGCAGCAGCTCGGCGCTGTCCACCCTTCGCGCCAACCTTACGCCTGGCTCGGTCGCGTTCCGCCACGCGGTGCGCTGCGCCGTCGTCCTCACCCTCGCCTTCGCGCTCTCACGCTACTTCGCCCTGCCCCACGGTTACTGGCTGCCGATGACGGCGGCGATCGTGCTGCGCCCCGACTTCGCGGCTACGTTCAATTTCGGTTTGTTACGCGTGGTCGGTACCGTGCTCGGCCTGTTGCTGACGACCTTCGTGCTGCGCCTGACGCCCGACGTGCCGTGGGCGCACCTGGCCGTGATGGGCGTGCTGTGCGTCGCCTTCCGTTACCTCGCCGTGGCGCACTACGGTATCGCCGTCGCCGCACTGACCGGCACGGTCGTCGTCCTGCTGTCGTTCGAGGGCGTGGACCCGAACGCGGCCATGACCGACCGCGTGCTCAACACGGCGCTGGGCAGCGGGCTCGCCCTGCTGGCGTATCTGCTATGGCCGTCGTGGGAACGCCATCAGGCACGCAACGCCCTGTCCACGATGCTCTGCGCGTACGCGGATTACCTCGATGCCCTGGTCGCGCCGGCCGACCGTCGCACGCGACACGAGGTACGCACCGCCACGCGTACGGCGCGGACCAACGCGCAGGCCTCGGTCGACCGCATGCGCGCCGAACCGGGCACGCCGGCCATCCTCCTCGAGCTCGCGGAGACCCTGTTCGCCAACGGCAACCGCCTCGCCCGCACGGCGATGGCGCTGGAGTCGTTGATCGATGTCGATGAGGTGCCTCAGGCATGGACGCACGTGGGACCGTTCATTCACGAGGCGGCGGTCGCGTTGCGGGCCCAGGCTGAGGCACTCACCCGGACCGAAGGCATCGCCGTACCGCCGTTGCTGCGCGACCACCAGCGCGGCTTGATGGCGTCGCTGGCGCGGTCGACCGATCGCGAGCTGGCCGAGGCGGTGGAGCGCCTGACCGACCGCCTGACCGACAACGTGGATACGATCGCGCACGTGGTGACGAGGCGGTCGGTGACGCCCGCCTGACCTCAAACCGCCTGTAGGAGCGCGCCCTGCGCGCGAAAAGCCTACAGCGGGCAACGGCTCCCCTTTCCGCGTCGCCGCTCCACAGGCTTTTCGCGCGCAGGGCGCGCTCCTACCGCGCGGCAGCGCGGCACCGTTGTTGCACCGCCAGAAGCCCCGGGCCTGCGGCGGGGATACACTCGGGCTATGCTCAAGATCGACACGCACGCGCATATCCTGCCTCGTGACTGGCCCGATCTGGCGGCCCGCTACGGCGATGACCGTTTCCCGGTCATGACCCATAGCAGCGGCCACCACCGCATCTACAAAGACGGCAAATTCTTCCGCGAAGTCTGGGACTCGGCTTTCGACCCCGAGGTACGCATCGCCGACTACGCCCGCTTCGGCGTCGGTGTGCAGGTCGTCTCCACCGTGCCGGTGATGTTTTCGTACTGGGCCAAGGGGCATCAGGCGCTGGAGCTGCATACCCACCTGAACGACGACATGGCACGCGTGTGCGACACCCATCGGCGTCATTACGCCGGCATCGGTACCGTCCCCCTGCAAGCGCCCGACCTGGCAATACGCGAACTCGAACGCTGCATCGACGAACTCGGCCTTCAGGGCGTGCAGATCGGCTCGCACTGCAACGCCTGGAATCTCGACGCCCCGGAACTGTTCCCGTTTTTCGAGGCCGCCGCCGACCTCGGCGCCGCCGTGCTGGTGCACCCCTGGGACATGATGGGCAGCGAGAGCATGCCCAAGTACTGGCTGCCCTGGCTGGTCGGCATGCCGGCCGAGCAGGCGCGCGCGGCCTGCGCCCTGATCTTCGGCGGAGTGCTCGAACGACTGCCCGCGTTAAGGGTAATGCTGGCGCACGGTGGCGGCAGCTTTCCCTACTCCATCGGTCGTATCGAGCACGGCTTCCGCATGCGCCCGGACCTTGTCGCGACCGACAACGCGCGAAACCCGCGCGAATACCTCTCCCGCCTGTTCTTCGATTCCTGCGTGCACGACGACGCGGCACTCCGCTATCTGCTGGCGACCGCAGGCACGGACCGCGTCATGCTCGGCACGGACTACCCGTTCCCCCTGGGAGAGCAGGAACCCGGCAGCGGTATCGACGCGCTTGGCCTCGGCGACACCGAGCGGGCGCGCCTGTTCCACGGTACGGCCCTGGAATGGCTCGGCGTGCCGCTGTCCCGTTTCCAGGCGGTCGCTGCCGTGGCGTGACGTGACGTGACGCAGCGCACAGCGGCCCTCGTCATAAGCGCACCGGCACTGTGCAAAAATGGCGGGATAGCGCGGCACCGCCGCTGGACCAGGGGAATCCGAATCGTGAACCGCTCTGTGCATGCCTTTCTGCTCGGCCTTCTGCTGGCCAGCCCTGTCGCTGGCGCCGCCGATATTTCCATGGCCGATGGCGCGATCCGCTTCCCGGTGCCCGACAACTGGGTGCCGATCATGCAGTCGCAGGGCGAAACGGAAACGCAGATCTTTCAGGTACCGGGCGCCAACGCGGCCAATGCCACCCTCGCCCGCGTATCCGTCACGCTGCAGAAAGTGCCCAATCTCAACGGCTTCCAGCAGTTCTCCGGCAACATGCGCAGCCGCGCTTCGGGCCTGACGGAATACGCGGCCGGCAAGGCGAACAGCCCGACCGAAAACGTCTACAAGGCCAAGGAAGGTACGGTAACGCTCGACTACTACGAGCGTTATTTCTACAGTGGCGGGTATGCGATCCAGCTGCGCTGCATCCGCCCCGGCGGTGACGCGAAGTGGAGCGCGGCGTTCGACAAGGGCTGCGCGGATCTGGCGGCCCGCATGCCCTCCTGATTTCGCAAGGCTCTATGTATGACCGGTTTCGAAGCGACGCGCGCATGGGCCGAAGCTCAGGACGCCGTGGATCCGCTGCGCGCGTTCCGCAATGCATTCCACATCCCCCCGCACGAGGGCCGTGACAGCCTGTATTTCTGCGGTAACTCGCTCGGCCTGCAACCGACGAGCGTGCGCGCGGCGATCGAAGCCGAACTGGCTGACTGGTCCGACCTCGCGGTGGAGGCCCACTTCCGCGGCCGCTCACCATGGATGCACTACCACGAGTACGTCCGGGACGCGATGGCGCTGGTCGTCGGCGCCGAGCCGCACGAAGTGGTGGCGATGAACACGCTGGGCGTGAACCTGCACCTGATGATGGTCAGCTTCTACCGCCCGACCGCCGAGCGCCCGGCCATCCTGATGGAAGCCGGCGCCTTTCCCACCGACCGTTATGCCCTCGAGTCGCAGGTGCGCTTCCACGGCTTCGATCCGGCGACCGATCTGATCGAACTGCAGCCCGACGGCCCGGGTGGCACGCTGTCGATGGCCGCCATCGAACGGGCCATCACCGAGCACGGTCATCGTCTGGCTCTGATCATGCTGCCGGGCGTGCAGTACCGCACCGGACAAGTGTTCGACCTGGCGGAGATCGTCCGTCTCGGCCATGCGCAGGGCTCCCTGGTCGGCTTCGACCTCGCCCACGCCGTCGGCAACCTGCCTCTCGCGCTGCACGACAGCGGCGCGGACTTCGCGGTCTGGTGCACGTACAAATATCTCAATGCGGGCCCGGGTGCCGTCGCCGGCTGCTTCGTGCACGACCGTCACGCGCGCGCCGACGTGCCGCGTTTCGCCGGATGGTGGGGCCACGACAAGAGCACGCGGTTTCAGATGGGTCCGGAGTTCGTACCGACGCCCGGCGCGGATGGCTGGCAGCTTTCCAATCCGCCGATCCTCGCGCTGGCTCCGTTACGTGCGTCGCTCGATATCTTTACCCAGGCTGGCATGCCTTCTCTCGTGGCGAAGAGCCGCCGCCTTACCGGCTACCTCGACTGGCTGATCCGCACGCGGCTCGACGACACGCTGGATATCGTCACGCCCAACGATCCGCTACAGCGTGGCGCGCAGTTGTCGATCCGCGTGCGCGCCGGTCGCGATGCGGGGCGTGCACTGTTCGCTCATCTGGAGCAGCACGGCGTGATCGGCGACTGGCGCGAGCCCGATGTGATCCGCCTTTCGCCGACGCCGCTCTACAACCGCTTTGCTGATTGTTTCGGCGCCGTCGAGGCGATCGAAGCCTGGCGCGGGGCGCAGGCATGAGCACGCAGGAGCTGTTTCCCGCGCCCTATAGCGAACGCGGCGACGGGTTCGTCGTGCAGGCCGTTACGCACTGGCTGCGGACCGCGCCGGGCCGCGTGATGTTCGGCCTCAAGGCTGGCGGACTGCCTGTGGCCCTGCCCGATCGCCCGGCGACCGTGTCGCATCGTGGTGTCGAAGCAAGAACCGATGGGCACGTTACGGCGGTTGAGGATGTCAGCAGTGTGTGGCTGCGTGAGCATCCGGAGGTCACATCGCGCTACGTGGCCGCGTTACGCGACGTGCTGAAGAATCCGCGTGCCCGTCTCGATGGCTACGCTACGCAGGTCATTTTTACGGGTTCTGTTGAGCTGTATGCGGGGCCCGCGATGGACGCCGTGGATTTCGAACTCGATGATGAGGACGGGTCTTACGAGCGCGTGATCGAGCTACTTCGTCACGCGCCGCGCGATGGCCGCACGCCGTTCGCGATGCCACCCGAGCCGGGGATGGGAAGTTTTGAGGATCCTCTCTTCCTTGCGGGAAACCAGGCCTGGATTGACGGCAACCGGGTGTTGATCGAGTACGAACCGGACGAAGGCGGCCGAAGCGAAACCGTCGCGCTGGATCGGGATGCGCTCGCGGACGCGATCGAACGGGCGTGGTACGCAATGATCCACGTGGCCGAGGAAATCCGCACGGGGCTCGCGCGGCCAGCCTGATCGGACATCTCTGAAGACGTCAAGAGACCGAGAATGAGGGCATCGATTCGGGCCATACCGGCGTGAATACGTCGGAGTCCATCGCAGGCAATTGATCGAAGTTTGGAAGGTTCGGTTGCCGCCACTGAAGAACGAGTTGATGACTCATCATTACCTCTTGCTGGCGAAGCGGCACCGGTAAAGCGTGAGGAAGCCCGTAAGCAACGCGGCATGCACCACGGGATAAAACAGCACGAACGCATCGACATCCCCGCCAAGGCGGAGGCGCGGCGGAAGCAGGCCGAGAAATACACCAATGACAACGACCCCGGCAAACGACCACCCCATCGAGGCGGACGGCCGGCGTGCGACCCTCGCAACGAAGCCATACGCGGCAATACCCGCAATCGATCCCATGACTTGCTCAGTGGTGGTCGTGAAAGAGAACATCTGAAAGATCAGTACACCGATCGATGCTCCGAGGGGTAGGAACGAGAGGATTCTGACCATGGCTCGATTCCTCCGCTTCCCATACACGCTCTAAGTCTCTGGCACCAACCTGAAGCCTGCAAAAGCCGACCCGTTAGGGGGCATTTCGTCCACGAGACCTCAATACGGCGACACCCGCAAAGAGAGACGCGCACACGACGGCAACCAAGACAAAGGCTGCCCCGATCGGCAGCACATAGTGCACTCCCACGAGGGCCGGTGCGAACATGGCGGCCAGCGCAAGCGGCCCCATGACCCACCACCTCGGAACGACCACGAAGGCAAAGATAATTGCCGCAAGAAAGACCGCGTATGCCGACACCAGCTTGGCGAAGTTGGCGTTATCGAGATACCACATGAAGCGATAGGCGTAGCCAAGGTAATGGACTACCAATGCGCCGAGCAGTGCAGCGATCGCGGGTGCAATGCTTCTATTTTCACCGGCACCCACTGATAGCCTCCATCTGTAAAGCTACGACAATACGGCGACGAGCAACGATTCGACGGAGCTCATACGAGCGCCTTCAACAATATCTACCGCACTTGCTCGCGCCTGATTTCTCTGTGCGACAGGTTGACAGCAATCAGGTGGACCTAGCCAAAGTAGAGAAGCACAACAGCAAGGATCGCCAACTCTGTCAGGAAAAAGGAAATTAGTCGAATAACCAGGACATCGTCACCTTTCTTGCAAAGTTTGTAAGCGAGATAAAAATTCGCAAAGGGCCACACCATGAAAAACGCATAGCTTGCCGGTGACCCTGTTTTGAACAGGATGGTCGACAACGTCAGACCCAACGCAATCATGGGAAGCCACAAGACAATCCATAGAAAATTCTGCATTGGTCGCTTCTGACTGTACGGACAGGGCTCGTGTCCTGGCGATCATTTAGCAGGATGAGGATGACGCACCTGACCGTCGCCACGCACGACGAAGCGCTCCACCGTCAGCGACTCGGCGCCCATCGGCCCGTAAGCATGCAGTCGCGTCGTCGAAATCCCGATTTCAGTCCCAAGACCCAGTTCACCGCCATCGCTGAAACGCGATGAGGCATTGACCATGACCACGGCGGAACGAATCGCGCGAATGAAGCGATCCGCAGCCGCCGCGTCACGCGTCGCGATGACCTCAGTATGGTCAGAACCAAACCGCCGAATATGGGCAATCGCGTCATCGATATCGTCGACGACGCGAACGGCGATCACCAGATCGAGAAACTCCGCGGCATAGTCGTCTTCGCTGGCGAGTGTCACATCGCCGACCAGCGCACGCGTCGCTTCGTCGCCACGCACGTCCACCTCAAGTTCGCGAAGACACGCAATGGCTCGCGGCAGGAATGCGGACGATGCATCCCGATGAACGAGCAACGTCTCGAGCGCATTGCACACACCGGGCCGACTCGTCTTGCCGTCGATCAGCAGACGCAACGCGAGATCATGATCGGCGTCACGATCCACGTAAAGGTGGCAGACACCCTTGTAGTGTTTGATCACCGGCACGCGCGCATGTTCAGTGACAAAGCGAATCAGCCCCTCCCCGCCGCGAGGAATGGCTAGATCGACGATATCGACCAGCTGCAGCAACTCGACCATCGTGTCGCGGCGCGGATCGTCGATCAGCGTCAACGCCGCTTCGGGCACGCCTTGCTCACGCATCGCACGACGCAAAGCCGTCGCGATGGCAACGTTCGAATGCATAGCATCGGAACCTCCACGCAGGATCACGGCATTCCCAGCCATCAGACACAACGCAGCCGCATCGGCGGTCACGTTCGGACGCGCCTCGTAGATCATCGCGACGACGCCGAGCGGGATGCGTACGCGCTCCACGTCGATGCCGTTGGGCCGGACCTCGCGCCGCGTAACGATGCCCACGGGATCCGGCAACGTGGCGACCTCGCGGATGGCGTTGGCGATCGCCGCGACACGCGCGTCGTCCAGACGAAGGCGGTCGAGCATGGCGGGGCTGGTGCCGTTATCCCGCGCTGCCGCCATATCGACGGCGTTCGCTTCGAGCACGGCGGAGACGTCGGCATCCAGCGCGTCGGCCATGGCACGCAGCAGGCGTTGCTTCGCCGCTGTATCGAGAGAGGACACGGCCGTCGATGCGTCGCGGCAGGCCAGGGCACGTTCGCGCAGGGTAACCGTCATCGTGGCCTCGTTTATTCGGGAAGGACGACCAGGTCGTCGCGGTGGACGACGTTTTCGCCATAACTGTAGCCCAGCGCCGCCTCGATATCGCGCGTATGACGGCGCGCTATCCGGCGGACGTCGACGGCGGCGTATTGCGCGATGCCTCGTGCGAAGACGGCGTCGCCATCGGCGATCTCGATGACGTCGCCGCGGGCGAAGTCGCCTTCGGCCGCCGACACGCCGCCGGGAAGCAGCGAGGCACCCTTGCCGCGCACCGCGTTGGCGGCGCCGTCGTCGACGACGATGCGGCCTGCCGGCGGCGCGTGTCGGAGCCAGTACTTACGGGCGGCGAGGCGCGTGCTGGGGGCCTTGAGGCGCGTGCCGGTCAGGCTGCCCTCGCCCAACCGGGCGACGCAGGCGCTGTCGCGACCGTCGAACAGTACGGTTTCGATACCCGCGGCGGCCGCCTTGCTTGCCGCTTCGAGCTTCGTGCGCATGCCGCCCGTGCCGGCGGCGGTGCCCGCCCCGCCCGCGCTGGCCAGATGTTCGGGCGTGACGACATCGACGGTATCGAGGGGCCGTGCCTGCGGATCGGTGCGCGGATTGGCCGTATAGAGGCCCCCGATATCCGAGGCGATGAACAGAACGTCGGCATCGACCAGCGCCGCGACGATGGCGGCGAGGTTGTCGTTGTCGCCGAGCTTCAGTTCGTCGACGGCGACGGTGTCGTTTTCGTTGATGACCGGGATCGCGCCGAGTGCCAGCAGCTCTCGCAGCGTCGAGCGTGCGTTGAGGTAGCGACGGCGGTTGCGGAGGTCGTCGTGGGTGAGCAGCACCTGGGCGACCGGGGAGTCGAAGA
The DNA here is from genome assembly GCF_900167995.1 of Luteibacter sp. 22Crub2.1. Lineage (NCBI taxonomy): Bacteria > Pseudomonadati > Pseudomonadota > Gammaproteobacteria > Lysobacterales > Rhodanobacteraceae > Luteibacter > Luteibacter sp. 22Crub2.1. Next base: position 37,998 of record NZ_FUYT01000022.1, read on the forward strand.
AGCTTTGCCAGAGGCCGATGAGGCGGGTCTGCCCGAGCGCGGCGAGTGCCTGGCGACCGGTGAGCCCGGCGGCGCGCTCGGGGGCGGCGAAGCCCCTGCCGGCGGCGACGGCGCCCGAGGAAACGATGATGACTTCACGGCCGGCGCTGCGGCTCGCACGGACGAAGGCGGCGAGGCCATCGGCGTGTTCGTCGGTCAGGGCGCCTGTGGCGGTAGTGAGGAGGCTGCTGCCGACTTTGAGGACGGCGCGGTGCCAGTCTGGGAGCGGTTGGGGCGTGAAGTGCATTGGTGTTACCCCTGGCTTTCGTCCATCTGGGGTCGCCAGCAGGGCTGGCTCCTGCAGGAGCGGGAGCGTTACGGTGTCCGCACTCGTGTAGGAGCCAGCCTTGCTGGCAATGGTCAGGTCAGGTCTGTGAGCCTGGCCCGCAACGTATCCAGCATCAGATCGTGGCCCGATCCCGGCGATGTACGAGCAGCCAGGCTCGACTCCGGCGAACGCCCCTCACCCGCCGAGGCCGCCGTCTCCGCCGCCGCACGGTACGCGTCACGGAACGGCACGCCCGCGACGGCCTGCTCGATCGCCACGTCCGTGGCATACATCGCCGGCTCGATGGCGGCGCGCATCTTCTCGGCCTTCCACTCGAAACGGGCGAGCATGTCAGGCAGCAGTTCAAGCGCACCGAGACCCATGGAGAAGCCATGGAACAGCGAACCCTTCGAGAACTGCAGATCGCGCTGATAACCCGACGGCAGCGACAGCAGCTGCTCGATCTCGGTGCGCGCGGCCGCGACGCTGGCGTAGCTCGCGCGGAGCAACTCGACGACGTCCGGGTTGCGCTTGTTCGGCATGATCGACGAACCGGTGGTGTACTCCGCCGGCAGCTTCACGAAGTCGAATTCGGCCGTGGTGAACAACGAGAGATCCCACGCCAGACGACGCGTATCGAGCAGCGCGGTGCCGACAGCATCCAGCGCGGCCATCTCGAACTTGCCGCGCGACAGCTGCGCGTAGATCGGCGAGACCTGCATACGCGAAAAGCCGAGTGCCGCTGTCGTATGCGCGCGGTCGAGTGGCACATTGACGCCATAGCCCGCGGCCGTACCGAGCGGATTCGCATCGATCAGCTCGAGCGCCTGGCGCGCACGCAGCGTGTTGTCGATGAAGGCCTCGGCGAACGCCGCGAACCACATGCCCGTCGAGGACACGACGGCACGCTGAATGTGCGTGTAGCCCGGCATCGGCAATGCGTCGCTGGCCGCACGCTGGAGGCAGACCTCGGCGATCTCGCGGCACAGCGTCTCGAGCGTCGAAAGCTTTTCCTTCAGCCAAAGACGCGTCGCCACGAGGATCTGGTCGTTGCGGCTACGCCCCGTGTGCACGCGGCGGCCGGCATCGCCGAGACGCTCGGTGAGACGTGCCTCGATCGCCGAGTGGCCGTCTTCGAAGCGATCGTCGAGCACGAACACACCGACCGAAAAGTCAGCGGCCAGCGCATCGAGTTCGCGCAACAGCGCGTCGCGCTCATCGATGGACACCACGCCGATATTGGCGAGGCCTTCGACGTGCGCCTTGCTGGCGGTGATGTCGTGCAGGAAGAATTCGCGGTCGAGCACCACGTCGTTCCCGGCGAGGAAACGCATGATTTTCGCGTCGACCTGAATACCGGATTTCTGCCAGAGCGGCTGGGTCATCGTCAGGTCCTTAAAGCGGGATGGCGGTCAGCTCGTCGAAGCCGAGCGCACGGTTGACGTTCTGCATGGCCTGGGTGGCCGCGCCCTTAAGCAGGTTGTCCAGGGTGGCGACGACAACCACGCGACGACCGTCCACGGACAGCGCGAAGCCGCCCACGTCCAGGTGATGCTGGTTGGCGATCCGGCTGACCCACGGCGCCTCGTCCACGACATGGATGAGCTTCTCTTTCTCGAAACGCGCTTCGAAGCGACGGACGATGTCCTCACGCTTGGCCTGCTTGGCCAGATAGAGATTGGTGGTCACGGTCAGACCGCGGAAATGCGGCGCGACATGCGGCATGAATTCCACGGGCATGCCCAGATGACGGCTGGCTTCCTTCTCGTGCATATGCCCGGTGAGAGAATACGGCATGAGGTTGTCGCGCAGCTTTTCCGGATTGTTGCGGTCGGACGGCGTCGTGCCCGCGCCCGAGTAACCGGACACGCCGAACGACACCGGCGGCGCCGCCAGCAGGTCCTTGATCGGTGCGATCGACACCTGGATGGCCGTGGCATAGCAGCCCGGATTGCTGATGCGCTTCTCACCGCGCCAGCGATCGCGGTACAGCTCCGGCAAACCGTAGTACCAGCGCTCGTCGAAACGGTAGTCGGCCGAGAGGTCGACGATCACCGTCGATCCGGCCGCCTTGTCGATCGCTTCGACGTACGGTGCCGCTTTGCCGTTGGGCAAGGCGAGGATCACGACGTCGGCACCCTGCTCCGCCACGGCGGACGGATCGAGGTTGCTGTACGTCAGGTCGCCGCTGTACGCGTCGCTGTGATCGGCCAGTCGCTGGCCGTCGAGCTCACGCGACGAGACGAACGCCAGTTCCAGGTCCGGATGACCGGCGATGAGTTTGATCAGTTCGGCGCCCGTGTGTCCACGTGCGCCGACGATGCCGATGGTCTTGCTTGCCATGACCGCTCAGTCCTGCAGGGTGGGAACGCGCGACGCGCTATGCGTGACGCAGCGTTCGATATCCGCGAAGTTGTCCAGGCCGTACCAGAACACCTTCCAGAGCGACTGCTTGAAGCAGCCGTCCGACTCCGCGTAATAGAAATGATTGATGACGTTGCCGTGGCGCGAACGCCAGAACAGTTTCGGATTCTCGTCGCGCATCACCTGCCACACCGCACGCCCGAGGCCTTCGCCCTGGGCGTCGTCCAGCACGGCGAACTTGTCGAGGTACGCGAAGCCTTCTTCCTGCGTGAGCACCATCGCGGCGCGATAGTTCTCCGACACGTACAACCGGTAGAGATCGGTACGGTCGAAGTAGTCCGGCACGGTCTTGCGGCCGAAGCTGGACTCGATCAGCTCACGCAGGCGCTCCTTGTCGACGCCTTCCCACGAATCGAACCGCAGCACGCGCTCGCCGCGACGAACGAGCGTGCCCGAACCCTTGTGGGTAAACAGCTCCTTGGCCAGTTCCGAAGGACGCGTGATCGAGACCGACGAAGTGAGCGGCAGGTCGTCCAGCAGATCCTTGATCTGCTCGATTTTTAGCCGCATGCCCGAATGCAGCCACGGCTGCTTGAGCAGCTGGTCGTACTCGGTCGACAGGTTGATCGAGTCGATGACCTTGCCGTCGCCATCGAGCAGACCGCCCGTGCCGGTGAGGAAGACGATCTTGTACGGCTGCAGCACGCGAACCAGTTCGTTCGCGGCGAAGTCGGCGTTGATGTTGAGGATCTGACCCGATTCGGTCTCGCCCAGGCTGGCGATGACCGGGATCGATCCCGCGCGCAGGCTGGCTTCGATCGGCGCGAGGTTGATTTCGCGCACGCGGCCAACAAGACCGAAGACTTCCTGATCGAGGAATTCGGCGGTGAACACGCCCGAGGGCACCGACGTGGCACGCGTATCGGCTTCCTGCAGGGCTTCGACCAGACGCAGGTTCTGTGCCTGGAACACCTTGCGGACGATCGCCAGGGCTTCGGGCGAGGTCACGCGCAGGCCGTTCACCGTCTTCTTCTCGATACCGGCGGCCGAGAGCTCTTCGTCCAGCTGCGGACCCGCGCCGTGCAGCACGATCGGCGTCAGGCCGACCTGCTGCAGGAAAGATAGCGACGAGGTCAGTGCCGGCAGGTCGTCGCGCAGCACGGCGCCACCGACCTTGACCACGGCGAAGCGCGCCGCGTCGAGCTGCGAAAAGCGCTTGAGGTATTGCTGAATTTCGCGCGCGCTGCCCATCGAGGACAGCAGGCGCACGATGGTCTTGCGGGTGTGCTTGTTAGATTCCACTGTCGACGATCCGATGGATGGTCCTGGCGTAATCCGCCAGTTGTTCGAGAAGGACCCACTCGTCGGCGCTGTGCGCCTGAGCGATGTCACCGGGGCCGTAGACGAAGGTGTTGTAGCCCGCCTTGGAGAACAGCGCCGCTTCGGTCCAGAAGTCCACGGCGTTGCCCACCGGGATACCGAGTTCATCGGCGAGGTCGCGCGCGGCAAGGCGACGCGTCTCCGCCGTGGCGGTGTCGCCCGCCGGCAGGGAATCGCCACGGAAGGTTTCGCCGTACTCGACCGGTGCCGGCTCGACCAGCGTGCGGAACGTCTCGAGCAGCTGATCCGCGTCCATCGACGGCAGCGGACGGAAGCCGAAACGGACATCCGCGGTGGGCGCGACCATGTTGGCCTTGATCCCGCCCTCGACCTTGCCGATGTTGAAACGCAGACCGGTCAGACCACCGAAACGCTCATGCGACAGGGCCTGCACGTGATCGAGCGCGGCCGCGCCCCAGCGAATCGCCTGGTGCAACGCGCTGTCCGACGGCTTCTGCTCGCCCGAGGCATGCCCTGCCCGGCCGAGGAAACGCATCTGCACCGAATGGATGCCGCGATGCGCCAGCACCGCCTCACCCCTGGTCGGCTCGGCGACGATGATCGCCTCGTAGTCGCGCGGCGTCTTGAGAAAACCGTCGATGCAACGCGCGTCGTTGGCCTCTTCGTCGGTCGACAGCAGCAACGCCATGTCGCCCTGCGTCGCGTTGGCGACGGCGATCAGCGCCGCCGCTGCACCCTTGATGTCGCAGGCGCCGAGGCCGATCGCACGGTCTTCCGTCACCCGCAGTTCGTGCGGGTTGGCGGTCCAGTGCGGGGAATCCGGCACGGTATCCATGTGTACGTTGAACAGGTACTTCGGCTTACCGCGCACGGCGTACAGATTGACGGCACCGGCGCCGAAATCCGTCACCTGCACGTCGAACCCGGGAAGGTTCGCGCGCAGGTAATCGAAAATACCGTCGGTACCGATGGTTCGTGGCGGATTGCGCGTGTCGAAACCGACCAGCGCACGCAGATGGGTCAGGGTGTCTTCGAGAAGCTTTTCCATGAGCCTGGATCAGTTCCCGTTGGCGCGGTCGACTTCCGCCCAGATCGTCGAGCTCATGCCGTAGAGCTTGATGAAGCCCTCGGCCTCGGCGACGCCCCAGTCGGCAGCCTGCGCGTACGTCGCCTTGGACGAGTGCAGCAGGTTCTTCGATTCGACCTTCACGGCGTAGATGGAACCGCCGCGGGTCTCGACGATGACCTTGCCGTCGACCTTGCGCTGCGTCGACACGAGGTAAGCCTCGAGGTCGGCCTTGATCGGATCGTTGAAAAAGCCTTCATACGCGACTTCCGTCCACTTGCGGCCGATTTCCGGCTTGAAGCGGTTCTGCTGCTTCGACAGCACGGTTTCTTCCAGCGCGCGGTGCGCGGTGAGCAGCGCGGTCAGTGCCGGCGCCTCGAACACGATGCGGCCCTTCAGGCCGATGTTGGTGTCGCCGGTGTACAGGCTGCGACCCACGCCGTACTTCGCCAGTTCGCGGTTGAGGAAGGCGAGAATCTCGGGACCGGTGGCGGCCTTACCGTTGAGCGAGGTGGCTACACCCTTCTCGAAGCCGAGTTCGATACGCAGCGGTTCGGACGGCCATTCGGCGCGCGGTGCGCACCAGCCGATCGCGCCTTCGCCCGGAATTTCCCAGGCGTCGATCTCGCCGCCGGAGATGGTCACGCCCAGCACGTTCTCGTTGATCGTGTAGTGCTTGGTCTTGGCGCGGACTTCGAAGCCCTTGTCTTCCAGGTACTTCTGCTCGTACGCGCGGACCTGGGTGTGCTCGCGCTGGATCTCGCGGATCGGCGCGACGATCGTGTAATCGCCAAGGGCGCGAACGGTCAGGTCGAAGCGCACCTGGTCGTTGCCCATGCCCGTGCAGCCGTGAGCGAACAGCTTGGTGCCGAGCTCGTCGCAACGCTCCAGCGAGGCCTTCACGATGAGGTAGCGATCGGACACCAGCAGCGGGTACTGGCCCTGATAGAACTCGCCGGCCCAGATCAGCGGGGTGACGAAGGTGTCCCAGATCGCCTGCGAGGCATCGACGGTGCGGTGCGAGGCGGCGCCCAGTTCGGTCGCGCGCTGCTCGATGTACTCACGCTCTTCCGCCGAAACGCCGCCGGTGTCGACGAACACGGTGTGCACGGCATAGCCGCGCTCCATCAGGTACGGGACGCAGAAGCTGGTGTCGAGGCCGCCGGAAAACGCGAGAACGATATCTTTGCTGGACATGCTGGCTCCAAAAATAAGGGAAAAGGGAAAGAGCGAATCAGAAACCGAGGCCGGACTTCGCGCCCGACGCGTGCGAGATGAGCGAAGCCATCACCGCCTTCTGCACGTGCAGGCGGTTTTCGGCTTCGTCGATGGCGATGCACGCCGGTGAGTCCATCACCGCGTCCGTCGCCTTGATGTTCCGGCGCAGCGGGAGGCAGTGACTGAACAGGCCGTTGTCGGTGAGCGCCATCTTGGCCTCGTCGACGATGAAGTGCTTGTTGGCGTCACGAATGGCCTTTTCTTCGTCCCAGCGACCGAAGTAAGGAATCGCACCCCAGCTCTTCGCGTAGATCACGTGCGCGCCGCTGTACGCCGATTCGATGTCATGGGACACCTGCAGCGAGCCGCCGTTCTCGGCCGCGTTCTGCTTTGCGAACTCCATGTAGCGCTCGTCGAGAATATATTCCGGCGTCGGGCACAGCAGCGTCACATCCATACCCATCCTGGTCGCGATCATCAGCGCCGAATTGGCCACCGCCGTGTTCAGCGGCTTCGGATGGTAGGTCCACGTCAGCACGTATTTCTTGTTCTGGAGATCCCCCAGATGCTCCTTCATGGCCAGCGCATGGGCCAGCTCCTGGCAGGGATGGGTGATCGTCTCCATGTTGATCACCGGCACGGAGGCGTAGCGCGCGAACGCCTTAAGGACGATGTCCTGACGATCCACCTGCCAGTCGACGAATTTGGGGAAGGCGCGCACGGCGATGATGTCCGCGTAGCGCGACAGCACCTGGGCAACCTCGGCGATGTGCTCTTCCGTATCGCCGTCCATCACCGTACCGACCTCGAACTCGATCGGCCACGCGTCCTTGCCCGGGGAGAGCACCACGGCGTGCCCGCCCAGATGGAACGCGCCCAGCTCGAAGCTGGTCCGGGTCCGCATGGAGGGGTTGAAGAACATCAGCGCGATCGACTTGCCAGCCAGCTGCTGACCCTGCGGCGAGCGCTTGAATTCGGCGGCCTGCTCGAGCAGGGCGTCGATCTCGGCGCGGCTGTAGTCCTGGGTATTGAGGAAGTGGCGAACGGTCATGGCGGTCCAGATCGGTCGGTGGCCCGGGGGCCGTGGGTGGAATATCAGGAATCGGAAACGAAAAAACCCGGCACGGGGCCGGGTTTTTTAGTCGATGCGAATGAAATGCGCGCGACAGCCTACCCGGCCGAATGTCCGATGTACGGTCGACGAGCACGCGACGTCATTCCAGCGGCCATGCGGGCGCTAGTGAAGACAACGGCGGTGTAGACGGTATGGGACACGGCAGGGTCGGCAAAGGCAGAACCCCGATCATGCCGGGATTTGGTGCGTTGCGCAACATGGCTTCGGGCTCGGCTTCGCCATCGCCGTGGGAGTGCTCGCACTGAGGCACGGGAGCGGTCGGCTGCCATTCTTGTCGCTAAGTCCTCCTACGGCCTTCGCCTTCGTGCGGAAGCGCTCCAAGAACGGCAGCCGACCACTCCCTTCCAACGCGACAGGGCAACTGGAAGACGGCAAAATCGCGGAACCTGCGCGCGCCGCGCTGATCGACATCGTGGGCAGCACCGCACGCACGGATCACGCCTCATGCTCGTGCTCGCCGCTTTCCCCACCCGCAACCTCTCGGTTCGGAGGGCGGGGGCGGGTGTCGTTCTCGGAGCGCTTCCGCACGTAGGCGAAGGCCGGAGGAGGACTTAGCGACGAGAATGGCACCCGCCCCCGCCCCCGCCCCCCGCCCGTGCCCCGACGCGCGCCCAAAAAAAGGCCGCGATCGCTCGCGGCCTTTCTCGACATCATGGCGAGGCGCTCAGTCCGCCGGCGCCACGTTGACGCGGACCCGCAGGCGCTCGCCCGGGTCGTAGTTCAGGCGCGAGACGTAGACCTCACCGCGGTAGCGGTATTCGACATCGTAACCGGCGATGCGGCGCTGCTCGGAGACCGAGCTGACATCGCGGCAGCGGGTTTCGGTGCTCTCGTAAGTGCGGTCGCCGTTGTGGGAGATGTTGTTGCCCACGGCGCCGCCGGCCACCGCGCCGACCACGGTGGCGGCCTTGCGGCCGTCGCCCTTGCCGACGGTGTTGCCCAGGACACCACCGACCACCGCGCCGAGGATGGTCCCGGCGGTGCTGTTACCGCTGGACTCACGACGGACGACTGGCTGGTCGTAGCACTCCTGACGCGGCGTCTCGACACGCGCGACGCCGTAGACGGGGTCCACGCGCAGCACGTCGGCCCAGCCGAAATGGGTGTTGTCATCCGGACCCACGGCACCCGGGGGTGGCGGCGGTGGCGCATAGCGGCCGTCCTGGGCGCTGGCGCCAGAGGCGAAAACGGCGAGGATGAGCGCAGGGATAAGCAGGCGAGACATGTAGGAAAACCTCCAGCCAGGCGCACGGGCGCGCCTACTGGTACGCATTTCATCAAGTTCACGCTGAATCCACGCTTAGAACCTCGCGCGGGCGAATTCACGCACGATGTCAACCGATTCGCGGCACGTGCGTGCGCCCGGGAAGGCGGCGGGCTTGTTACTATCTGCGACCGGCCGCCCGCCGCGCCCGTCCACGGATCCACGATGCCGATCTCGCTCTACAACACCTTGTCGCGCCGCACGGAGGCGTTCACCCCGATCGATCCGAACCGGGTGACGATGTACGTCTGTGGGCCGACCGTCTACAACTACATCCATATCGGCAATGCCCGGCCGCCGGTCGTGTTCGACGTGCTGGCGCGGCTGATCCGCCGCCACTACCCGAATCTCGTGTACGCGCGGAACATCACCGACGTCGACGACAAGATCAACGCCGCCGCGTCCGCCGCGGGCGTGCCGATCGGTCAGATCACCGAGCGATTCACTCAGGCCTATCGTGAGGACATGGCCCGGCTGGGCGTCGCGGCGCCGGACGTCGAACCCCACGCCACGGACCACATTCCACAGATCGTGGCGATGATCGAGCGCCTGATCGCCTCCGGCCACGCCTACGAGGCCGAGGGCCATGTCCTCTTCCATGTGGAGTCGTATGCCGAGTACGGCGCCCTTTCCGGTCGCGACCCGGAGGACCTGATCGCCGGCGCCCGCGTCGAGGTGGCTCCGTACAAGAAGAGCCCCGGTGACTTCGTGCTCTGGAAGCCCTCCGACGCCACCCTGCCCGGCTGGGACAGTTCCTGGGGCCGTGGCCGTCCGGGCTGGCACATCGAGTGCTCGGCCATGAGCGAAGCCCATCTGGGTGAGACCATCGACATCCATGCCGGCGGCGTCGACCTGACGTTCCCGCACCACGAAAACGAAATCGCCCAGAGCGTCTGCGCCCACGGCGGCAAGACCTTTGCGCGCTACTGGCTGCATAACGGCATGCTGACCTTCGACGGTCGCAAGATGTCGAAGTCGCTGGGCAACGTGCTTCAGCTGCACGAACTGCTGGGCAGACACCCCGGCGAAGCGCTGCGCCTGATGCTCCTGCGCGGGCATTACCGCCAGCCGCTGGACTGGTCGGAAAGCGCACTCACCCAGTCCGTGCGTACGCTGGACGGCTGGTACGGCGCCCTGCGCGACATGGCGGATGTCGATGCCGGCGCTGCGGTCGTGCCGGCGGCCGTCGAAGCGGCCCTGTGCGACGACCTCAACACCCCGCAGGCCCTGGCCGAGATCTCCCAGCTCGCCGACGCGGCACGCCGCGCCACGGGCGACGAGCGTGCCGCCGCCAAGGCGGCGCTGCTGGGCGGCGCCGGTCTGCTCGGCTTGCTGCAGGAAGACCCGGAAACCTGGTTCCGTCAGGGCAACCCGGGCGAATGCATCGACGAGGCCGCCATCGAGGCCTTGCTGGAAGAGCGCCGGGCGGCTCGTGCCGCGAAGGACTTCGCGCGCTCGGACGCCATCCGCGACCAGCTCAGGGAGCTGGGCATCGCCATTGAAGACGGCGCACAGGGCACGCGCTGGAGTGTGGTGAAAGCATGAGCGAGCCGATCGAATCCACCGCCCTCGAGGCCCAGGCAGCCATCGCCGAAGAGTTCGCCTTTTTCAGCGACTGGACGGAACGCTACCAGTACCTGATCGACCTCGGCCGCCAGCTGCCCGCCTTTCCCGATGAGCGCAAGACGGAAGAGAACCGGGTCCACGGCTGCCAGTCCATGGTCTGGCTGATTCCCTCGGGCGATGCCTCGAAGATGCATTTCGACGCCGCCAGCGATTCGGCGATCGTCTCGGGCCTCATCGCGCTGGTGCTGCGCGTGTACTCCGACCGGTCGGCCCGCGAGATCGTGGACACCGAGCCGAGCTTCATCCAGGACATCGGGCTGGCCAAGCATCTGTCGCCCACCCGGTCGAATGGTCTGGCGGCGATGCTGGTCAAACTGAAGGCCTACGCGGCCGCAACGCTGGCGTGACCTGTACGCGTCCGCGCGACGCTGACGTGACTTGCACGCGGCCGCGCGGCGCTGACGTCACCTGTAGGAGCGCGCCCTGCGCGCGATGCCTTTCGCGCGCAGGGCGCGCTCCTACGACAGCAGGCAAGAAAAAACCCTCGCGATCGCTCGCGAGGGTTTTTTTATACCGCGATGAAACAGGCGATCAGTCGCCCATCTGCTTCTGCAGGTGCTCGCGGCGCTCCTGTGCATCGAGCGTCAGCGTGGCGATCGGGCGGGCGTCGAGACGCTCCACGCCGATTTCCTCGTCGGTCTCTTCGCAGAAACCGTAGCGGCCTTCCTCGATCCGGCGCAGGGCCTTGTCGATCTTGGAGATCAGCTTGCGGTAGCGATCGCGGGTGCGCAGCTCGAGCGAGTTCTCGGTCTCGCGCGTGGCGCGCTCCGCTTCGTCACCCACGTCGCGGACTTCCTCACGGAGGTTGTCCATGGTCTGGCGGGATTCTTCGACCAGCTGGTCGCGCCAGTCCTTCAGCTTGTTGCGGAAATAGGCCAGGTGACGAGGACTCATGTACTCCTCGTCGGGACCCGGCTTGTAACCCTTCGGCAGGTCGATGACAGTCGAAGCCGGCAGCGCATAGCGGCCGTCTTCGCGCGTGATGCCGTTGTCGGCGGTGTGGGAAGTGGTGCTGTTCATGCTGGAGTGCGTGGAATTCTCGTTACTGGATGAGGTAGCGCTACCCACCGCGGAGGCACTCCGCGGCGGTGTAGCGGCAACGGCCGATGCCGTCCTGCCCTGGGCGGGCGTCGGTGCATCGTGGGCCGGGGCGGATGACTTCGCCGCCGGCGTTGGAGCGGGAGCCGGCGCGGCCTTGGCCGGCGTCGGCTTGGTCTTGGCCGCTGCCGCCTTACTTACGGCGGGAGCGGTGGATTTCGTCGCGGCGGGAGCCGCATGGGAAGCCGCTGGTTTTGTCGCCGTTTTAACGGGCGCCTTGGCCGCCGGCTTGGCGTTCTTGACGGGCGCGGCCTTGGCGGGTGTCTTCGCCACGGCCTTTTTCGCGGGCGCGGCGGATTTCACCGGCGCGGCCTTGACCGCTGCCTTCTTCGCCGGCGCCTTCGCCGCCTTTACCCCGGCCACAACCGTTTTGGCCGTCTTCACGTCGCCCGCGCCGCCCTTCTTGGCGGCGCCCTTGGCGGCTGCGGAACTGCTAGCGTTTTTCGCCATAATCCTTCACCTCGGTGGCCGTGGCGGCGGGGTGTTATAGCCCAGAAGCGTTACCCCAGCAACCTCTCTTCTGGGATACTGTCTTCTGGCTTACGCCGGTCGACACCGGACTCATAGTGACCCGCCTCCTCTTAATCCTGATTTCCTTCTACAAACGGTGGCTCAGTCCCCTCCTCGGGGCCCGATGCCGCTTCCATCCATCCTGTTCCGATTATGCCCGCGTCGCCATAGCCCGTTTCGGGCCGGCACGTGGCACGGTTCTGGGAACCTGGCGCATCCTGCGCTGCCAGCCGCTGTGTGAAGGCGGCCACGACCCCGTCCCCGACCAATTCGTCCTGCGCCGATGTGGCGCCCAAGGAGCTGATACCCATGACTGATGCCTGGCTCATCAAGAACGCCGAACTGATCAACGAAGGCCGCCGGTTCACCGCCGACTTACGTGTCCGTGACGGAAAAATCGCGACGATTGCGCAGCATCTGGCAACGGAACGTGACGAACAGGTTATCGACGCCACGGGCCTCTGGCTGCTGCCCGGAATGATCGACGATCAGGTGCACTTCCGTGAGCCGGGTCTCACGCAGAAGGCGGACCTGGCGCACGAGTCGCGCGCCTGCGCGGCAGGCGGCATCACCAGCTTCATGGAAATGCCCAACACCAAGCCGCCCGCACTGGACCGCGATTCGCTGGAATACAAGTACGAGCTCGCCGCCAAGTCCTCCGTCGTCAACTACGCCTTCTACATGGGCGCCAGCAACGACAACCTCGATGCGATCCGCGCGCTCGATCCGAAGGCCGCCCCCGGCGTGAAGGTCTTCATGGGTGCGTCGACCGGCAACATGCTGGTGGACAACCCGGAGACCCTCGACGGCATCTTCCGCGACACCCCGGTACCGATCATCACGCACTGCGAAGACACGCCGATGATCGACGAGAACCTCGCCAGGGCGCACGAAAAGTACGGCGACGACATCCCGATGTGGGAGCACCCGCATATCCGCTCGCGTGAGGCCTGCATCAAGTCCACCCGTCTGGCGATTTCGCTGGCGAAAAAGCACAACACCCGCCTGCACGTGCTGCATATCTCCACGGCCGACGAACTGGCGCTGTTCGAGCCGGGCCCGATCGAGGGCAAGCGCATCACGGCGGAAACCTGCGTGCACTTCCTGCACTTCGGCGGCAAGGCCGACTATGACGCGAAGGGTTCTTTCATCAAGTGCAACCCCGCGATCAAGGACGAGGCCGATCGCGACGCGATTACCAAAGCTCTCGCCGAAGGCAGACTCGACGTCCTGGCCACCGACCACGCGCCGCATCTGCTGGAAGAAAAGGCACAGAAGTACGACAAGGCGCCGTCGGGCCTGCCGCTCGTGCAGTTCGCGCTGCAGGCCGCTCTCGAGCGCGTGCATGAAGGCAAGCTCACGCTCGAGCGTGTGGTCGAGGCGGTTTGTCACGCACCGGCCAAGCTGTTCGACGTCGAGAACCGCGGCTACCTGCGCGAGGGCTACGCGGCCGATCTGGTCCTGGTCGACCCGAAGAAAAAGCACACCGTGACACGCGAGGAAGTTCTCTCGAAGTGCGGCTGGTCGCCGTTCGAGGGTGAGACGTTCTCGAGCAGCATCGTGTCGACCTTCGTCAATGGACACCGTGTTTTCGACGGCAAGACCGTCGACGGCGATGTCCGTGGCCAGCGCCTGACGTTCGACCGACCGGCGAGTGGTGCGGCCAAGGCATGAGGAAAATCGCAAGCGCTGCACTCGCTCTGTGGATGACCGCGGCCGCCGCGGCCGCGGTCCCCGACCTGCCCTCGACGGTGTCGCAGGGCGGGCTGGTCATCGGCCACGCGCCCCGGGGCTCTCACGTCACCGTCGCCGGCAAGCCCGTGCATGTCGGCGACGACGGCATCTTCGTCTTCGGTGCCGGACGGGATGAGAAAGGTCCCATCGTCGTCACTGTCGGCACGGAGAAACGGGTGGTCGAGGTCACCCCTCGCGACTGGCCGATCGAGCGCGTCGAGGGTGTGCCGCCGAAGACGGTGAACCCGCCGCCGGACATCGCGGCGCGCATCGAACGCGAGCAGGCCGGGGTGGTCGCGGCACGTAACCGTGACGATACGCGCGAGGACTTCGCCCACGGCTTCATCTGGCCGGTGACGGGTCGTATCAGCGGGCGCTTCGGCAATCAGCGCATCTATAACGGTGACCCGAAGGCGCCACACTCGGGCATGGACATCGCCGTACCTGAAGGCACGCCGGTGAAAGCACCCGCGGACGGCATCATCACGTTCGCCAGCCCGGATCTCTATCTCACCGGCGGCACCGTGCTGCTCGACCACGGCTTCGGCCTGTCGTCGAACTTCCTGCACCTGTCACGGATCGACGTGCGGGTCGGTGAGCATGTGCGTCAGGGGCAGATCATCGGTGCGGCCGGGAAGACCGGACGCGCGACGGGACCCCATGTGCACTGGGGCTTCAACTGGTTCGGAACGCGGCTGGATCCGTTGCTGCTGCCTGGGATTCACTGACAGGTCGCCTGTAGCCGCGTCCATTGCAGGAGCGAGCCCTGCTCGCGACCGACGTTCGCGCGGGTCTGCGCGGGCGGGGCAAAGAGCTTCGCGAGCAGGGCTCGCTCCTACAACGCAAGGCGCTAGCGCGCCTTGCTGGCAAACGCCACGGCGTCGTGCGGGTGCAGGCTCTCGTGATGGGCCACGCGGACGTGGAAGTCGGCGACATTGCGGTCGGCCTCCAGCGTCTTCTGGATACGACGGGCGGCGTCTTCGCAGAACATCAGGTTCTGGCCATTGGCCAGTGCGAACGCCTGCTCGTCCGCACGCTTGACCGCCGTCTGGACGGGAGTCCCGAGCGCGGCCTCCACGTTGTCGATCAGCGTGATCAGCGGGAAGACGCCGTCGCCGGCGGGACGCACGCGGATCGTGGCCGTGCTGCGCTGGGCATGCGGGGTCGCCACGATGCCCTTCTCCGTGCCCAGCCAGGCGAGGATCGTTTCCCGGTCCAGCGGCTGACCGGCCGCGAACGTGCTGGCGAAATTGTCCTGGATAAGCTGGCGTGACAGCGCGGCGGAGGCGGGACAGGTCGACGAGTAGACCACGTCGGTGACGATCTCGAGGCGGAAGGTCTCTCCCGTGAGCGTCGCATCGATCGTGATCGGATAGGAGCGCCAGCCGCTGTTGTCGCTGCGCAACGCATGGCGACGGACGAGGTGGTCGAAGCCGATCGTGATCCGCGCGTGGTCCGACAGCCCCTCATGCGAACTCAGGAAGTCGTTCAGCAGACGCCTGATGCCGTCGATCGTCAGCGGTCCGGCCGATAGCGCCTCGGAGACCAGCAGGTAGAGGCGTGACATGTGGATGCCGCGCGCCTCCGCTTTGGTGAGATTGACGAAGGCACCGACGCGGGCGCCGGTGGACCGCACGTCGCCGTCGCCGGCATCGAACGCGACCGGCATTTCCATGCCGTCCATACCCACCCAGTCGAGCGTACCGAGGGCGAGCGCGTGTTCCTGAGAGGCGACGTCAGGCAGCAGGCGAGTGGGGGAATCGTGGATGTACATCGGAGAATATCCTAGGGGGCCAGTCGTATCCGGCCTACCGTGCCGAGATGGGGGCCCGACTCACGGGCTCAATGGTGGGTGCCGGGAAACGGTGCGTTCAGCCCAACCGACCCGCGCGACGGGCCGCGCGCCAGGCCCGCAGAGCCGTCGCCGGTCCCGTGCGCGACTGCCGACGGTGCAGTTCGGCGAACGGTTCGGCGGCTTTGGCCGCGCCTCGGGCCGTCGCCAGGGCCGTACGGCCCTCGAGTCCGCGGAAGGTGCTCAGCGGCTGATTCAGGGCCAGCGCGGCCTTCAGACCGGCGGCGAGTTCGGTCAGCTGGGCGCGGATGGCGTCGCGCCGGGCCGGTGTATCGTCTTTCAGCTGACCTCGCGACAGGCTGTGCCGCGCCAGGCGCGACATCGGCAACGGCAGGCGCTCGCGCTCCGCATCGAGTTCCAGGCGCGAGAGCGCGAAGACCAGGTGCGACAGCGTGGCCACCCGTGACGCCGCGTCGGCAGATGCATCAGGGCCGAACCACCACGCGGTTTCGAGCGTCGCCAGCGCGCCATGCAGACCGCTGGCCGCCGATACCTGGGCACTGAAGTCCGACGAGGTGCCCTGCTCGAGCTGGGCCATCGCGGCCAGCACGGGAGCGATCCAGACCGACGCGGGAATACGACGCGCACGCTCGCTCGCAAACAGTTGCTTGGTCAGCGGATGCCGGCCGCCACTGGCGGGCGCGCCGGAGAGTTCTTCGGCCCACCACTGCAGCTTGGCCGCAGCCACCTGCGGCTCCCGGATGCCATAAGCGGACGCGATCAGTTCCTGTTCGAAGGCGGCAAGCGCCACGTGCTCATCGCGCACGCGCTCGTCGACGAAACCGAGCGCGATGCGCTGCTGCGGCTGCACCGCCAGCCACTTGTCGATATAGCTCTGGGTCGCGCCGTCGCTCACGCCACCGCCTCCCCGACGCCCAGCAGCGCGGCCAGTTCGCCCGGGTGATCGATGACCGCGTCCGCACCCCAGCTGTCGGGATCGCCACCATCGAGGTAGCCCCAGCGCACCGCCACGGTGAACGAGCCGGCCGCCTTGCCGGCAAGGATGTCGCGACGATCGTCGCCGACGAACACCGAACGGGCGGGATCGCAGCCGGCGATCGCATACGCGTGCAATACGGGCGCCGGGTCGGGCTTCTTCACCGGCAGCGTATCGCCGGAGACCACCGCGGCGGGCTTCCAGTGCGGTACCGCCTGAGGCAGCAGCGCATCCGTCAGGAACCCGGGCTTGTTGGTCACGACGCCCCAGCGGATACCGGCCGCGTCGATACCGGCGAGCAGCGGTTCGACGCCGTCGAACGGAATCGTGTGGCGGGCCATGTTCGCTTCGTAGATCGCGAGGTAACGCGGCACGAGCCGCATGATCGCGTCGGCGTCGAGCTCCGGAAAAGCCACCGCGATGATCGCGCGCGATCCACGCGACACCACCGGGCGGACGTCGTCGTAAGACGGTGGCGTAACGCCCTGCTCCGCACACAGATCGACGGCGGCGGCGTACAGATCGCGCGCGCTGTCGAGCAAGGTGCCATCCAGATCGAAGAACACACCTTCCGGCTTGAACGGCAGTCCGCTCACGCGACCTTCCTCGCCGCCAGCACGTAGTTCACCGACGTATTGGACGACAGGCTCGCGTTGCGCGTGAGCGGGTTGTAAGCGAGGCCACGCAGGTCTTCGAGCTCGAGGTCGAAGCGGCGCAGCATGCCCGCGACTTCCGACGGCTTGAGGAACTGCGCGTAGTGATGCGTACCGCGCGGCAGCAGACGCATGAGGTATTCCGCGCCGACGATCGCCGCGCCGAATGCGGCCGGCGTGCGATTGAGCGTCGACAGAAAGAGCTGGCCGCCCGGCTTGAGCATGCCGGCGAGGTCCCGGATCAGCACCAGCGGATCGGGCACGTGCTCGATCATCTCCATGCAGCAGACCACGTCGAACGAGGCAGGTTCGGCCGCGGCCAGGGCATCGGACGACTGCACGCGATAATCGACCTGAAGGCTGGACTCGAAGAGGTGCAGCTTCGCAATCTCGATCAGCTTCGCGCCGAGATCGATCGCGGTGACATGGGCTCCCGCGCGCGCCAGCGCTTCGCTGAGCAATCCGCCACCGCAGCCCACGTCGGCGACCTTCGCGCGGCGCAGGTTCGCACGGCCACCGACATACGCGGCACGCACCGGGTTGAGGTCGTGCAGCGGGCGCGATTCACCGTCGGGATCCCACCAGCGCGCAGCGAGCTTTTCGAAGCGGGCGATCTCTTCCGGACTGACGTTGGCGGTGGTTTCGGTTTGCATGATTCAAGGCTCCGGAAAACGGCGGAAACGCCATTCGTGGACGGTGAGCGTGGAAGAACCCGTGATGTGCAACGGGTCGGCGTGCGCGATGCGCGTCGCCTCGTCGAGGCTGGCGGCACGCAGCAGGTAGGCTCCGCCGGACCCGTCGGTGAACGGGCCGGTCATGTCGAGTTCGCCGCGCTCGATCAGTCCGGCGAGAAACGTCTGGTGCGCCTGCCCCGCCTCCGCCTGAAAGGTCGGGTTGCGCATCGCCATTACGAGGTAGAGGTGGGTCGCCTCACTCATCGGGCTGATCCCCGGCGGCGATACGCTGGCGCCAGAAACGCGCTTTTTCGCGGATCGCGGCGGTATCGATGCCGACGAGCTCGCCGGCGACGAGCTTGCGCTGGCCGTCGATCCACACGTCGCTCACCTGATGACGGCCGGTGGCGTACACGAGCTGCGAGGCCACGTGGTAAAGCGGCTGCGTCTCGAGGGCATCCAGGCGAACCGCGGTCAGGTCGGCGCGCTTGCCCGGCTCGATGGAGCCGACGCGGTCGCCGAGGCCGATGGCCTTTGCGCCGTTGAGCGTCGCGGCGCGAAGCGCGAAGGCGGCGTCGAACGCCGCGGCGTCCTGCGCGACGGCCTTGGCCAGCATCGCCGCCGTGCGCATCTCGCCGAACATGTCGAGATCGTTGTTGGACGCGCAGCCATCGGTGCCGATGCAGACGTTGACGCCCGCGGTGCGCAGCTTCTCCGCCGGGCAGAAGCCGGATGCCAGCTTGAGGTTGGACTCCGGACAATGCACGACCGACACGCCCGCCGCGGCACACGCCGCGATCTCACCATCGGTCAGCTGGGTCATATGCACGGCGACCAGCCGCTCGTTGACGATGCCGAGCTTACGCAGACGTTCGAACGGACGCATGCCGTCCTTCGCGACGGCCTCCTCCACTTCCTGCGCGGTCTCGTGCGTATGCAGATGCACCGGGATATCGAGCTGGTCGGACAGCACGCGGATGCGCTCGAAATTCTCGTCCGACACCGTATACGGCGCGTGCGGCACGAAGGCCGTGGTCAGCAGCGGCTCGCCTTGCAGGGAATCGTGGACCTCGACCGCGCGACTGAAGTATTCATCGGAGGTCTTCGCCCAGGGCGTCGGGAAATCGATGACCGGCAGGCCGATGACGGCGCGAAAGCCCATCTTGCGATAGGTCGCGGCGATCACGTCGGGGAAGAAATAGTTTTCGTTGGCGCAGGTGGTGCCGCCGCGGATCATTTCGGCCACGGCCAGTTCCACGCCGTCACGGATGAAGTCGTGTCCCATGACGCGCGCTTCGGCCGGCCAGATGTGCTCCTGCAGCCACGTCATCAGCGGCAGGTCGTCGGCCAGACCGCGCAGCAGAGTCATGGGGTTGTGCGTGTGGGCGTTGATCAGGCCGGGGATCAGCGCGTGTTCTTCGAGGATGACGCGCTCTTCGGGCGCGTACGCCGCGCGGGCCTCGTCGGCAGGCAGGATCGCGACGATCTCGCCGCCGTGCACAGCGACGGCATGGTCGTCGAGGACCACGCCATGCGGCTCGATGGGAACGACCCAGCGGGCTTCGATAAGAAGGTCGATCGGTGTGGGGCTGGAAGTCATTTCTGCCTCAGGGATGCGGGGTACCAGGACTCTCGGAACATATCGGGCGCAAACCCCATAAACAAATCGGCACGGCGCCTGGAAGGCAGCCGTGCCGATTCGACCAACAGACGCCGTGCCTTACTTGACGCGGCTGTCGTACTCGCCGGTGCGGGTATCGACCTTGATGATTTCGTCCTGATTGACGAACAGCGGCACGCGGACCACGGCACCGGTCTCGAGCGTGGCCGGCTTGCCGCCGCCGCCCGAGGTATCGCCACGGACGCCCGGATCGGTCTCGGTGATCTTCAGCTCGACGAACTTCGGCGCCTGCACGGCGATGATATTGCCGTTGAAGAGGGTGATGACGCACTCTTCGTCGCCCTTGAGCCACTTCCACGCGTCGCCCATCGCCGCCAGGCTGGCGCGGTGCTGGTCGTAGGTCTCGCTCTGCATGAAGATCCATTCGCGATCGTTGCCGGTACCCTCGACGTACGAGAAGCTGGCATCCGTATCGACGGCATCGGCCTCTTCATACGAGTCGCTCGACTTGAGCGTCTGCTCGGTCGTGCGACCGTCCTTGAGGTTGCGGATACGGATACGGGTAAACGCCTGGCCCTTACCCGGCTTGATGAAGTCCGCTTCGGTGATGATCCAGGGATCGCCGTTGTGGATGATCTTCTTGCCCGTTTTGACGTCGTTGAGGCCCAGCATGCCCATCTGTATCTGCTCCAGAGTTATATCCGCCCCGCTGGGCGGCTAAAATAGGGTCTGTCACGGGCCAAAGCGCCCGATCCAAGGTCCACAATGATAACCGCAAGCCCCACTTCCCGCCTATCGTCGCCTTCCCCGGGCTGGCGCGAGCTGTGGCGGGACGCCATCACGGACGCCGGCGAGCTCCTGCGGGCCGTCGGCCTGGACGCACGCACCGACCTCCTGCCCCCCGATGACGCCGGGTTTCCCCTGCGTGTGCCCCGCGGTTTCGCGGCCCGGATGCATCAGGGGGACGCCAGCGACCCACTCCTGCTCCAGGTGCTCCCGCGCCGCGCCGAGCACGACATGGCCGAGGGCTTTACCGTGGACGCCGTGGGCGACATGGCCTCCCGGACGGGCCACGGGGTGCTGCACAAGTACGATGGACGGGCCCTGCTGATCGCCAGCGGCAGCTGCGCGGTCAATTGCCGGTACTGCTTTCGCCGGCACTTCCCGTACGGAGAAGAAATCGCCGCCGCCGCCCAGTGGCGGGAGGCCCTCACGCATGTGAAGGCCGACACGTCGATCCGGGAGCTGATCCTGTCCGGCGGCGATCCCCTGTCACTGGCCACGCACAAGCTCGCCGAACTCACCCGGGGCCTGGCGGAAATGCCTCACGTCATCCGCCTGCGCATCCACACGCGCCTGCCGGTCGTGTTGCCGGAGCGGGTGGACGACGAGTTCACGACCTGGCTGTCCAGCCTGCCGCTGCAGAAGGTCGTGGTCCTGCACGCCAACCACGCCAACGAGTTCGACGCCTCGGTCGATGCCGCCTGCGCACGCCTTCGCGATGCTGGCGCCACCCTGCTCAACCAGTCGGTCCTGCTTCGCGGCATCAATGACGATGCGGATATTCTCACCGACCTGTGTGAGCGGTCCTTCGCCGCCGGGGTGCTGCCCTATTACCTGCACCAGCTGGACAAGGTGGCGGGGGCCGCCCATTTCGAGGTCGACGATGAGACGGCTCTGCGCCTCGTCGACGCCCTGCGTGCAAGGCTCCCCGGGTACCTCGTCCCAAAACTCGTGCGTGAATTGCAGGGCGACCCTTCGAAGCGCCCCATTGCCGATTTCGCGCGCTAGTATGTCCCCTACCCGGTACGAGAGTGACCGGGCCGCGACAAGGGGGGAGCGGGCCGGTTCACGGGTTCGTCGGGTGGAACAGCGGTAAGCGGAACGGCATGAAACACGACAACGTCATCAGGATCCTCTTCATCGAAGACTCGGTGGAAGACGCCGAGCTTTTGATCAACGTACTGCGCAATGGCGGCATCGCCGTGCGCCCCGCCCGGGCGGTCGACGCGGCGGGCATCCAGGCCTCGCTCGACGAGCTCGTGCCCGACCTGGTGCTTCTGAATCCGAACGTGCCCGGCATCGATGCCGGTGCCGTCATGCGCCAGCTCGATGCCAGCGGCCGCGACCTCGCGCTCATCGCCATCGTCGATGGCCTGCAGGACGATGCGGTCGCCGATCTCTTCGCCAACGGCTGCCGCGGCGTGGCGTTGCGCAAGCGCCCGGACCAGATCCTTGCGATCGTCCTGCGCGAGTTCGAGTCGCTCTCAACGCGGCGCCAGGTGCGTCGCCTCGAGACGTCGCTGCGCGAGACCGAGCGACGCTGCGACTCCCTGCTCGATTCGTCGCGCGATGCCATCGCCTACGTGCACGAAGGCATGCACGTGCGTGTGAATCAGGCCTACCTCGATGCCTTCGGCTTTGCCGACTTCGACGATATCCTGGGCCTGCCCATCCTCGACCTGATCGCCGGTACGCACGCGGACGACTTCAAGACGACGCTGCGCGGCCTTTCCAGGGGCGACAAGTCGCCCCCGCCGATCGAACTGCTGGCGCGCCGCGATGACGGCAGCACCTTCACCGCGATGGTGGAATTCGCCCACGCCACCTTCGAAAGCGAAGCCTGCCTGCAGATCGTCTTCCGTCAGCAGATCGTCGACGCCGCACTGGTCGCCCAGCTGCAACGCGACCCGGTCACCGGCCTGTTCAATCGCGCGCGCACCCTGGAGCACGTGGATGAAGCCGTGGCTGCCGCGGCCGCCGGCCGCGAGGGCCAGGCCGTCCTGCTCATCGAGCCGGACAACTGGAAGGACATCGTCACCAGCGCCGGTATCGGCAACGCGGATTCCCTGCTGGCGGCCATCGCCACGCGCATCGCGGAATCCATCGACGACGAGGATGTCGCCGGCGTCCTTGGCGACCATACGCTCGGCCTGATCCTCGGGCCGCGCGGCGATCTGGAGCACGCGGCTCTCACCGAGCGCCTGCGCACCGCGATCTCCGAGCACATCTTCGATGCGGGCTCCCGCTCGCTGACCGTTACGATCACCATCGGCGGCACCCTGCTGGCCGAGAAGAACGCCAACAGCGACACCGTGCTCGACCAGGCCAGCGCAGCGCTTCGCAACGCCCAGAACCAGGGCGGGAACCGGGTCGAACTGCACGACCCGAGCGCACGCGAGAAGGCCGACGCCGAGCGCGAGCAGTACTGGCTCGACCTCGTCCGCGACGCACTGGCGAAAGACGGCCTGCGCCTCTATCACCAGCAGATCATCAGCCTGCAGGATGCCGCCGGCGAGTTCTACGAGATCCTGGTCCGCATGCGCGGGCCCAAGGGCGATGTCCTGCCGTCGTATTTCTTCCCGGTGGCGGAGCGCAACGGACTGCTGCCCGCGATCGACCGCTGGGTCCTCGGGCACGCGATCGACGCGCTGGTGCATCGCGAGAACGACGGTCTGACGACCACGTATTTCGTAAAGATGACCCAGCAGTCGCTGGAAGACCGCGATCTGCTGCCCTGGCTCTGTCGACGTCTGGATACGGCCAGGCTGCGTCGCAGCACGCTGGTCATCGAGATGCCGGAATCCAAGGTGCTCACCAGCCTGCGCCCGACCCAGGAATTCGTCTCGACGTGGCGCAAGGCGGGCGGCAAGTTCGGCATCGAACAGTTCGGCTCCGGCCTCAACTCGTTCCAGATGCTCAATCACATCGAAGCCGACTTCCTCAAGATCGACCGCAGCTTCATGACGGATCTCCCGCAGCATCCGGAAAATCAGAAGAAGATCGCGGAGATCTGCAAGGAAGGCCACACTTCGGGCAAGCAGACCATCGCCGAATGGGTCGAGGATGCGGTGAGCACATCGCTGCTGTTCGCCTGCGGCGTGGACTTCGTGCAGGGCAACTTCCTGCAGGAGCCCGCCAAGGTGCTGGCCGAGGAATACATGCCGGTCTGACAACGAAAAAGCCCGCGATCGCTGAACTGCACCCCAGAAGTTGGACACCCGTCCAATCTCTGGGGTGTTTTTTTATGGCGAAGTACGACGCTGCTTTCAAGATAAAAGTCGCGCAAGAGGCGGCTCAGGGGACCACGTCGGCCGGAGAGGTAGCCATGCGGCACGGCCTCGACTATTCGATGGTCCGCCGCTGGCGGGATGCCTACCTACTGCATGGGCGTGCCGGTTTGTCGCGGAAGCACACGTATTACGACGTGTCCTTCAAAATGGAAGTTCTTCAGCGAATTAAGGCTGAGGGTTTGTCGCTCAGGCAAGCCACGGCGTTGTTCAACGTCCGCAATGCCGG
>NZ_FUYT01000029.1:0-8718 GCF_900167995.1 Luteibacter sp. 22Crub2.1
AGCGTCTTCAGAGGCTTTCAACTGTCCCTGAAGCTGCGCGATGAGGCGTCGCTGCTCCACCGGATCGTCCGGTATCGCCGCTTGCCGTTCGCGCCATTCCTCCACCCATCGCCTCAGGGCCGTCGGCCCCAGACCCATCATCTGAGCGGCTTGAGGCGGGGGATATCCCACCTCGACCACCAGTCGTATTGCCTCGGCTTTGACCGCTGCCGGAATTTTTCTATGAGCCATGATTCACCTCGCAGGAGATTTTGCTCCTACTTGGTGGTCCTGAAAAACCCGGCCACTACAGGCGCGCTCCTACAAGTAGGAGCGCGCCCTGCGCGCGATTCAGCCCCATGCAGGAGCGCGCCCTGCGCGCGATTCAGCCCCATGCAGGAGCGCGCCCTGCGCGCGACTGCCACGTTCCGGCCGCACAAAGAAAGTCGCCCCGGAGCAAACGCCTCGATATGGGCCTCGGGGGGGGAGGTAGGCCAGATATCGGTGATTAGCGTCGCTACGGGGCGAGGGACCTACCGACCCAGGGGGAGGGGTTGGTGGTAGGCCGAGACGAAGCATAGATTTCCTAGGAAATTCTCGCCAATATATCTTTCAGCGATCACTTATATGAAATTCGACTATGTTCGATCTGCGGCAACTGCGCTACTTCGTTGAAGTGGCGGAAACCCTGAGCTTCACCCAGGCGGCGCAGCGACTGCATATCTCGCAGCCCCCGCTGTCACAGCAGATCCAGGCCCTCGAGGCGGATCTGGGCGTGCGCCTGCTCGATCGCAACCGTCGCCGCGTGGCGCTGACCGAACCGGGTCGTCTCTTTCTCGTCGAGGCCAAGGCCATCCTCGCTCGCGCCGAAAGCGCGCGCACCGTGGTCAGCGAGGCGGCGGCGGGATTCACCGGTCAGCTTCGGCTGGCCTACGCGGTCTCCGTATCCTTTCATCCCGCGCTCCCGGAAACCTTGCTGCGGTTCTCACATGAAGCGCCCGGCGTCAGCCTGCACCTCGGAGAGATGCTCACCGGTGCCCAGTACGACGCGATCCTCAGCGGCCAGATCGACGTCGGCCTGCTGCGCGCCCATCCCGAAGGCGTGGCGAACGCGCGCCAGCTGAATGTGGAAGTGATCGACCACGAGCCGTTGGTCATCGCCCTGCCCCTCGACCATCGTTTCGCCCGACGGAAGTCGGTGCGCATGGAGGAACTGGCGTCCGAGCGCTGGGTCGCGCCGCCACGTGCGCACGCGGCCACCCTCATCGACCGCCTGAACCTGTTGGCCAACAAGGCGCGCTTCCGACCGAACGTTCGCCAGGAAGCGCAGCAGATCCCTTCCCTGCTGCCTCTGGTCGCTGCCGGTCTGGGGCTTGCACTGGTCCCGGCGTCGCTGCGCGCGGTCCACCTGGACGGTATCGCCTTCGTTCCCGTCGACGACCCGGAGGCCCACCTCTTGCTGGCGGTGGCCTCACGCGTGGACAATACGTCCCCGGTGCTCGACAGTTTCCTGCGCACCGTCCGCCAGGCCCGCAGTAAGCTCGGCCTCGGCTGAAACCCGAATCTTTCCGAGCGCTTGCGTTAAGCAGGCCGGATGGCTACAATTCCGTTTTTCCTTGTCCTTAAAGTTTCAGGAGCTGGCCGTGAAGGTGCTTTCCTCTTTGAAGTCCGCGAAGTCGCGTCACCGTGACTGCAAAGTCGTACGCCGTCGCGGCAAAGTGTTCGTGATCTGCAAGAGCAACCCCCGTTTCAAGGCTCGTCAGCGCTGATCAGCTGCAGACGGGTTGAAAAAAGGCCGCGAAAGCGGCCTTTTTTTATGGACGTTTGCCAGGTTTGAACCGGCATCCTCGCACGCCTCCTACCCCCGCGCCTCCGTCAGATACGGCGAATCCGGAATATCCCCGGTATCTCCCATGAACACGCAATTGCGCCCCGCCCGTTTGCCCCGGTAAAGCGCCGCGTCCGCCACAACCAGCAACCGGTGCAACTCATACCCGCATTGCAGCGTCGACCCCACACCGAAACTGGCGGTCACCAAGAGTTCCGGCCGTGAAGGCGTAGCGGCGGTAGCGGCGATCGACAGCCGCAGTTGTTCCGCGCGCGCACGTGCCTGTGCCGGACTGCAGTCGGGCAACAACACGGCGAACTCCTCGCCACCCAGACGCCCGAACACGTCGCAGGCATGCAGCGAGCGGCGGCACACGTCCACCGCTCGCTTGAGCACTTCGTCGCCCACCGCGTGGCCGTAAGTATCATTGACGTTCTTGAAGTGATCCAGGTCGAACAGGATCAGGCACAGGCCACGATCGGATCGCGCACCGTAGGCGAGCACCCGCTCCGCCTGTTCGACGAAGTGCTCGCGATTGCAGATCCCCGTAAGGCCGTCGCGGCGCGCGAGTTTCATGAAGCGCAGCTGCGAGCGGCGCAGCCAGAGCACCAGCCAGACGATCGCCAACAGGGCGAGACCGAGGATGAAGATGTACAAGCGTCCGGTCTCGACTTCCTTGCGGTCGAGCACCCCACTGAGGCGCAGGATTTCGTTCTGCTTGTTGAGCGCGTCGACTTCCGTCTTGCGCGCCAGCAACTGCTGATCGACGATCTGGAACGCGAGGCTGCGCGCACTGATGTCATCCAGGTACGCCTTGTCCGCCGCCATGTACTGCTCATGAAACGTCAACGCCTGCTGCGCGTGTCCCAGGCGTTGCTCGACCTGATAAAGCACCAGGTATCCCGTTCGACGAGGATCGGTGAACTCGTCACGGATCGCCCCGGCCACGGCTGAAAGCCCGAAGCGCCGTGCGTTCGACAAGTCACCCAGCGCGAGGTACGCCTGCGCAAGATGCGAGTCGAACTCGCCGAGCAGCTGCGAATAATTGAGGGTGCGCAGATTGTCCCGGTGCTCGGTAAGAAGCTTCACCGCTTCTTCGGGCTGACCATGGGAAAGATAAAACGCCGCGATGTCCGCGCGCATGCTGTCGGCAAAGACATCGTCGCCCCTGGCCTCGCACTGCTCGATCGCATCGAGGAACATCGGGTCGATCGTGTCGAGCCGGTTGGCTTCACGCCGCGCGCGCAGCAGGTGCTGCGCACCTTTGCATACCGTTTCGCCGGGCGGCGGCTCGGCCATCATGTCCTTGGCGTACGCTTCGGCCTGCTCGAACTGCCCTGCCGAGCTAAGCAACTGCGAAGCCTCACCCATCGCCTGGAAGCGCGCCTTCCGGTCACGAACCGATGGCATCAGTTCCTGGAGTTCGTTGAGCCGTTTGAAGGCGTCCTCATAACGGTGACCGACACCCAGCAGATTGACCAGGGTCGACAACGCGCGAAGGCGGAGCAAGGAATTCACCGACTGATCGGCCACCTTCTCCAGTTCCACCTTGGCGTTTTCGTAGTCACCCACCCACGTAGCGCGCCATCCGCGCAGGAAGTGAAACATGGCGCGCTGCTCGTCATCGAGCTTCGACTCGAAGGGCTCGACCTCGTCGAGCAACCGGGAATACCGGCCGAAATCCCGGATCTTGAC
Source organism: Luteibacter sp. 22Crub2.1 (assembly GCF_900167995.1). Classification (NCBI taxonomy): domain Bacteria; kingdom Pseudomonadati; phylum Pseudomonadota; class Gammaproteobacteria; order Lysobacterales; family Rhodanobacteraceae; genus Luteibacter; species Luteibacter sp. 22Crub2.1. The sequence goes on from NZ_FUYT01000029.1 coordinate 3,503, forward strand.
CGCATCGGCCTCGTTGAGCTTATCGGTGATCCCGGAAAGTTGGGCCGCGGTCGCGTCCTGCGCATCGTCGGCGGCACGCAACGTGCCACTGGCCATAAAGACGGCCAGCAGCACGGCGACCCAGCGACGGGTGTTCCATCTCATTGAATCAGGCTCCGGGTCCGCCCAGCGGAATTTTCGAAGGACGCGGCTTACCGTCACCCTCGTCTTCATCGCCGTCTTCGTCTTCGCCTTCTTCTTCCTCGTGATCCGGCTGGATGGGCATCAGGCTCGAAAAGTAGATGCCTTGCCCCATCACCGCGCGCAGCGCATCGGCGTCGCGCGCACCCAGGGGTTCACGAACGTCGTCACCGAGATCTTCTTCATTCATGGCAAGCGCCAGCGTTTCCGCCGTCGCGTGCCTCAACGACGCGTCTCCCCCGACGCGCGCCAACCAGCCGACAACACTGCCCATGTGCGATTCCCTTGGGCGCAGAGGCCTTACCCCTGGCCGATGTCCGGCGATCCTCCCCTCGAGGCGCCTGGACCGGATGATATCCCTATGACAGCACGGGTTGTAGTAGGCCGCGTGGCCGGGTCACGCGGGGTGTGACGCAGGCGGCGCTGGCACGGGAACGGCATCCTCGTCCGCGGCGAGCGCCTGCAGACGCGCCCGCATCCCGGGTGCGGGATCGAGCGCACGTCCCGGGGGAATCGCCAGGGTCTCCGAGGTGCTGATAGCACTTTCGGCCAGGCGCGAAAGCGGCAGGCGCCGGATCGAGGGAGACTCGATCGGCAGCGTCGGCGCCTTGTACAAAATCACCTCATGGTCCACGGCAAAGTGTTCCGACAGCACGTCGACCAGCACCCGGCGATAGCCGGGCCCGGTGCCGCGCCGGGCAAGCGACAGGTCGCCGACGTGCCCCACCTGCCACAGGAACAACCAGGCCGATGGATCGATCATCCGCCGGTACAACAGGAACTGCGTCGCTTCGAAGTGCTGGCAGCCGTACGTACCGGGATCGATACCCAGATCGGCATACAGACAGTCCTCCGCGGAAATCCCGGGCTCCATGCGTGCGTCGAAGCCCTCGCTGCGTGCGCGCTCGATCGACCGGTGCGGGGCCAGGGCGAACACGCCCGGATGACCGTAGAACACCCCGCAGACACGCCTGCCTTGTCGTACCTCGGCGAGGATGACCTCGACCATGTCGGCATACGTGTCGCTACGGGATCGACCCTCCGCGTAATACGGCTGCAGGCTGCGCACGTCCGCATGCATCTCGCGCAGCCACATCTCCACGAGAGGATCGGATACGCCCGCGAAGACGACATCGGCGCGATCGATCTCACTGCGTGCCAGCGGCGTGAGGTGCGAGCCAAGCGTCATGCCCACACCGACGCAGACAAGACTGCCGCGCGACTCTTCCGTCCCTGTCATGGCTCGCCCCCCGGTATGCATCCAGACGACCGTTATAGCAGGGCCGTCGCCTTCTGCAGCGCGATCCACACGCCGATCAGGAACGGGATCCCGACCGCCAGCCACGCGAGCACACCCAGTATGCCGAACGAACCGCGCGCCGCGGACGCGACGCTGGCGTCGGTGCTCTGCGCTTCGTGCTGCAACGCCCGCTCGTGCCGCAGTTCGTCCTCGGTCATGTGCAGCTTCGGATCCACCGGGCGAACGAGAAGATTGCAGATGAGGCCGATCAGAAGCAGCCCGGCCAGGATGTAGAGCGTGCGGTCATAGACCAGGTTCTTCGCCACGCCCGCGCTCAGCTGCGCCTCACGGACCCCGGCGATCAGCACGGGACCGATGACCCCGGCGACCGACCAGGCGGTGAGCAGACGTCCGTGGATGGCGCCGACCATCTGCGTACCGAAGATATCCGCCAGATAGGCGGGCACGGTGGCGAAGCCGCCGCCGTACATCGAGAGGATCAGACAGACGGTAATGACGAACAGCGCGGCCAGCCCCATGTGTCCCAGCGTCGGTAGCGTGCAGTAAAGGATGATGCCGAGAATGAAGAACACGCAGTAGGTGTTCTTGCGGCCGAGAAAATCCGACGCCGAGGCCCAGGCCAGGCGACCGACGGAGTTGAAGAGGCTGATCAGACCCACGAGACCGGCGGCCGCGGCGGCGATCGCCGCCTTCTGCGCCGTACTCAGTTCGGTGCCGGGGTCGACCCCGAGCAGCCGACCGCCGAACACGTCCTGCAGCATGGGGCTGGCCATGGAGAGCACGCCGATACCCGCCGTCACGTTCATGCACAGCACGCCCCAGATCAGCCAGAACTGCGGCGTCTTCCACGCGCGGCTGAGATGGACGTGGCCATGCGAGATCAGGGTGGCCTTCGAGGCGACCGGCTGGTAGCCCTCAGGCTTCCAGCCACTCGGTGTGACGCGAAATCCGAACGCACCCAGGGTCATGGCTACGAAGTAGATGACGCCCATGCAGATCAGCGTCTTCGAGACGCCGGCGATGTCGCCATCCTTGAACACGCTCATCAGCTTGACGGCGATCGGCGCACCGATCATCGCGCCGCCGCCGTAGCCCATGATGGCGAAACCGGTGGCCAGACCACGACGATCCGGAAACCATTTGATCAAGGTGGACACGGGGGTGATGTACCCCAGCCCCTGCCCTACGCCGCCCAGAAACCCGCAACCGAGATAGACCAGCCACAGCTGGTGCATCGATACGCCGATGCCGCCGATGACCAGACCGCCACCCCAGCAGCACGCGGCGATGAAACCCGCCTTACGTGGCCCGGCGTGCTCCAGCCAGCCGCCCCAGATCGCGGCGGCGAGGCCCAGCATGGCGATGAACGTTTCGAAGATGTGGTTGACCGAGGGCACCGTCCAGTTACAGGTCGTGGTGGTCAGCTGATCGAGGAAGCCCTGGGTCGCGCACGCGCCCGCGTCGGCACCCGGCACCAGCGTGGTCATCGGCAGCCAGAAGACGGAGAAGCCGTAGGCCATGCCGATGCACAGATGGATGGCGAGCGCCGCGGGCGGAACCAGCCAGCGATTGAACCTCGGTCCCGCGATCGTGCGCTCACGCGCAAGCAAGCCACCGGTTGCCATATGTGTCCCCTGCCGTTGAAGTGGTACTGCCCCGGGTCGCATCTTAAGCGGGTTTCGGGTGCCCGCCACCCTACGTTGGTCTTAGGGCCCGTCACAAAACCCATGGCGATCTCGTCTGACATGTGAAGCCGATCCGTTCGGCCTCCATCACTCACTTCAAGGATTTCGCCATGACCCAGCGTCTCGATTACCAGCAGCAGTCCCCGGAACTGACCAGAAAGCTGACCGAACTCAGCATGGCCGAGGGCAAGGGCTCGATCGAAGAATCCCTCCGCCTCCTGGTCCATATCCGCGCGTCGCAGATCAACGGCTGCGCCTTCTGCGTGGACATGCACGTGAAGCAGGCGGTCATTCACGGCGAGCACGACCTGCGCCTGCACCACGTCGCCATCTGGCGCGAGTCCAACCTCTTTACGCCTCGCGAACGGGCCAGCCTGGCCTGGACCGAAGCGCTGACCCGGATCCCCGCGCAGGGCGTGCCGGACGACCTCTACGAGCGTGTGCGCGGCCAGCTTTCCGAGAAGGAAGTTTCCGACCTGACCTTCGTGATCGCGGCGATCAACGCGTGGAACCGCCTCAACGTGGCCTTCCGCACCGTGCCGGGCACGATGGACAAGGCCTGGGGACTCGACAAGGCCGGCCTTTCCGACGCGCCGGCCGTGGCCGCCTGACGCATCCGGCGCGACTCGGCGTGCGACACTCCGGGCGATGTCACAAATGCCCGGGGTGCGCCGTCTTATGGGTATGAATCAGGCCACGACTACCTTCTCGACGCTGCGCCCTCGCCTCCACGGCATCGCCTATCGCATGCTGGGCTCCGTGGCCGAGGCAGAGGACCTCGTGCAGGATATCTGGCTGAGCTGGAATGCCGCCGACCAGGCCGCGATCGGTAACAGCGAGGCGTGGCTGGTGGCGGCAACGACCCGCCGAGCGATCGACCGCCTGCGCGCCGCACGGGTGCGCCGCGAGGAATACGTCGGCATATGGCTACCCGAGCCGATTCTTACGGACGAGGGCACCTCGCCGGAGGATCTCCACGAGCTGGACAGCGACGTCTCAGTCGCCTTTCTGCTGGTGCTCGAACGTTTGTCTCCCGACGCGCGCGCCGCGTTCCTGCTGCGCGAGGTCTTCGACGAAGATTACCCGGAGATCGCGCGCGCGATCGGAAAGAGCGAGGCCAGCTGTCGGCAACTCGTGCACCGGGCGAAGGATCAGTTGCGTGACGCACGCCCGCGCGCCGGGGTGCCCCGCGACGACCACCTCGACCTGATGCGCCGCTTCGCCGGTGCGCTCACGGCGGGCGACTTCCCCGCCATTCGTTCGATGCTTGCGCCGGATGCGGATCTCACCGGCGATGGCGGCGGCAAGGTCAACAGTTTCCCGAAGCCCATGCTGGGCGCGCAGCGGATCGCGCAGGTGTTTTACGCCGCCCACCTTCGTTATGGCGATCGGGTGACGGTGAGGCTTACGCGCATTAACGGCGAGTGGGCGTTGCTGCGTTACATCGAAGGGAAACTTGAATCGGCGCAGACGTACGTCACCGACGGACGGACGATCCAGAGCATTCATGTCCAGAGGAACCCGGACAAGCTGGAGCGGATTGTGAGAGGTCAGCAGGGGTTTAGCTGAGGTGGGGGGCTTTATTTGACGGGCTCGGCTTCGCCATCGCGGTTGGCTTGCCGCAGCGTGTTGTGTCGCGTTGGAGAGCCGGCGGGTGCCACCCTCGCGTCCACGCCTGCGGCGACCCCTCAGGGAAGGGCCGCTACCGCGGCCGTATTTCAATGGCCTTCGGCCGGGTCGGACTCCGACTGGGGGTTTTCGAGTCGGCTGTCCCTGCCTCCCCGAAAACGGCCGGTCACCCCTGACCGGCCCCGCTCTCGCGGCCTCTTCCAGTCGGACCCCTCGCCTGCGGCTACCGGACGCGAGGGTGGCGCCCGCCGGCTCTTTGGGGGACTGAGGCAGCGTGGGGTCGAGCGGCGGTGCGCTTCGTTGGATGGGACCGCTCGCTTGCCTGGGGCGCATGGCCTCGTTCGCCTTAGCCTGGCTGAGGGTTCGCGAACAGGGTTCGCTCCTACCGCACGGCGACCGCAATGGGGGGATACATGGCGGCCTGTAGGAGCGCGCCCTGCGCGCGAAAAGCCAACGAAGCG